>CALLVV010000019.1 GCA_938012815.1 uncultured Propionibacteriaceae bacterium
CTCGTGGCGGCGGTCGGGAACGACCTGAGGGCACTCACCTCGGCGGTCGCACAGCTCGCATCCGATGCCGGCGGTGAGCCGGTGGACGAGACCCTGGTGCGGAAGTACTTCGCGGGCCGGGCGGAGGTCACCTCGTTCGCGGTCTCCGATGCCGTGCTGGCCGGTGATGCGTCGCTGGCGCTGGAGCGTCTCCGCTGGGCCCTCGGATCTGGCGTTGCCCCCGTGCTGATCACATCCGCCATGGCCGGTGCGTTCCGCGGCATGGGCAAGTACCTGGAGGCGCGGGGGAGCGGGAACGACCTGGCCCGGCGAATCGGGGTGCCGCCGTTCAAACTGAAGGAGTACCAGCGCACCTCCCGGAATTGGCAGCCGGCCGGGGTGGCCGAGGCCATCGGGATCATTGCCCGGGCTGACGCGGATGTCAAGGGTGCGGCCACCAACCCGGACTATGCGCTTGAACGCATGGTGCTCGGCATCCTCCGGCAGAAACGAACCTGAGACCTCGCGGGTTCAGTGTTTCCGGTACAACCTCTTGGTCTGGAACACCGGCTCGCAGGTGACGTAGGCCCCCAGGCTGCGCAGGATGGCCTCGTCCACGGGGCCGAGGATCACGGTCGAGTGGACGTCACAGCCCCGGATGTTGTGAAGTTCCGCCAGCGCGCGGCGGGCAAAGTCGCTGTGGGTGGCGCTGACGGACAGGGCAATCAGGACCTCGTCGGTGTGGAGCCGGGGATTTCGACTGCCCAGATGTTTCGTCTTCAGCGTCTGGATGGGTTCGATGGTCTCGGTGGCCAGCAGTTTCACATCCGGGTCGATGCCGGCCAGAGCCTTCAGGGCATCCAGGAGCATCGCGGAACAGGCCCCCAGCAGCGGTGAGGTCTTGCCCACGATGATCTGGCCGTCGGGAAGCTGGATGGCTGCGGCCGGCCCCTTGGTGGCCTTCTGCTTCTCCAGCGCGGGCAACACCACCGGGCGGTCCTCGCGGGAGATCTGCAGCTTGCTCATCAGCAAGGCGATTCGATCCGACTGGATCGGTTCCGACTGGTCCCGGTGCTCTGCTGCAAGGGCCTTGAAGTAGCGGCGGATCACCTCCTGTCGGGAGGCCTCCCGGCACACCTCGTCGTCGCTGATGCACATGCCAGCCATGTTGACGCCCATGTCGGTGGGCGACTGGTACGGGGATTCGTCGAGGAGTTGCTCGAACAGGCGTTTCAGCACGGGGAAGATCTCGATGTCGCGGTTGTAGTTGACCGTCTGTTCCCCGTAGGCCGCCAAGTGGAAGTGGTCGATCATGTTCACGTCATCGAGGTCCGCGGTGGCGGCCTCGTAGGCGATGTTCACGGGATGGTCGAGGGGTAGGTTCCAGATCGGGAAGGTCTCGAACTTCGCGTAGCCGGAGCGGATTCCCCGCTGATGGTCGTGGTAGAGCTGCGACAGGCAGGTGGCCATCTTGCCCGACCCCGGGCCGGGAGCGGTTACCACCACCAGGTCGCGTTCTGTCTCTATGTATTCGTTGTGCCCGTACCCCTCTGGGGAGACGATGCGCGCCACGTCGTGCGGGTAGCCAGGGATCACGTAGTGTCGGTAGACCTTGATGCCGAGCCGTTCCAGTTTCCGTTTGAACGCCGCGGCCTGACGGTTGTCGTTGGACCAGTGGGAGATGACCACGCTCCCGACGCAGAGGCCGTAGGAGCGGAAGGCATCGATGTGGCGCAGCACGTCGTCTTCGTAGGAGATTCCGAGATCGGCGCGGACCTTGTGGCGGGAGAAGTCCCGGGCATTGACCACCACCACGATCTCCACCTCGTCGGCGAGGCCGGCCAGCATCACGATCTTGTTGTCGGGGGTGAAACCCGGCAGCACCCGGGAGGCGTGCATGTCGTCGACGAGCTTGCCCCCGAACTCCAGGTAGAGCTTGCCCCCGAACTGTCGTCGCCGGGCCTCGATGCGTTCCCCCTGGAGAGTCAGGTACTTTTCCCTGTCGAATCCAACTCTGTGCATTGTTCCCCGTTCGTTTGTGACTGCCGAAGCATACGCGAAACAGCGCCCGGACCACCGAGTGGGTCCGGGCGCTGGACTGGCCGGTGAGGCCTGGGCTCAGTCGAGGGTGTTGACGGTGAGGCTGATAGCTGACTTGCGGTTGGCCGCCTGGTTCGCGTGAATGACGCCCTTGGTCACGGCCTTGTCAAGGGCGCGGTTGGCGACCCGGGAGAGTTCGACGGCCTTGGCCTTGTCGCCCTCGGCGACCGCAGTGCGGAAGTTGCGCACGTGGGTGCGCAGTTCCGACTTGATGGCCTTGTTGCGCTGGCGTGCTTTCTCGTTGGTCTTGACGCGCTTCTTCTGGGACTTGATGTTTGCCACTTGGGCTTGCCTCACTAGTCTGGGTTACTCGGTATGTGGGTGCGCTTTGATTACGCGACGGTCCAGATTAGCGGAGCCCTGGGGTGGCCGCAAAATCTTGACTCCGCCCGGCCCGGTTGCGTCGCGCTCGTGCCCAGGAGCCCACTCGTGAGAAGATGACTCGTCCCGCTCCCGGCCCCTAAGGAGGATGAATGCCCGCTCCCGGCAGGACCGATCCGGCGATCATCCGCAATTTCTGCATCATCGCGCACATCGACCACGGCAAATCGACGCTGGCCGACAGGATGCTGCAACTGACAAAGGTGGTGGACGAACGCGCCATGCGAGCGCAGTACCTGGATCGCATGGACATCGAACGTGAACGGGGCATCACCATCAAGTCACAGGCGGTGCGGATGCCGTGGAGCGTCGACGGGGTCGAGCACGTCCTCAACATGATCGACACCCCCGGGCATGTCGACTTCACCTACGAGGTTTCGCGCTCCCTGGCAGCCTGCGAGGGAGCCATACTGCTGGTTGACGCGGCACAGGGGATCGAGGCGCAGACCCTAGCCAACCTGTACCTGGCGCTGGAGGCCGATCTCCACATCATCCCGGTGCTGAACAAGATCGACCTGCCCGGTGCGAACCCGGAGAAATACGCCGCCGAGCTGGCTGGCATCATCGGCTGTGACGAGTCGGAGGTGCTCAAGGTTTCGGCGAAGACCGGCGTAGGTGTTGCCGAGCTGCTGGACCAGATCGTCGCCCAGATCCCCGCACCGGTCGGGAATCCCGAGGGGCCGGCGCGGGCCCTGATCTTCGACTCCGTCTACGACACCTACCGCGGTGTGGTCACCTACGTCCGCGTGGTCGACGGGGAACTCAGCCATCGCGAACGCATCCTCATGATGTCCACCAGGGCCGAGCACGACCTTCTCGAGGTGGGGGTGATCTCCCCGGAACCGAAGAAGTCCGACGCGCTCGGCGTGGGCGAGGTGGGATACCTGATCACCGGTGTCAAGGACGTGCGGCAGTCGCGGGTGGGGGACACCATCACCGGGGCGGCGCGTTCCGCCACACAGGATCTCGGGGGCTACCGGCACCCCAAGCCGATGGTGTACGCGGGCATGTACCCGATCGATGGCGATGACTTCAACGAGCTGCGCGAGGCCTTGGAGAAACTCCAGCTCAACGACGCGGCCCTCACCTTCGAACCTGAGACCTCCGGAGCCCTCGGTTTCGGGTTCCGCGTCGGCTTCCTGGGGCTGCTGCACATGGAGATCGTCCGGGAACGCCTGGAACGCGAGTTCAACCTCGACCTGATCTCCACCGCGCCGAACGTCGTCTACCGCGTCGTCATGGAGGATGGCACCGAACATACCGTGACGAATCCGTCGGAATACCCGTCGGGCAAGATCGCGGAGGTCCGCGAGCCGGCGGTGCGCGGCACCATCCTCACCCCGTCCGAGTACATCGGCACGGTGTTGGAGCTGTGCCAGACCCGGCGTGGTGTGCAGCAGGGACTCGACTACCTGAGCGAGGACCGTGTCGAGATCCGCTACACCCTGCCGCTGGCCGAGATCGTCTTCGACTTCTTCGATGCGCTGAAATCCCGCACCAAGGGTTACGCGTCTCTCGACTACGAACCTGACGGCGAGCAGGTGGCCGACCTGGTGAAGGTGGACATTCTCCTCCACGGCGACCCCGTCGACGCCTTCTCCGCGATCGTTCACAGGGACAAGGCCTACTCCTACGGCCTGACGATGGCGGGCAAACTCAAGGAACTCATTCCGCGCCAACAGTTCGAGGTGCCGATCCAGGCGGCCATCGGGTCGCGGGTCATAGCCCGGGAAACCATCCGGGCAATGCGCAAGGACGTGCTGGCGAAGTGCTACGGCGGTGACATCTCCCGCAAACGCAAGCTCCTGGAGAAACAGAAAGAGGGCAAGAAGCGGATGAAGATGGTGGGTCGTGTCGAGGTTCCGCAGGAGGCCTTCGTGGCCGCCCTGTCCACATCGGAGACCACCAAGAGGTAAGACGCAGGACTCATGGACCACCGGGCGATCAACCGGGGCAACTGGAATTCTCGTGCCGACGTTCATGTCGGCGCGAGAAGTTATGCCCTGAAGAAGGTGGCGGATCCCTCGTGGCTCTCCCACGTGGTTGCCTTTGACCGGCCCCGGCTCGGCGAACTCCGCGGTCTCGACGGGGTACACCTTGCAATGCCATCTCGGCACGGACACCATCAGTTTGGCCCGGCTCGGTGCCCGCATGACGGGTCTTGATCTGTCGCCCCGATTCATTGAACACGCCAGACGTATCGCAGCTGAGAACAAGGTGCCGGTGGACTACGTCGTCTCCGACGTCTACCAGGCGGTCGAGGTGCTGGGGAGTGGCAGATTCGATCGGGTGTACACCGGGATGGGGCACTGTAGTGAACACCGTCAGCCCCAGCACCACCTTTGACAATCGGTGGGTGAAACGTGCCAACCCGTATCCGGCCATCAAGTAGACCACCACGGTGCCCATCCGTCTGCAGGGCGGTCAGGTACAGGTGCACCAGCGGTGGACAACCGCAGAGCAGGTAGGAACCGATGGACCCCAGCAGGTTGTAGAACTCGTCGAAGGCCTGGAAGGCCCTGATCAGTAGAAGCATGATCACCGCCGCAGGGGTGGTACGCGGCTGGGGAAGGGCGATGTGACAGGGAATGTGAGCACTGTATATTTTCCCGGTGGCCAATCAGCTGCCTGCCGGAGACCCAGTGCCTCTCGACGGGACCCTGCCCGGCTCCGCGCTGGCAGAGCTTCCGGAACGGTCGTTCTCCGTCTACCTGCACGTTCCCTTCTGCCGCAGTCGCTGCGGCTACTGCGATTTCAACACCTACACTGCCTCCGAGCTGTGGGGCATGTCCACGGGCGACTACCTCACGGCTGCACTGCGGGAGATCGACCTCGCCGCCCGGGTGCTCGGTGACGGGACACCCGAGGCGGACACGGTCTTCGTCGGCGGCGGCACCCCGACCATGCTTCCAGCGGGGGAGTTGTCGCGACTCCTGGACGCCGTCCGGGAACGTTTCGGCCTGGCCCGCGACGCCGAGATCACCACCGAGGCCAACCCGGAAACCGTGACCCCGGAATACCTGGGGCGACTCCGGGAGTCCGGTTTCACGCGGATATCGCTGGGAATGCAGTCAGCGGTGCCGCATGTCCTGGAGGTCCTGGAACGGGCACACACCCCGGGACGCGGCCTCGAAGCGGCACACTGGGCACGGCAGGCCGGTTTCGAACACGTCAGCCTAGACCTGATCTTCGGGACCCCGGGTGAGTCCACGACCGACTGGGAGGAGAGCCTCGAAGCGGTGGCTGCGGCACCCGTCGACCACGTCTCCGCCTATTCCCTGATCGTGGAACAGGGAACCCGCCTGGCGATGCGGGTTCGCAGGGGCGAGGTGCCGATGCCGGACGACGACGAACTCGCCGAGAAATACCTGGTGACGGAGCAACACCTGACGGCGCTGGGATTCAGCAACTACGAGACCAGCAACTGGGCCCGGACCCCGGCGGCGCGCTGCCGACACAACCTGGCCTACTGGCGGGGCGGGAACTGGTGGGGCATCGGGCCGGGCGCTCACAGCCACATCGGGGGCGTCAGGTTCTGGAACCGCAAACACCCGCGCAGCTACGCGGCCGCCCTGGCCGACGGCCACACCCCGGCTCAGGGCAGAGAGGCGCTGTCCCCGGAGGATCGCCGGGTGGAGCGGGTGATGCTCGAACTCCGGCTGGCCGAAGGTCTGCCACTGGGTGTGCTCACCGAGACCGAAGCCACCCGGGTCGACGGGATCGTCGCCGAAGGACTGGGCGTCGTGGCGGAGGGACGGCTCGCACTCACCCTACGTGGCCGGCTCCTGGCCGACGGTGTGGTGTTGCGGCTGCTCGACTGAGCGGCCTCGGTGAATTCTGCCGCCAGGTTCGCCAGGGCGGTTCGCAGGGAGTCCCCGCGCACCACGCGCAGCTCCGCTCCCAGCGAGCGCGCGAGGCCGACGAGATGCCAGGCCATGTGGTCGGGTTCATCGGCCCCCACCCGCAGTGTGGAGACCCCGTCGTTCTCCTCCAGCAATTCGAAATGGCGTTCCGGGATCCTCTCCTCCAGGACCCGTGAAGGACAGGTGAGCGTCACCACCGCCTCGTGCGGCCAGTGTTCCGGGCGGCGGCCCAGCAGCATGTCCTGGGGGCTGGGTGGGGTGCGGGGAGTGAAGGTGAAGGTGAGAACACGCACCCGGTTCATGCGGTCCAGCCGGAAGATCCGCCAATCGGAACGCAACCGGTCGAAGGCGATCAGGTACCACTTCCCGGCCTGGGTGAGCAGCTGGGCGGGTTCCACGTCCCGCTCGGACTCCTCCCCGTCGCCGCGCACGTAGTTGATCCGCGCCAGGTGGTGGTCGCGCTTGGCCTTCGCCAGCGCCGCCAGGGGTTGCCAGGAAATACCGGGGCGGGTGGATGGCAACGTCGTCACGGCCTCTGACACCGCCGCGACCTCGGGACGAATCCGCGCGGGCAACACCTGGTCGAGTTTCGCCAAGGCCCGCAGTGCGGCCTCGCCGATCTGGTCGCTGCCGTCCATGGCGGCCATCCTCAGGCAAGCCGTCAGGGCGACGGCCTCGTCGTCGTCGAGCACCAGCGGGGGCAGGGCGCGGCCACCCGACATGCGGTATCCACCGTCCAGGCCCTGCACGCTGTCCACCTGATAGCCGAGCTCCCGGAGCTTGGTGACGTCACGCCGGACGGTTCGCTGTGTGACCCCGAGCCGCTCCGCCAGCTCGGATCCCGTCCACGTGGAGCGGGACTCGAGCAGCCCGAGCAGCCGCAGTACCCGGTGGGTGGTCTCACTCATGAACCCAAGCCTCGCACAGGTAGCGGACAGGATCTGTCCGGATTGTGCGGCAACGTTGATGTCGAACGAACCGAACAGGAGGAAACATGTACTTCCCGGCCATCCACGATGAACGCACCACGCTGCGAAATTACCTGCAGGTGCAGCTCCAGGCCATCCGGGACGCCGCCCACGGGCTGACCGATGAACAAGCCCGGCTGCAACCCCTGGCCTCGGTGTTCTCCGTCTCCGGGGTGATCAAGCACTGCTCCTACGTTTTGCGCAACCGGCTCGCGGCGGCCGGTGTCCTGGACGCGAAACCCAGCCACGAGGACTTCTACGAGGACTTCATGGCCAGTTTCGCCCCCGGCGAGGACGAGGATCTTGGCACACTCCTCGAGAACCACGACAGGCTCTGTGAGCAGTACCTGAAGCTGGCGGAGGAGACCGATCTGGATCAGGTGATACAGGTCCCACCCGCACCGTGGTACGGACGCAACGAACCCGCTGATACGACCATGCGCTACCTCATCGTCCATGACCTGGAGGAGTTCGCCCGGCACGCCGGGCATGCGGACATCATCCGGGAGCAGATCGACGGCGCCAAGGCCGCGGAACTCAACGCGGCCGTAGAGGGCCGGCCCGCCAACGAATTTGTCACACCCTGGAAGAAATGACGTGACGCGGTTGGGGTCGCGAGGTTTCCCGCGACCCCAACCCGTCTCACAGGGGGTTTCCCGGTCACCAGCAGCACGGACCACGGATCGAGGCCGAACTCCACCGCTGCCAGGGCGAATAGGTTCTCGATCAACCACGGGTTCTGCATGCCGTGGGTGTCCGGCGTGCAGCGGAAACCGGCCCTCTCCACTGCCTCCCGCCAATCATCGGGGAAGAAGAAACAGAAGCGCCCGTGAGCTTCTGAAAACCAAGAATCCACGTAGTCCTTCCCGACCAGGAACTCGTACAGGGCGGATTCGAGGGTGTCTATCTCGTAACCGAGGTCTTCGTATCCGGTGATCATCTCGGTGGTGGGAGCAGGCCACCAAGGTGTTCTCGGGGTCATGGCGACGGGTCCGTCGCTCTGGACGCGGATCTTCTCCGCGACGTAACCGGGAAAATCGGGTTTCGACGTCCGGTTTCCGATCGGGAAGGTCATGCAGGGCAATCCCTCCGTGGCGGCAACCGCCTCGATGATTCCCAGCCTGCGATGCCCATGGACCGGGTTGGATTTTTCAGCCCTCCCTCATGATCGGGGGGTGAAGGCCGTCCGCGGTTCCCGCGCGGTAGAGGGCGGCGGGCCTCCCGCGACTGCCGCTGCGGGTCCCGCAACCGACGACGAATCCTCGCGACCCCAGCACCTTGCGTGAGAAGTTCCGGGGGTCAACCTCAATGCCCCAGGCCGCCTCGTAGACCCGCCGCAGCTCGGTCATGGTGAACCTGGGACCGCAGAACCGGGTTGCCACAGTCGTGTACTCCAGTTTCGCCCGGGCGCGTTCGATCCCCGCCCGGAGGATCTCGTCGTGGTCGAAGGCCAGGGAGGGCAGGTCATCGACCGGACACCAATGGGCTCCGGAGGCATCTGACCCGGGGGTCAGGCCGCCGAGGGAGGCGGCCAGGGCAAGGTGGGCGACCGAGACCACGCGGCCTCTCGGGTCGCGCCCGGGTTCGCCGAAGGTGGCGAGCTGCTCCAGGTGGGTCGCGTCGAGATCCAGGCCGGTTTCTTCCACCAGCTCGCGCCGGGCCGCGTCCATCACCGATTCCCCGGGCAGGACGAAACCGCCCGGTAGGGCCTGCATCCCCTCGTACGGGGGGATGCCCCGCTCCACCAGGGCCACCTGCAGGCGGGCGTCCGCGATTGTGAGCACGACGATGTCGACGGCGACGGTCATGACAGGAAGCTTCATGTGCCAAGATTAACGTCGGGTTGACAAAATCTCCAGACCTCTTTATTGTCAGATATACGTTAATTAGGAGGTTCCAATGGCCACCATTCATCGTTATCCGTTCTTCTCCCACGCCACCAGCTCGGCCACCAGGGTGCTCTTCCAGGGAAGGCGCGGAAAGCTGGTCAACCGGGGTGCCGGGGCATCGTTCTGGTTCCGCCCGCTCGACACCAGCCTCTCCGAGGTGCCGGTTGACGACATGGAGTTCGGTAACATCTTCCGGGTCACCACATCCGACCGCCAGGAGGTCAGCGTCCAGACCGCGCTCACAGTGCGCATCGTCGATCCTGAGCTGACCGCCCGGAGGGTGGATTTCGAGATCGACCAGAGAACCGGCGAATGGACCGGGCAGCCCCTGCAGAACCTGCAGAACCGTCTCGCCGAATCGGCGAAACAGTTCGCGGCGGAAGTGGTCGCGGGGGAGTCCCTCGGGACGATCCTCGACGACGGGTTGCGTCTGGTCCGCGACGCGATCGCCGAAGGCCTGTCGGAGGAACGTCAGCTCGGTGGCGCGGGTATCGAGGTGCTCGGGGTCCGTGTCGTCGCGGTCCGGGCCGACGAAGAGCTCGAACGGGCCCTCCAGACCCGCATCCGGGAAGAGGCGCAGGCGGACGCGGATCGCGCCACCTACGACCGGCGGGCGCAGGCGGTGGACCGGGAACGGGCCATCAAGGAGAACGAACTGAACAACCGGACCGAACTGGCCCGTCGCGAGGCCGAGCTCGTGGAGCTCCAGGGAATGAACGAACGCCGCCGCACCGAACAGGAGCTGGAACGAGACCGACTCCGCAACGAGGCCGAAGCGGCGAACAGACGGCTTCAGGTGGAGGCCGGGGCCGATGAGGTCATCCTGATGGCGGAGGCCAGGGCCGGCGAGGTCGCCCGGATTGCTGAAGCGGAGAATGCCGCCCTCCAGGCCAGGCTGGCGGCGTTCTCCGCAGGGGAACCGGCCGCGGTGCTGGCAGCCGTGGGCCCGGAGGTGCTGTCCGCGTTGCCGAAGATCGACTCGCTCACGCTCACCCCCGACCTGCTCGCTGGCGGGGTCTCCAGGCTCCTGGAAGAGGTCCGGGGATGAGTGCGCCACGCCTCGTCGTCGTGCATCGACGGACCTGGTTGGCCGAGTTGCTCGAGGTCCACTCCACGCTCGGCGCCGTCGAGTTCTTTCTGAATGGCCGCGGGCTGGGGATTGAGACCCTGCGGGCCGCCGACGAGGCGCAGCGAAGAACGCTCGATGCCGTCTCGAACGCGGTCCCGGCTCAGTGGCGTTACGCGGAAGTCGAGAGGGGCCAGCTCTCCCGGTTCCTCTTCGAACCCGACGATCTCGTGGTCGTGGTCGGGCAGGACGGCCTGATTCCCAATGTCAGTAAATACCTGCGCGACCAGCCGGTGCTCGGCATCAGCCCGGATGCGCCGGGAGCCCTGTGCAGCCACTCGCCCGAGGATCTGCGGGACTTGCTGGCGGGACGGGGTAGTCCAGGGACCGAGGTGCGGACGATGGTCGAGGCGATCGTGGACGACGGGCAGCGGCTCCGGGCCCTCAACGAGATCTTCGCCGGCGACCGCGGCCACCAGTCCGCGCGCTACGACCTCAGGGTCGGCGGGAGCGTGGAGGCGCAATCCTCCTCCGGGGTGGTCGTGGGGACCGGGACCGGTTCCGGCGGATGGCTGGCATCGCTGTGGGAGCAGAACCGTCCCGGTTTCGGACTGCCGGCAGCCACCTCCGGTGAAATCGCCTACTTCGTGCGGGAGGCCTGGCCGTCGGGGACCACCGGCACATCCCTCACCGCCGGGCTGCTCGCGGAGGGGGAGGGACTGGAACTCTCGGCCCGCTCCACCCTCGTGGTCTTCGGAGACGGTATCGAACGTGACTTCCTACGTCTCGAATGGGGACAGGGGCTGACCGTGCGGAAGGCCGAGGGTGGACTGAAGCTCATGCGCCTGAAGTAGATTCTCTCCATGACGAACCGTCCTGTAGCCCTTGTGACTGGAGCAACCCGCGGCATCGGCCGCGCCATCGCCGTCGAGCTCTCCTCGACGCACCGGATCCTGGTGGGCGGTCGCGACGCCGCCCGGACCGGGAAACTGGTCGCCGAACTGGATGACGCGGCGCCCTTCGTCTGCGACCTGGCGGACGAGGGCGCGGTCGCCGCGGCCTGCATCGGCATCGGGCGGCTGGACGTGCTGGTCCACTCCGCCGGTATCGGACGCTCGAACGACATCGGTCTCGCATCCCGGGCGCTCTGGCGCGAGGTCTTTGAGACGAACGTGTTCGCCGTCGCCGACCTCACCCGCCTTCTCCTGCCCGCCCTCGAGGTCGTGCGGGGGATCGTGGTGGTCATCAACTCCGGGGCCGGGTTCTTCTCGAGTCCCGGTGGGGGAGTCTATGCCGGTTCCAAGTTCGCCCTGCGGGCGCTGACCGACGCCCTGCGCGAGGAGATGCGCGGAAAGGTGCGGGTCTGCTCCGTCCACCCGGGGCGAACCGATACCGACATGCAGCGCGAGTTGCAGGCGGCGATGGGCAACGAACACTACGATGGTTCGCGCTATGTCTCACCCGGGTCGGTGGCGGCTGCCGTGCGGCTGGCCGTTGACACCCCGGACAACGCCACCATTGAGCAGCTGAGCATCCGCCCCAGCATTTCCTGAGCCGGCTTCGCTGTGCGTTTGTCCCGGTGATTTGACTCGTACCACCGCTGTGCTACTGTATTAGTTACTTAATACGGACATACGGAAGGAAGTGTCGTGGACTTCGACTCCAGCCGGCCGATATGGCTGCAGCTCCGGGAGGAGTTCACCAGACGGATCGTCATCGGGAGATGGGCCCCGGGCAAGCAGATCCCCGGGGTTCGGGAGCTTGCGGTCGAACTCGGGGTCAACCCGAACACCGTCCAGCGAACCCTCGCCGAGCTGGAGCGTGACGGCCTGTGTCGCTCGGAGAGGGCGGTGGGGCGGTTCGTCACCGATGACGCGGAACGCGTCTCCCGGCTCCGGTGCGACCTGGCGGCGGGAGCGGCGGACGAGTTCACAACCCGGGTGAAAGGTTTCGGGCTGACCGAGACCGAAGCCGTGGCACTGATCACAGAAAGGTGGAACCAGCAATGAATGAGGCCGGCCCCAGGAGCAACGGGCCACTGATCGAGGCCCGCGGCCTGAACAAGAACTTCGGGCCGATTCCGGCGCTCGCGGGCGTGGACCTGGAACTCGCGGGCGGGCAGGTGATCGGCCTGCTCGGGGAGAACGGGTGCGGCAAGACCACGCTGCTGAAGGTACTGGCCGGGGTTATGCAGGACCACGCCGGGCATGTGAGGATCGCGGGCAGGCGACTGGGTCCCGAAACAAAGGCGTGTGTGAGTTTTCTGCCCGATGCCACTTATCTGAAGGACTCGGCAACCGTCTCGCAGTGCATCGGGATGTTCTCGGACTTCTTCTCGGATTTCCGGGCCGACAAGGCCAGCGACATGATCACGTTCTTCGGCCTCGCGGAGGACATGAAGCTGAAGCAGATGAGCAAGGGCATGCGTGAGAAGGCGCAGATCGCCCTGGCAATGTCGCGCGACGCCAAGGTATTCCTGCTCGACGAACCCATCTCCGGGGTCGACCCGGCTGCGCGAGACGTGATCCTCAAGGGAATCGTGCGCAACCTGGAGGCGGACGCCCTGGTTCTCATCTCAACCCACCTCATCCACGATCTCGAAGCGGTCCTCGACGCCGTCGTCATGATGCGCCACGGCAAGGTCCTGCTGACCGGGCAGGTGGACGATCTCCGCGTCGAACACGGGCTGTCCATCGACGCGCTCTTCCGAAAGGTCTACTCATGGTCCGCAAACTGATCAAACACGAGGTCCTCCGCACCGGCCCCGTGGTGGGCCTGATCCTCGGCGTGGGCACCCTGGTGCTGCTGGGATCGGGATTCCTGACCCATCTCAACGTTCCCGTGATTTCCGTGGTGTTCGGGGTTTTCGGCCTCTTCCTCGTCGGGGGCATGTGGCCCTTCGTCCAGCTCGTCCTCGCGGTCGATTTCTGGCGCACATCCTGGGGGAGGATGGGGTACCTGACCCACAGCCTCCCGGTCAGGGGCTCGGCGATCCTCGGCGCGCGACTGATCTGGGGTGCCGTGGTCCAGGCAATCGCCCTGGCGTGGACGGTTTTGGCCTCGCTCACGATGGCCTACCTGGGCGGCCCGGTCTTCCAGGGAGACGGGCCGGCCATGGAGGAGGCGATCCCGCAGTTCCTGGCCTCGTTGGGTGAGCTGCTGCCCTGGTGGCAATGGGTGCTGGTGGTGCTGCTGGTCCTGTTCCTGGGCTGGTTCTACCTCGTCATGTTCTACTTCGCCGCCACGATCGGCAGCGACCCGAAACTGGCCGGGTTCGGCGTCGCGGGGCCGATTCTGACCTGGGTCGCTAGCTATCTGGTCACCAGCATCCTGTTCTTCGGGGCGATCTTCCTCCCCATCGGTCTTACATATGCGGGCGGGAGCCTGGACCTCGGTCTCGTGGACACGCTGCACGCCTACCAGGTGAAGGAGAACAACATCATTCCCCTCGGTTGGGCAGTTGCGATGGTGGTGATCGTCGCGGCCTGCCTCCCGTGGATGGTCCACAACTGGAATCGCAGGATTTCTCTCCGGTGAACCCGGAACCCCCGGGCCCCGGTCGTGTCCAGACGCGGCCGGGGCCCGGCGCGTCTATCGTGTGGCGAATGGATCGGTACCGCGACGACGTGCTGCGCCCCGGCTGGCAGAGGGCCCACCTGAAGAAAACCCGCGACGTTCCCGTCGAGAAGGATCTCGTGGTCGAGTTCGACGACTTCTGCGGGGCCGTGGTTGGCTGGGAGAACGGTATCGTCGTGCTGGAGGATCGCAGGGGAAAGAAACGCAGCTTCCCCTTCGGGCCGGGATTCCTGCTCGAGGGAGAACCGGTCGCTATCCGCCCACCCCTGCGGGCCACGGCCCCTAAACCCCGCTACACCGCATCCGGGTCCCGGATCTCGGAAACCCCGGAACCGGCGAGGGAGGCGCTGCCGTCCCGCATCTACGTCGAGGGCCGCCACGACGCCGAACTGGTGGAGAAGGTCTGGGGCGACGACCTGCGCCACGTGGGGGTGGTCGTGGAATATCTGGGTGGCATCGACGACCTGCCCGCCATCGTCGCCGAGTTCAGCCCCGGTCCGGGCCGCCGACTGGGGGTGCTGGTCGACCACCTGGTTGCGGGCAGCAAGGAGTCGCGGATCGCGAAACAGGTGGCTCAGGCCGGATACCGCGACCACGTGTTCGTCACCGGACACGAGTTCATAGACATCTGGCAGGCCATCAAACCCGAACGCATCGGGCGCAGGACATGGCCGCAGGTCCCCAGGGACCAGGACTTCAAGAAGGGGACCCTCAAGGCCCTCGGCCTGCCCCACGCCGACCAGGCCGACATCGCGCGGGCGTGGCGGGCGATGCTCGCCCGGGTGCGGACCTGGCGCGACCTCGAACCCCAGCTGAACCAGCGCATGGAGCTGCTGATCGATTTCGTCACGCAGGACCACCTCGACCTTGGATAGTGTGGCCCCATGGACACCGCAGCCATCCTGGAGTTGCTCAAGGAGACCGCCGAAAAGGTCATCAATCCCCGGTTCCGGGCGCTGGAACAGGCGGACGTGGAGTCGAAGTCAGCACCGGACGATCTGGTCACCATCGCGGACAGAGAGGCTGAAGCCCTCCTCTCCTCCGCATTGCGCCGGATCTATCCGGATGCCCTGGTGATCGGGGAAGAAGCGGTGTTCGCCAACCCGGGGCTGCGCCGAGAACTGCCGAGCGCGGATCACGCCCTGGTGATCGACCCGATCGACGGAACCCGCAATTTCGTCGAAGGACTTCCCGAACACGGGGTGATGTTGGCGGAAACCCGGAATGGGGTCACCACCCGGGGATGGATCTGGCAGCCGCGGACCGGCCGCGGATACGTCGCCGAGAAAGGCGCCGGGGTGCGCCTCAACGACGAGCCGGTCACCCCACAGAAGCACAACCGGCCACCGCTTGGGGCCTCGTCCAAGACACATGTACAGGGCTTCACCGGGGGCGGCGAACTTTCCCCGGTTGTCCGTTCCCTCTTCGCCTGCGCGTTCGACTATCCGAGGGTGCTGCACGGGGAACTCGACTTCATCCACTACACCAAGGTGATGCCGTGGGACCACCTGGCGGGATCGCTCATGGTGGTTGAGAGCGGCGGGGTTTCCCGGACCATGGACGGCGCCGACTACACGGCGGCCAGCGAAGCCGGCGGGCTGCTGGTGGCCCGCGACCCCGGGGTCTGGGGGACCGCCCACCGGTGCCTGGCCGGGATGTTCAACTGATCAGACCAGCGGCAGGTGCCGCCTCGGTTCGATCCCCTTCTCGGCCAGCCGCCGGTAGACCAGGGGCAGCGCTACTCGCATCGTGTCCTCCCCGAAGGGCCACTCCGCGGACCCAAAGGCATCCTTCAGGGCCACCCCCCGATACACGAGGTTCTCGATCGTGCCCTGGACCATGGCGATCTCGGCCCGCTGCCGGAAACAGAACTCCCGGTCGACCGTCAACTTCTCCCCGCTGGATGGGGCGTGCCCCGGGACGAAACGAGTTGCCTCGGTGGAGGCCCCCAGCGCGTCATCAAGGACCTTCGGCCAGTTACCGATCTCGGATGCGGGCCCGAATTGGGGATCGCCCGCGCTCTCGACGAGATCGCCCATGAAGATGACATCCTCCCCGGGAACCACCACGATGATGTCGGCCCGGGTGTGTGCGGGACCCAGGTGGAGCATCTCAAGACGAACACCCCCCAGATCCAGGGACCTCGCGAGGGAGAATTTCTCATCCGGTGCCGGCAGCTGCGAGAGACCGATGGCGGCTGCGGCATCCAGCACCTCGGCCTCTGGGCCGCTGAGCAGGTCATCGTGGGCCAAGGAAGTGATTCCCGTCATCCCGGCCAGGCCGAACCAGTGATCGTGATGTGGATGGGTGACCACCACGTGGCTGACCGGCACTCCGGCCAGGCCGCGGGCATGCTCCAGCAGCGCCGCACCCTGCTCGGGGGTGGAACCGCAGTCAATGAGTGCGGCCCGCTGCTCACCGACGACCAGGCCGGCGGTCACCCCATGGGGCTGAAGGACGCAGAGACGGATCGCAGGGCTCACGGGGCACCACGCACCGATGGATGACTTGCTCATGGGCCGAGAGTACAGCTGCGGGCCGGATCTCCCGGCGTGCTCTACACTGGCACTCGCATGCTTCGAGTGCCAATGAGGAGGTGACCATGCTCGACGAGCGGAAGATGCAGGTGCTGCGCGCCATCGTCACGGACTACGTGGCCAGCAGGGAACCCGTCGGTTCCAAGGCCCTCGTGGAGCGACACCAGCTCGGGGTTTCCCCCGCGACGGTACGCAACGACATGGCCGTGCTCGAAGAGGAGGGCTACATTGCCCAGCCCCATACCAGCGCTGGGCGCATCCCGACCGACAAGGGCTATCGACTTTTTGTTGACAAGCTCGCCACCATCAAGCCGCTTTCTGCGGCCGAACGAAGAGCGATCAACACCTTCATGGCCGGTGCTCTGGACGTCAATGACCTGGTCACCCGCACCGTGCGCCTGCTGGCCCAGCTGACCCACCAGGTGGCGATCGTCCAGTACCCCTTGGCACAGCGCAGCACCATCGCCCATGTCGAGTTGGTGCAGCTGACCCCGGGACGACTCCTGGTCATCGTGGTCAGCTCAACGGGCCGGGTGGACCAACAGATCCTGGAGCTCCCCGGCCTGGAACCGGAGGCGGTGCACCTGGCCAACCTCAGGCTCAGGGAAGCCGCAATCGGGCACACCGCGGCCGATGCCGCGAACCGTACGGTCGCCGCTCTGGACGAACTCGACCCAGCTCGGCGCGCCCAGCTCAGCCCGGTGTTCGCCGTCGCCCTGGAACTGCTCGGGGCCGAGCCCGCCGCCCAGGTCCTGGTGGCCGGAGTGCCGAATCTCGCTGGTCATTCCTTCACCACAGGACTTCGTCCACTGCTGGAGGCATTGGAAGAACAGGTGGTGCTGCTCCGTCTCCTCGACGAAGCCGCCAGCGACGACGTCACGGTGCGGATCGGAGCCGAGAACACCCCGGAGGGTTTCAAGTCCACGTCCCTGGTCGCCACGGGGTATTCGGTGGGCAGCGAACGTGCCGCCTCGCTCGGAGTGGTCGGTCCCACCCGCATGGACTACCCATCCACCATCGCATCCGTACGTGCCGTTGCGCGATACGTGAGCCGTATCCTCACAGAAGGTTGAGCATTGAGCAAGAACTACTACGACATCCTCGGGGTCGACGAGGACGCCACGACGGAACAGATCAAGAAGGCCTACCGTCGCAAGGCCATGAAGGTGCATCCCGACGTGGCACAGGGGGAGGACGCCGCCGAGAAGTTCAAAGAACTCAGCGAGGCCTACGAGGTACTCAATGACCCCAACAAACGGGCCATCTATGACCAGGGTGGTGACCCGCTCGGTCGCGGCGGCGCGGGGGGAGCGAGTGGTTTCGGCGGAGCGGGCTTCGGTGGATTCGACTTCTCCACCATCATGGACGCCATGTTCGGGGGACAGACCGCCGGGCGTGGACCTCGGTCCCGGGTCCAGCAGGGTCACGATGCGCTGGTCAGGGCAGGACTGAAGCTCCATGAGGCGGTTTTCGGGTGCACGAAGTCCGTCAGGATCGACACCGCCGTGGTGTGCCCCAAGTGCCAAGGATCGGGCGGAGAACCCGGCTCCAAACCCGTGACCTGCAGCACGTGCCGCGGCCAGGGTGAGGTGACCACGGTGCAGCGCAGCTTCATCGGGGACATCCGCACCGCGCAGCAGTGCCCCACCTGTCAGGGCTTCGGGACGATCATCCCCAACCCCTGCGGGGAATGTTCCGGGGAGGGGCGGGGGCGCAGCTCCCGCGACATCTCCGTGCGCATCCCGGCTGGGGTGTCGACGGGGAACCGGGTCCACCTGGAGGGCCGCGGTGAGGTGGGACGCGGCGGCGGCCCTGCCGGCGACCTGTACGTCGAGCTGATCGTCGCCGAGCATGAGCGGTTCCGCCGCGACGGCGACAACCTGGAGGTTGTGATGACCCTGCCGATGACCGCAGCTGCCCTCGGGACCAGCGTTGAACTGGCCACCCTGGAGGCCGAGTGGGAGGGCTCCGAGGAGGAGGAACGGAAGGTCACCGTTGACGTACCCGCAGGGACACAGTCAGGCACCCGGATCCCGCTCAAGGGCCGGGGCGTTCCCAGGCTGCGTGGGGGAGGCAGGGGCGACCTGGGGGTCACCATCGTCGTCGAGACCCCACGGAAACTGGACGAGAAGCAACGCGACCTGCTGCGCCAGCTCGCCGACCTGCGCGACGAAACCACGGTGGAGGCGAAACACCCCGGTCACAAGGGAGTCAGGGGCTGGTTCAAGGAAACCTTCGGGTGAGCGACCCGCTCTTCCTCGCGCGCTTCGACCAGGTGCGGATCGGCGGGATCGTGGAGGTGACCGGGGATGAGGCCCGGCACGCTGTGGTCGTCAAACGCACGGTACGGGGGGAGAGCGTGCTGCTGGCCGACGGAGCGGGGCGGGCCGTCCGTGGACGCGTCGTCGCCGCGGAGAGGAACCGCATGGCGGTCGAGGTGACCGAGATGCTGGAATCGCCTCCCCGCCCCCACCGGTTCGTGGTCGCCCAGGCGCTCGCCAAGGGCGACCGCTCGGAACTCGCGGTGGAGACCATGACCGAACTGGGCGTGGACGAGATCCTCGCCTGGCAGGCGGCGCGCTCCATCGTGCGCTGGCAGGGGGAACGCGGGGCGAAATCCTTGGGGCGCTGGGCCGCCACCGCGCGGGAGGCCACCAAACAGTCCAGGAGATTCCGGATCCCCGAGGTCTCGGCCGCAGACACCAGCCGGGTGGTGGAGCGGATCGGGGCGGCGGAACTCGCCCTGGTCCTGCATGAGTCGGCGGAGAAAACCCTGTCCCGCGTGAACCTCCCGGAGGCTGGAGAGATCCTGTTGATCGTGGGTCCGGAGGGGGGTGTCAGCCCGGATGAGCTGGAACGTTTCCAGCAGGCGGGGGCGGTTCCGGTGCGGATCAGCGACGGCGTGCTGCGTACCTCCACGGCGGGGGCCATCGCCGTCGGGCAGCTCACGGTTCTGGGGGAGCGTTGAGAGTTCATTTCCCGACCGCGAGAACTGCCGCTCGACATCCCGGACCGCCACGCCCAAGGACATGACGCGGAGACGGAAGCCCTTCCCGCCCGGGGCGTAGGGGCGTACTACCGGAATGGCATCAATCGGCGTTCCCCCGGGCAGCGAATCTGCAGGGTCCCGGGAGCGATCCATACCTCCAGCGAACGCGCCGCCGTACGCAGGTCACCGTCCAGGTGAACAGCTCTCGGGATGTTCGATCCGATGAGCACGTGGGCCGTCTCCCAGCGAAGCAGTTTGCCGATGTCCTGGCGGGAGCGGGTTACTCCCGTGAGGAGAACCGGCCACCAGTCCCGCCAGCCATCGACCCCGAGATGCATGACATGCAACCTCCCGTCGTCGGGGCGCGCCCCGGGGAAAAGGGAGGCCGTCGGAACCCTCCCGACATTGCCCGCCAGAACGGTCCACGCCTCGACCGGCTGCCCGTTGATCCGCAAAGGCAACCTGTGACGTCCCATGGTCCTGAGCCCAGCCCGGATGTAGGCCACCCAACCGAGCCGCTGTTTCAGGTTGTTCCGGACCCCGAGGAGGGTCTCGGCATCCCGCCCCATGCCTGCGGCCACAAGGAAGGGTTCAGGAGGACCACCGTCGAGACTCGCCCATCCGAGATCCATGGAACGGGGAACACCCGTCATGGCCAGGGCTGCACCTGCCAGGCCGCGGGGGAGCCCGAGATTCCTGGAGTAAACGCAGGCAGTACCCGTCGCGAGGATCCCGAGGGGCACCCCGGTGCCCGCGAGTGCTCCTGCGACGAGCCGCTGCGTACCGTCCCCGCCCGCGACGGCAACGGAACCGGCTCCCTCCGACAGGGCCTGCGCCACCTGTTCGGGCCCGGGGGAGTCGGGGGTGGTCGGGTAGGTGCGGACCTCACCCAGCGCTCTCAGTTCTCGTGCCGCCGTTGCCGCTCCCGGATGGATCGGGTTCAGGATCAGCGCGGTGAAGGGCATGCGTCAACGGTAGCCTTGCACGGTGAGTTTCGGTTTTGAAGTGGCTGTGCGTTCCAGTGGGCGGGCGCGTACCGGCACGATCCACACCCCCCACGGCGACATCCGCACTCCGGCCTTCATACCCGTCGGAACGAAGGCGAGCGTGAAGGCGGTGCTGCCGGAGGCCATGGCTGATCTTGGCGCCCAGGCGCTGCTGGCCAATGCCTATCACCTGTATCTGCAGCCCGGTTCCGACCTGGTGGACGAGGCCGGTGGGCTCGGGCGTTTCATGAACTGGTCCGGTCCCACCTTCACGGATTCAGGTGGATTCCAGGTGATGAGTCTCGGCGCCGGTTTCAAGAAGGTGCTGGCGATGGACACCAAGGGGCTCGTGGGCGACGACGTCATCGCCGAGGGAAAGACGCGACGTGCGCACGTCGACGAGGACGGCGTCACCTTCTTCAGCCACCTCAACGGCAGCCGCCTCCGGTTCACCCCGGAGGTTTCGATGACCATTCAGCACCAGCTCGGCGCGGACATCATGTTCGCCTTCGACGAACTCACCACCCTGATGAACACCCGCGACTACCAGGAGGCCTCCGTGGCGCGCACCCACCGGTGGGCGGTCCGGTGCCTGTGCGCCCACGCCGCCCTGACGGAGGAACGCGTCGGCAGACCCTACCAGGCCCTGTTCGGGGTGATTCAGGGAGCCCAGTACGAGGATCTACGCAGGAGAGCGGCCGCGGGCCTGGCGGCCCTCGAGGTGGATGGCTCCCGGTTCGACGGGTTCGGGCTCGGCGGGGCGCTGGAGAAGGAGAACCTGGGGCGCATCATCGGATGGATGGTCGATGAACTGCCCGAGGACCGACCCCGGCACCTGCTCGGGATCTCTGAACCCGAGGACCTGTTCGAGGCCGTGGCCTTCGGTGCGGACACCTTCGACTGCGTCAATCCGTCCAGGGTGGCCCGCAACGCCGCCATCTACACCGCCGATGGGCGGTACAACGTGAACACCGCCAGGAACCGCCGCGCCTTCGAACCGTTGGAGGCGGACTGCGACTGCTACCCCTGCACCCACTACCCCCGCGCCTACCTTCACCACCTGTTCAAGGCGAAGGAGATGCTGGCCTCCACCCTCGCCACCATCCACAACGAACGTTTCACAGTGCGCCTGGTGGACAAGATCCGCGCCAGCCTGGAGACAGGTGATTTCGACCGCTTCCGCAACGAGTTCATGGGCCGCTACAATGCCCGGAAAACGCAGTGATCATGTGTACCGAGGAGACCGTGTGCACCGAAGACGAGTTTGGGACTGCTCCACCTTGGCAGGATGAGCTGATCGCACTTGCCAGGAACATCACGCAGGACGATGATCCACCGAGATCCTCCGAGGAGGAGGCGGAGGAACTGGCCGGACACCAGCGCCTGTGCGAGATCGTCGATTCCTTGAACGGGAAAGAGGGGCCGGCCGCCATCCGAAGTCTGTTGTTGGCGGTTCATCCCATCGAACACTATGAAATCTACGAAACCATCTATTCACACCTGGCGACGTATCCCGCCGCGGATTTCGGAAGAGTCGCGGCCCGGGTGTTACCTGAGTGGTTGGAAACCAACGGGATTCACCCGAATATTTCCGATGCCCTGGAACGGCTGACCTATGACGATCGAGCCTGCCGGGAGTTCACGACATGGGCTGGGGAATGGCGATCGCAACAGAGGGAACTGGTACTTGACGCGATGCGTCTCTGGTCCCACGAGAGTCAGTACTGGGAGACGGTGTTCGTTGCGTTGGGTGGTGAGGTCACGGAGGTCTGCCTGGATCCGGTTCCCACGGGCTGGCCCGAGGAATGGAGATGGGCCGTGGAGCTGTTCCGGCAGGACGGTGATCTTCAAATGCTGCGGTGGGCGATGGATCAGAAACCTGCCGACTACGGTCCACTTCTGGCGGTCCTCGAGCTGGACCATGGTCCGAACTGGCGTGGGATCCGCAGAGTGATCGATCTGTTCTTCTCCTCCAGGGAAAGGATGAGGCTGGTTCCCGGTTTTGTTGCAGCACTGGAGGAGCAACCCCGAGAACGTCAGGATCGTGTCCGGCGATCGCTGGAGCGGGCTCGGCCGGGTGCCATCGAACATCTGCGCGCCCGGTATGAGCAGTTCCGGCAACTCGAGGGCCTGAGTTGAGGTGGTTCCTCAAACCTTGGTGAGTTCGGGCTCGCGACTGCGCACCAGGCTGATCACCCGGTAGGTGACTGGCAGCAGAACGGCCTCCACGCCGACCTTGAACAGGTAGCCGACGACGATGTAGTTCAGCATCGTGCCGCCGTCGATCTGCCCGCCGAAGGCGATCAGGCAGAAGATGGTGGTGTCGGCAGCCTCACCCACCACGGTGGAGCCCAAGAGGCGTTTCCACATGCCTCTCCCCTCCCGCCACTGCTTCAGCTTCACGAGTACCCAGGCGTTGAGGAATTGCCCGACCAGGTATCCGGCGAGGGAGGCAACGACGATGCGTGGGACGAAGCCGAGGACGGCGACGAACGCCTCCTGGTTCTCGTAGCCAGGGGCCGCAGGGGTGGCACCGACGGCCAGGAAGGTGAGCGAGGCGAGCAGCGAGATCCCGAAACCCAGGAGGATGGCGCGCCGGGCCCCTCGCATTCCGAATACCTCCGCCAGGACGTCGCCCAGCACGTAGGTGAGCGGGAACAGCAGCGCGCCGCCGTCGGTGATGATCGGCAGGACCGGCAGCCCGAACGGCGACCACTCGGGGCCGAACGCGATCAGCTTGGTGGCGGCGACGTTGGAGATCAGCAGCAGTGCGACGAACAACGTCACCACCAGGTCGTAGTTGCCGCGGGCGCGGGAGAAGGTATCTGGCTGGGTCACCGTGGAATTTTACGTCCTGCCCGGGTGATGAGTTCAAGCGTGGTTTACGTCTTGAAGGCGTAGTGGTGGCAGTATTGGTTCATGGAAGACATCGTCGACTTCAACACCCAGGTTCCCGAGGAAGCCGAGCAGCTGGATCAGTTGCAGGAGGGGGACTCCCTGATCAACCGCGGCGTGGACGATGTGCTCGATGAGGGCTACACCACCCCCGAACGGTGGTCGGTGGGTCAGGGATTCGGAAACACGTTCGCGGAGATGCACCGGGGCGAGACCATCGAGCAGCGCATCCGGCAGGAGCAACCGGAGATCGTCCGTGAGGACACGCCCTGGAATCCGGACGGGGAGGAGCGTCAGGTCGGGCGGGAACGTGCGGGGCGGCTGATGCGGGTGCAGGGTTCGGGCGGCGAGGACACCCTCGGAGTGGACGTGGGATTCTCCGGCGGGGCGGCGAGCGCCGAGGAGGCCGCCATGCACATCATCCGCGACGATCAGGACGAGGACGACGATTTCTGATCAGGAACGACCGCGGCGGGTCCCTCGTTCCCGGAACCCCAGCCGGTCATTGCTCCACGGGCCCGTGTGTCCGCGGTTCGGTTCTCCCGGCCCGCCGCGTCCTCGGCGCCGCTGACGATGTGCGGATCACCAGGCTGGTCGGGATGGTGACGTGTCCTGGGGAGGCACCGGGATCGGCGATCCGGCGCAGCAACGCCTCGGCGCATGCCACGCCGACGTCGAAGGCGTGATTGTCCACGGTGGTGAGGTCCAGGAAACGGCTCCGGGCGAGCTGCGAGTTGTCGAAGCCGATCAGTGACATGTCGTTCGGGACCTCGTATCCTGTTTCGCGCAGCGCGGCGCGCGCCCCCAGAGCCATGGTGTCGTTGGCCGTGAAGACCGCGGTCAGCCCGGGGTGCTTCCGCAACAGCTCGGCGGTTCCCAGATAACCGCCTTCCTCGTTGGTCGGGTTCGTGGACCCGTTCACCAAGGGTTCCAGGCCCGCCGATTCCATGAAGTCCGAGTACGCCCTGCGGCGGATGTCGGCGGAGCCACCGGCGCCGGTGACGTGGCCGATGCGTTCGTGTCCCAGGGAACGCAGGTGTTCCATCAGGAGGTTCACTCCCTGGGTCTGATCGCTGCCGATCAGGTCGGCCCCCTCGATGGTGTCGCACCGCGTTCCCTCCAGCACCGTGGGAATACCCAGGTCGTCGAAGTCCCGTCCCGGCTCCGCCGCCACGACCAAGGCGTCGACCTGGGTGTCGCGGAACCCGTCGATGGCGTTCATGGTGGTGCCGCCCAGCGTGAAGTGTTCCCTGACCGCGACGTGGAAACCGTGTGGCCCCATCGTGGTGCGCAGGCCGTTCAGCAACTCGACGAACCACGGGTTGCGGAAGTCGTCGATCACCAGGCCGATGGTCTGCGTCCGGTTGCTCGCCAGGGAGGAGGCCGCCTGGCTGCGCCGGTAACCGAGTTTCCGGATCGCGTCCCGGACCGCCTCCCGTTTCGCCTCGGTCACCAGGGGGGAGTCGTTCAGCACCAGGGAGACCAGCGACTTCGAGACCCCGGCCTCGCGTGCCACGTCGTAGATGGTCGGTCTGGGTTTGGATGACGGCGGGGCCATCTTTCTCCTCCCCGGGTGTTGACGAAGCACTTGCAGGATTCTACAGTGAAACTATTTGGAGCGCTCCAAATAGTGATTGAGGAGGATGCATGACCATAGGAATAGCCGTCATCGGAGCCGGTATGGCAGGCAAGGCCCATGCCGCCGCCTACCGGGTCGCACCAACACTCTATGAATCCACGCTCCCGGACCTGCGCTACGTCTCCATCGGAGATGTGAGCGCCGAGATCGGGCGGGCGGCCGCCCGCCGCTACGGCTATGAACGCAGCGACACGGACTGGCGGGCCATTGCCGACGACCCCGACATCCAGGTGGTCAGCGTCGTCATCGCGAACAGCCTGCACCTCGAGGTGGTCAGGGGGCTCGTCGAGGCCGGCAAGCACGTGCTGTGCGAGAAACCGCTCTCCGACACCCTGGCCTCGGCACGGAAGATGGCCGACCTGGCCCGGGAGGCCTCCTCCGTCGTTCGCATCGGCCTCACCTACCGCCGCCAGCCCGGCGTCGCGGCGATCAGGGACTGGATCCGGGACGGAACCCTCGGCAGGGTACTGCACTTCTCGGGCCGCTACTGGTGCGACTACGGCTGCAACCCGATGGCGCCGATGAGCTGGCGCTACGAGGGCCCGATGGGCTCCGGCGCACTCGCAGACCTCGGCAGTCACCTGACCTACCTGTCCGAGTTCCTCTGCGGAGGGATCACGGCCGTCTCCGGTGGGGCCTTCGCCACCGCGATCAAGGAACGCCCCGTTCCCCTGGGGGCCGTGGTCGGACACGGACTGGCCGCCGTCTCCGATCGGAAGGAGACCGTGGAGAACGATGACTACGCCACCTTCACCGCGTTCTTCGGGGAGACCCGGGGAAGCCTCGAGGTCTCCCGGGTCGCGGCCGGTTACCCGAACGGGCTCGACTTCGAGGTGTTCTGCGAGAACGGCGCCGCCAGCTTCCACCAGGACACGCCCTCGCAGGTCCGCCTGTACCTCAACGATGACCACCCTGGCAGAAACGGCTACCGCACCGTGAACCTTGGATCGGACCACCCCTACGTGGCCGGTGGCATGCCGATCGACGTCTCCGGTGTTGGTTTCGGCCAGAACGAGGGTTTCACCTACCAGGCCCGGGCCTTCCTGGAGGAGGTCGTGGGAATCCCGGAGGAGGAATCCCTGCCTCGCAACGCGTCCTTCGACGAAGGTGTTCACAACATGGAAATCCTCGCGGCCGTCGCCCGGTCGGCCGCGGACAACGGAAAGCAGGTGAACCTGTGAAACTCGGCGTCTACAATGCGATTCTGCACGACCGCCCACTGGAGGATGCGGTCAAGGTGATCGCCGACCTCGGGTTGAACGGTATCGAGATCAACTCCGGTGGTTTCCTGCCCCCGGTGCACATCCCCGAGATCGACGAGATCATCGCCGACCCGGCAGCCGCGAAGGCCTATCTGGCGCGCTTCGACGGCACCGGAGTGGAGATCGCGGGTCTCAACTGCAACGGCAACCCCCTCCACCCCAACCCGATCATCGGGGACAAGCACGCCGAGGACGTCCGCCGTTCCATTCGGGCGGCGGCCGCGCTCGGGCAGAACCGGGTGGTCACCATGTCCGGGCTGCCCGGTGGTGAGCCCGGAACCCTGCACCCGAACTGGATCGTCAACGCCTGGAACTCGGCTGCGCTCGACGTGCTCGATTACCAGTGGGAGATCGCCGCGAAGTTCTGGAGCGAGATCGACCAGTTCGCCGGGGACCACGGGGTCAAGGTGGCGCTCGAGCTGCATCCCCAGAACATCGTGTTCAACGCCCGCGACATCCGCAAACTGGTGAAGCTGACCGGCGCGACGAACATCGGGGTCGAGATGGACGCCTCACACCTGTTCTGGCAGCAGGCCGACCCGGTGGCCGTGGTTCGTGAGCTCGGGTCGCTGATCTTCCACGCCGCGGCGAAGGACGTCCGGATCAATGCCAAGAACGCCAGGTTGAACGGTGTCCTGGACAACGGTTTCCGACGGTTGTCCCCGGACGAGCCTCGCGTCAACCTTGGTGGCGATGAGTGGGCCAACGAATGGCCTAAGGATTCGTCGTGGGACTTTGTCGCGCTGGGCAAGGGACACGACGCGGCCTACTGGACCGAGTTCATCCGGGCCCTCCACGACGTGGATCCGGACATGTGCCTCAACATCGAGCACGAGGACACCGAACTCGGACGTATCGAAGGACTCCAGGTGGCGGCCGACGTGTTGAAGTCGGCTTGGGCGGCCTTCCAGGTCGGATGAGCCCGAGACCGACCGGGTTCAGGAACCCGACCAGTCGGTCCTTGTCCGGAGCCTCTAAGCTGGATCGCCGTGGGCCCGGGTCGTTCGGGCCGCGAAAGGGGATCTGTGGGAGACGAAGTTCAGCGGGCGAGCCGGGTGATCGCGGTCCCGGCCTCCATCGACATGGTGACGCTGCTCGGTCCCCGGGACGCTTTCCTGCGGGTGCTGGAGGACCGGCTCGCCGCGGACATCCACGTTCGCGGCAGCCAAGTTACGGTGACCGGGGAACCAGGGGACGTGGCCTCCGCCGTCGAGATCCTGACTGAACTCATCACCATAATCCGTACAGGCCAGGGTCTGAGCGAAGAAACTGTGGAGCGGGTCATCAACCTGGCCGCCGAGGACCTGAAACCATCCGAGATCCTCACCGCCGACATCATCTCCGCGCGCGGCCGGACCGTGCGGCCGAAGACCCTCAACCAGAAACGCTACGTGGATGCCATCGACCGGCACACGGTGGTGTTCGGAATCGGCCCGGCAGGCACCGGCAAGACCTACCTGGCCATGGCGAAGGCGGTGCAGGCCCTGCAGTCCAAACAGGTGAGCCGCATCATCCTCACTCGCCCGGCGATCGAGGCGGGGGAGCGGCTGGGGTTCCTCCCGGGCACCCTGAACGACAAGATCGATCCCTACCTGCGGCCCCTCTACGACGCGCTGCACGACATGGTGGAGGCCGACTCGGTGCCGAAGCTCCTGACCTCCGGCACCATCGAGGTCGCACCCTTGGCCTATATGCGCGGCCGTACCCTCAATGATGCCTTCATCATCCTCGATGAGGCCCAGAACACCTCCTCGGAGCAGATGAAGATGTTCCTCACCCGGCTCGGATTCGGCTCCAAGGTGGTGGTGACGGGGGACATCACCCAGATCGACCTTCCCGGCGGGGTGCGCAGCGGGTTGCGTCAGGTCACCCAGATCCTCGATGGCATAGACGACATCGCCTTCTGCACCCTCACCGCCCGCGACGTCGTGCGTCACAGACTGGTCGGCAGGATCGTCGCCGCCTACGATTCCTACGACAGCATTCAACAGGGCAGGGGTGGCAGATGATCGACATCAACAATGAATCCGGGATTCAGGCCGACGAGCTGGGCCTGGTGGCCCTGGCCCGGTTCGCTCTCAGCCGCTTGCGGATCCACCCCCAGGCAGATCTGTCGATTCTCCTGGTGGACGAGGCCACCATGGCCGAGTACCACCAGCGTTTCATGGACCTGCCCGGCCCGACCGACGTGATGAGTTTCCCGATGGACGAGCTGCGGGAACCCGCCGAGGATGAGGAACCACCCCTCGGGCTGCTCGGCGACATCGTGCTCTGCCCGCAGGTGACTGCCCGGCAGGCGGCCGAGAACGGCCGGGAACCGGCAGCGGAGGCGGAATACCTCCTGATCCACGGCCTGCTCCACCTGCTGGGGCACGACCACGCCGAACCGGAGGAGAAAGCCATCATGTTCGGCCTGAATGACAAGATCATCGCCGCCTGGGAGGTGGCCCGCAACAACCGCCGGAACGACCGGCCACTCAACAGGTGACAGTGCGGGGCCAGGCAGCCCCGTCGCGGACCGCCACTAGACTGACTGTTCAAGCGTTTCCTTTCAAAGGTTGGTTGATCACCTCCACATGTTCCAGTCCCAGTGGATAGAACTGACGGTTGCACTCGTCTGCGCGATCGTCGCCTCCCTGCTCGTCGCCGTCGAAACCGCTCTCACGGGGTTCTCCCGGGGACGAGCCGAGAAGCTGGTTGAATCGGGGGCACGCGGAGTGGAACGGATCCGGTTGATGGTTCAGGACCCGGCCCCTTCCATCAACGCCGTGATGTTCACCCGGATGTCCTTCGAGGCGACGACCATGGCGCTCGTGGCCCTGGTGGTCTTCCAGAACATCGAGGGCACGGCACCTAGGCTGGGGACACTCGTGACGATCCTGCTGGTGGTGTTCTTCATACTGTGGGGCGTGGCCCCGAGAACGATCGGGAGGCAGCACCCGGAGCGGATCATGAGGTCCTTCGCCCCCTTGGTTTCGCTGCTGACCACGGTGTTGGGTCCGGTCGCACAGCTGATGATCCTGCTCGGGAACGCGCTGACCCCCGGACGCGGGTTCTCGGACGGTCCATTCGCATCGGAGGCCGAACTTCGGGACCTCGTCGACATCGCCGAGGCCAACGAGGTGATCGAGGCGCGCGAATCGAAGATGATTCACTCGGTGTTTGAGCTGGGCGACACCCTCGTCAAGGAGGTAATGGTCCCGCGTACCGACATGGTGTGGGTACCCAGGGACCGCACCCTCAGGCAACTGCTGTCGCTGGCCCTGCGATCTGGTTTCTCCCGCATCCCCGTGGTGGGTGACGGCGGCATCGACGACGTGCTCGGCGTGGTCTACCTGAAGGACGTCACCAGGCGCGTCTACGACTACCCCGACGCGGAACGCAGCGAAACCGTCGGCGACCTGATGCGCCCGGCCAGTTTCGTGCCAGACTCCAAACCTGCTTCGGAACTGCTGCGTGACATGCAGCTGCGGCACTCGCACCTGGTGATCGTCATCGATGAGTTCGGCGGCACCGCGGGCCTGTGCACGATGGAGGACATCGTCGAGGAGATCGTGGGTGAGATCGTCGACGAGTACGACCACGAGATCCCCGCCATCGCCGAACTCCCGGAACCCGGGCACTATCGGGTCAGTTCCCGGCTGCCCGTTGACGAGCTGGGTGAACTGTTCGGCATCCCGCTGCAGGACGAGGAGGTCGACACCGTCGGCGGGTTGATGGCGAAACTTCTCAACGTGGTTCCCATCCCCGGTTCCAGCGTCACCTACGAAGGCATCGAGATGGTGGCCGATCGCGCCGTGGGACGCCGCCACCAGATAGGGACAGTCCTGGTGCGTCTCGCCCCGCAGACACCCCGGGAGGACAAGGAGGAAACCAGTGACTGACCAGCCGTTCCACTCCGGCTTCGCCTGCTTCGTCGGGCGGCCCAACGCGGGAAAATCCACCCTGACCAACGCCCTCGTTGGTCGGAAGATCGCGATCGCTTCCTCGAAGCCCCAGACCACCAGGCACGCGGTGCGGGGCATAGTCACCTGTGACTCGGGACAGCTGGTGCTGATCGACACCCCCGGGCTGCACCGGCCCCGCACCCTGCTGGGGGAGCGCCTCAACGAACTGGTGCGCGAAACCTGGTCCGAGGTGGACGTCGTCGGCGTCTGCTTGCCCTGCGACCAGCGGATCGGCCCCGGTGACCGCTACATCGTCTCGCAGATCGCCGAGCTGTCGAACCGCCCCCTGCTGGTGGCCCTGGCCACCAAGACCGACCTCGTCAGCAAAGAACGGGTGCTCTCCCACCTGGTGGACATCTCGGCGCTCGCGGACGAACTCGGCATCCAGTGGGCCGAGGTGGTTCCCTGCTCCGCGCTCAACAACGACCAGGTGGACACGGTCCGTGACGTACTGCTGCGCCTGCTGCCGGAGGGGCCGATGTACTACCCCGACGGGGAGGTCACCGACGAACCGGAGGAGACGCTGATCGCCGAACTGATCCGGGAGGCCGCCCTCGATGGGGTGCGCGACGAACTCCCGCACTCCATAGCGGTGGTGATCGACGAGATCCTGCCGCGCCCCGACCGCCCCGAGGACAAACCTCTCCTGGACGTGTTCGCCTCCATCGTCGTGGAGCGCGACTCCCAGAAGGGGATCATCATCGGCCACAAGGGGAGCCGGCTGCGGGAAATCGGGACCGCCGCCCGCCTCCAGATCAACCGGTTGCTGGGCACCCCGGTGCACCTGAGCCTGCACGTCAAGGTGCTGCGCGAGTGGCAGCGCGACACGAAATATCTGAACAGGCTCGGTTTCTAGTAGGCTTCCGGGCATGGCAGAGCGATTCCTTCTCCTTCGCTGCCGCGGCGAGGCCCAGTTCTGAACCGGCCAGCCTCCTCGCTGCGGAGCCCTAGCGTGCCTGGCTGTCATCCAGCAAGGAGAGAAACAAATGACCCGCATCCAGCCCAAACCCGTGCAGACCCCCACCACCATGCCCGTGGGGCGCTACCGCGCCTTCGAACCGGTGGTGGTTCCGGACCGCACCTGGCCGGCCAAGCGCATCACCAAGGCACCCCGTTGGTTGTCCACCGACCTGCGTGACGGCAACCAGGCTCTCATCGACCCGATGACCTCGAACCGCAAGATGCGGATGTTCGAACTGCTCGTGGCCCTGGGGTACAAGGAGATCGAGATCGGCTTTCCATCGGCTTCCCAAACCGATTTCGACTTCGTCCGGCAGCTCATCACCGGCGGTCACGTGCCCGAGGACGTGACCATCTCGGTGCTGACCCAGGCCAGGGAGGACCTGATCGCCAGGACCGCCGAGTCCTTGATCGGGGCACACCGCGCCACCATCCACATGTACAACGCGACCGCTGAGCTGTTCCGGCGGGTGGTCTTCGGAATCGACGAGGCCGAGTGCGTGAACCTGGCCACGCGAGGCACCGAGCTGGTCATGAAATACGCAGACAAGTACTTGGGTGAGGTCGAGTTCGGGTACCAGTACAGCCCCGAGATCTTCACCCAGACCCCGACGGATTTCGCTGTCGAGGTGTGCAATGCCGTCTCGGAGGTCTGGCAGCCGGACCAGGACCGCGAGATCATCTTCAACCTGCCTGCGACGGTCGAACGATCCACCCCGAACACCTACGCCGACCAGATCGAGTACTTCTGCCGCAACATCAACAACCGGGAGTTCGTGGTGGTCTCGCTGCATCCGCACAACGACCGGGGAACTGCCGTTGCCGCCGCGGAACTGGGCCAGATGGCCGGAGCAGACCGGGTGGAGGGCTGCCTGTTCGGACACGGCGAACGTACCGGCAATGTCGACCTGGTGACGCTGGCCCTGAACCTTTACACCCAGGGCGTCGACCCGCAGCTGGACTTCCACGACATCGATCATGTGCGCCGCACCGTCGAGTACTGCACCGGCCTGCCCGTGCACCCCCGCCAGCCGTACGCGGGGGACTTGGTCTACACCGCCTTCTCCGGATCCCACCAGGACGCCATCAAGAAGGGCCTGGAGTCCCTGGAAAGACAGGCCGCAGATACAGGGAAGCCCGTCACCGAGATCGAATGGGAGGCCCCCTACCTGCCCATCGACCCTCACGATGTCGGCCGGAACTACGAGGCAGTGATCCGGGTGAATTCGCAGTCCGGCAAGGGTGGGGTGGCCTACCTGATGAAAACCGAGGCGAAGATGGAGCTGCCGCGTCGCCTCCAGATGGAGTTCAGCCGCGTGGTGCAGCAACGCACCGACGCCGAGGGCGGCGAACTTTCCCCGAAGGCCATCGTCGAGATCTTCTCGGCCGAGTACCTGTCGGAGGGGGCGTGGGCGCTTACCTCCGCGGGTTCGTCGTCGCAAAATGGGCAGTTCCACATCACCGCCACCGTCAACGATCCCGCGGGTCGCGACATCAAGGTCGAGGGTGAAGGCAACGGGCCCGTGTCCGCCTTCGTCGACGCCTTGGCGGAGACGGGGGCCCGGGTCCGGGTTCTCGACTACTCGGAGCACGCCCTCGAATCTGGGGGGGATGCGAAGGCAGCGGCCTATGTGGAGTGTGAACTCGGCGCCGGGGACGATGCGCAGGTGTTCTGGGGAGTCGGTGTGGATCCGTCGATCACCAGCGCATCCATGAAGGCCATCCTCTCGGCGCTGAACAGGGCAGCGCGTGCCTGAGCGCAGGAAACTTTGGTGGAGGCGGCTGGCGTGGGCGCTCGTCATCGTTGTGTGCGTTGCTGTTGCCGTCGCCGCCGAGGTGTACCGGGAGGTGCACACCACCCGGCTTGTCACCGAGACCACCGTCACGGACAAGCTGGCCAGGGAACTGCGGATCATGCAGCTCAGCGACATCCACATGCGCGACGATCCCGCTCAGCTGGCGAGCATCGTGACCCAGGTGCGCGACGCCGAACCTCATCTGATCGTCATCGCGGGGGACACCCTGAACACTTACAACGAAACCCTCGACCCGCTCCACGACCTGTTCTCCCGGCTCGCGGAGCTCGGCATCCCCATGTACGCGGTCCTGGGAAACCACGACCACTGGTCGAAGGACCTGCCGCAGCTGATCGAGTTGTACGCCCGGTACGGGGTCAGGCTGATCGATAACACACACGAAGTGGTTAGCGGCGAATTCGGGACCTTCACCCTGCTGGGAGCCGGCGACGCCTACACGGATCACGCCCACCTCGACCAGGCCCTGCAAGGAGCACCTGCGGAGGGGTTCCGGTTCCTGCTGACCCACGCCCCGGAGATCCTGCCCCAGCTGGAGACGGCGGACGTCGACTACGCCGTGTGCGGACACACCCACGGCGGCCAAGTCGCGATGCCGTTCATCGGTGCGCTCTACGTCCCGGGACAGGGGTTTTTCCCGAAGCACAGCCGGGGTCGCTACCAAGCCGGGAAGGCGACGCTGTACATCGACTCGGGAATTGGAACGTCGGGAATGAAGGTGAGATTCCTAGTCCAGTCGCAGATCGTGCTTCACGTCTTCAAGCCTTCCTGAGCTGGTTGAGCCAGCGTGCGAGCGTTAGCGAGTGGCTGTGTCGAAACCATCTGGCAGTCGAGTGGACAGTCCTGATCATGGGTCTTCAGGCACGGTCGCTATGGGTTTCGACTCGGACTGTTCGCCTAGGGGCTCGTGGTCCGGCTCAACCAGCTTCAAGGGAGGCTTAGCCTCTACGAATCAGAAATAGACTGCGACGGGTCCGTGAGGTCCCGGGATGATCTCCACCGGGGTCTCGAAGATCTCCGTCAGGACCTCTTCCCGGAAGAGCTCCTCGGGACTGCCGCTGGCGGCCACCTGGCCGTCCTTCATGGCAATGATCGTGTCGGCGTAGGTGGCCGCGAAGTTGATGTCGTGCAGCACGATCACGATCGTGCGTCCCAGTTCCTTTGCCGCCCGGCGCATGTGCTGCATCATCTGTACCGAATGAGCCATGTCCAGGTTGTTCAAGGGCTCGTCCAGCAGCACGTACCTGGTGTCCTGGGCCAACACCATTGCCACGTAGGCGCGTTGCCGCTGACCTCCCGAGAGCTCGTCGATGAAACGGTTCGCGATCCCCTCCAGACGCAGGAAGGAGATGGCCTGCTCGATGATCTCGATGTCCTTGGCGGTCAGGCGCCCCCGCGAGTGGGGGAAACGACCGAAACCCACCAGTTGGCGAACTGTCAGCCGGGTCACGAAATGGTTCTCCTGGCGGAGCACGGACAGCACCTTGGCCAGATCCTTGGACTTCGTCGTCGCCACGTTCATGCCCGCCACCTCGATGGTGCCGGCGTCCATCCCCAGCAGGCGTCCGATCATGGTCAACAGCGTGGATTTGCCGGCCCCGTTGGGGCCCACCAGGGCGGTGATGCCGCCCTCAGGGATCTGGAGTTCCAGGGGACCGATGGTCGTCGTGGAGCTGTATTTCTTCAGGGCTGCGTCTACGAGGATCACAGTCGTCCCTTTCGCAGGAGATGGATGAGGAAGAAGGTGCCACCCACCGCCTCGATGATGATGCCCACGGAACCGGTGGCGTAGAAGATGTGCCGCAGGGTGAAGTAGGCACCGCCGAGTATCACCACACCGACCAGCCAGGCCATCGGGAGCACGAAACGGTGCTCGTGGGTGTCGGACAGCTGATAAGCGGTCATCGCCACCAGGAAACCGAGGAACGACATGGGACCGACCAGCGAGGTGCTGACGGCCATCAGCACCGCCGTCAGCATCAGGATCACCAGGGAATTTCGGCGGTGATCCACGCCCAGGCCTATGGCGGTGTCGCGTCCCAACCCGAGAATGTCGAGAGTCCGCGACATTGCCAACAACACCCCGCCGGTGACCAGTGCCAGAGGAACCGCAATCGCCAGCTGGGAGGCATCGGCGTTGGAGATGTTCCCGATGAGTCTGGCGCTCAGGATGTCGAATTCTGACGGATTCAGGAGGTTCTGCATGTAGGTGGACAGGGCTCCGAGTCCCGTACCGATCACGATGCCCAGCAGCAGCGTTTGATGAATGTTGGCCTGTTCGTTTCGGAGCATCCGGCCGTAGAGCAGCGCGGCCAGGGCAACCATGAGTCCGACCTGCATCAGATATTGCCCGATGCTGTTCATGCCGGTCAGCCCTGCGATTCCGGAGAAGAACACGATGCTGGTCTGGATCAGGCGGTACAGCGACTCGAACCCCATGATCGAAGGGGTGATGATCCGGTTGTTGGTGATGGTCTGGAAGGCCACCGTCGCCAGTCCTTGGCACCAGGCGACCACCAGGATCACCGTCACGGAGGTGGCACGCAGCTGAGCGATCCGCCAGAAACCGGGCGAGTTCACGGGCATGGGATTGCCCCAGGCGAGGATGCCGTAGCAGACGGCCGGGGCCAGGAGGACCAGGATCGCGAGGATCATCCAGTAGCGCCCCGCCGCCCGGGAATCCGCGAAGGCACCGTGGCCCACGCGTGTCATCGTCTCAGGCATTTCTCCGCCTCCTCAACAGGAGGAAGGCGAACACGAACGCCCCGACCACCGACAGGATGGTGCCGACGGGGACCTCGAAGGGCATGTTCACGAGGCGCCCCACGATGTCGCAGACCGTCACCATCGCGGCACCGGTCAGACAGACCCACGGCAGGTTGGAACGCAGATTGTCCCCCCTCAGCAGGGAGATGATGTTCGGGACGACCAATCCCAGGAACGGAAGATTCCCGATCACGACCGTGATGATGCCGGTGACCGCCGCGATCATCCCGGTTCCGAGCAGCACCACTTTCCGGTGATCGAGTCCGACATTCGTGGCGACGTCCTTTCCGAGACCCGCGATCGTGAACTGGTCCGCCACCAGGAAGACCCCGACAACCACGATCACCACGGCCCACACCGGTTCGTACTGTCCCTGGATCGCTGCGGAGAACGAGCCCTGGAACCACATCCCCAGGGTTTGGAGCATGTTGGTGGCCTGCGCCAGGTAGGAGGAAACGGCGCCGACCACCGCTCCCAGCATGATGCCGACGATCGGGACGATCATCGCGGAACGCAACTGGATGCGCCTCAGGACCAGGAAGAACACCATCGTGCCCCCGAAAGCGGCGGCGATGGCGACCACCATCTTCACCATCAACGGTGCCTCCGGGTAGATGATCAGCACACAGAGCAGCCCCAGACCCGCCCATTCCGTGGTCCCGGTGGTGGTGGGTTCGACGAAACGGTTCTGGGAGATCTGCTGCATCACGAGACCCGATATGGCCATGGCGGATCCCGCCAGCAGCAGGGAGACGGTGCGGGGAATGCGAGTCAGGGCGAAGATGTAGGCGCCGTCCGGGGAACCGAACACGTCGTAGACCCCGACAAGCAGGGAAGAGACGGTCAGCGCCAGGAGCCCGAGGAGACCCAGCAGCAGGGGAGCGGTGAACAGCCGTTGCCGGGATGTGGTACCGCCGGGGACGCGGCTGTCGGTCTCGTCCCCGGCGGTTTTTGGTTCGCTCACGCAGACTTCTCCATGGCGTCTGCCACGTCGTTGAAGAACTTGGTGTAGGTCTGGATGCCCTCGTTGAGGTAGGTGTCGGAGGGCATGTAGACGATCTGTTTCTTGGTGACTGCCGTCACGTTCTGCAGGGGGGCGGAACCCGCGATCACGTCGGAGGCCGGGGTGGCGGTTTCCCCATCGGCGGTGATGGCTGTGTCGCGGTCCATCACGAGGATCCAGTCCGGGTTGGACTGGGCGATGGCCTCGACGGAGATCTCGTCGCCCTGATGATCGCTGCTGCCGTGGCTCTCCAGGGCGGGGGTGAGACCGAGGATCTCGAAGACGGGCCCGAGCGTGCGCCCGGAACCGGGAGCGGAGTAGTTGACCTTGCCCTTCGAGACGATGACGGCCATCACCTTGGAACCGGACTTGTAGGCCGCCTTCACGCGGGCAACCGAGGCGTCGAAATCGCTCACCAGCTTGGCCGCCTCGTCCTTCTTGCCGAAGATCTCTCCAGCGATGGTGATCTGGCGTTTCAGCTCGTCGCCGAAAGGCTTGTCCTTGCGGATGTCGATGTCAACGAGGGCCGCCTCGGGGGCCAGCTGTTTGAACTGGTCGTACTTCTCCTCGAAACGCTGCCCGTTGATGATCAGGTCGGGCTGGACCCCGACTGCGGCCTCCATGTTGGGTTCTCGGTGGTCCCCGAGGTTCACGATGGAACTGTCGGTCTTGTACGGGGATCCCTTCGGCATGAGGCCCTGCGGGGCGGCTGCCAGCTTCACACCCCATTCCTGAAGGGGTTGGAACAGGCGGTTGTCGGTGACGATGATGCTCTTGGCGGGTACCGGAACGGTCACGGAACCACGGTTGTCCTCGATGGTCACGGTGGTCGCCCCGGCGGACTGCGAGGCGTTGGCAGAATCGCTCGGCTGCGAGCTCGCGCCTCCGCAAGCGGTGAGGCCGATGCTCACGCTCACGAGGGCGGCCAAGACGGGTAGCAGACGGATCTTCGGGATACTCACGGTTCTCCTATGCGGTTGCCGGATTTAGGTAAGGCAAGTCAACCCTATTTCTTGCGAAAACGTAAGGGTTGGTGTGCCGGACGCCCGGTCAGGGAATCCGCATCCCGTTCTCCGTGGCACCCCGGTAACCATCGAGGAACAGGCTGATCCTCCGGGCCGACAGTTCGCTCACCCGGTCCGGAAGCTCCTCGCGGGGAACCCAGTGGATCGCCCTGAGCTCCCGGTCCCGGGGAGCGAGGCAGCGGGCGACCGGGCCGGGCAGCACACCGCCGTCGTAGATGAACTCGATGGCATCGCCCCAGCCGAGATGGGGCGGCATCCAGTCGGTGATGGCGGGCTCCCCGAGATCGATGTCGAGGCCGATCTCCTCGAGCAGCTCGCGGCGGCCACCCGTTCGGGGTGACTCGCCCGGGTCCACCACCCCACCGGGAAGCTCCCAGTCCTCCTTGTAGGTCGTCTCGGTCAGCAGCACCCGGCCGGCCTCGTCGCGAAAGACGACGTGAGCGATGACGCGTTTCGTCGGCAGCACCGAGTTCATCACCCCCGAGAAACCGTGCGGACCATAGACCGGATCCACCGCCAGGCGGGCGTAGACCAGCACGTCCACCAGGTGTCCCGACGGGGTGAACAGGGCTGCACGCAACCTGCCCTCCCGCCGGAAACCGCAGCGGTGCAGCGCAACCATGGCGGCCCGATCCGTGGCCGGAATGTCACACTGCAGCCGACGAAGATCGTGAGCCAGGATGGCGTCGTCGGCGGCCAGGGAAACCGCCCGCTCCAGGGTGGCGGCATCCACCACCTGTTCCTCCCAGCGGAGTTGGCCCACCCCGCCGGCAATGTCCACCTGGACCTTGAAGTCGCTCACTTGGCCTTGTGCCGCAACCAGATCGAACCCAGCGGGGGAATGGTCACCTCGGCGCTGGCTGGGAAGTGTCCCCACGGATCGTCACGTGCAGTGACCACACCCAGGTTGCCGAACTGCCCGGAGCCGTCGTAGGTCTCCGAGTCCGTGTTCAGGATCTCCTCCCACTCGCCGTTGGATGGCAGCCCGACGGGGTAGTCGCGCAGCGGCTCGGGGGAAAAGTTGGTGAAACAGGCCACGTGGTTTCCCCGGGAGTCATTGCGCACCCAGCTCAACGTGTTGTGTCCCCTGTCGTCGGCGTTGATCCAGGTGAAACCCTCAGGGGCGTTGTCCAGTTCGAACAGCGGGGGATTGTCGCGGTAGATCGTGTTGAGGTCGCGGAACAGCCGCTGCAGACCTCCGTGGCCCCAGAGCTCCGTGACCCACCACTCCAGGCTGGTGGCCTCGTTGAACTCGGGGCGCTGAGCGAACTCGGAGCCCATGAATATCAGCTGCTTGCCGGGGAAACTCCACATGAACGAGTAGAAGGCGCGCAGCGTTGCGAACTTGCGCCAGTCGTCCTGGGGCACCTTGTTGATCATCGAACCCTTGCCATGCACGACCTCGTCGTGGCTGACCGGCAGGATGAAGTTCTCCGAGTACTGGTAGACCATCGCGAACGTCAACAAGTTGTGTTCGTACTGACGGTAGACCGGATCCAGCGCCAAATAGCGCAGGCTGTCGTTCATCCAGCCCATGTTCCACTTGAAACCGAACCCGAGCCCATCCTCGTCGACGGGTTTGGTGACTCCCGGGAAACTCGTGGACTCCTCGGCGATCATCATCGTCCCCGGATGGCGTTCGTACATGTGCCGGTTGACGTAGCGCAGGAAGTCGATGGCCTCCAGGTTTTCGCGACCTCCGTACTTGTTCGGCACCCACTGGCCCTCGGCGCGCGAGTAGTCGAGGTAGAGCATGGAGGCCACCGCGTCGACCCGCAGGCCGTCGACGTGGAACTCTGAGAGCCAGTACAGGGCGTTGGAGACCAGGAAGCTCTTCACCTCGTTGCGGCCGTAGTTGAAGATGTAGGTTCCCCAGTCCATGTGTTCGCCCTGGCGGGGGTCGGCGTGCTCGTACAGGGCGGTTCCGTCGAAACGACCCAACGCCCAGTCGTCCTTCGGGAAGTGTCCCGGCACCCAGTCGAGGATCACACCGATCCCGGCCTGGTGGAGCTTGTCGATCAGGAACCGCAGATCGTCGGGTTTGCCGAAACGGCTCGTGGGGGAGTAGTAGCCGGTCACCTGGTAGCCCCAGCTCGGTTCGAACGGGTGCTCCGCCAAGGGCATGAACTCGACGTGGGTGTAGCCCTGCCACTTGACGTAGGAGACGAGTTCCTCGGCCAGGTCCAGGTAACTCTTGCCGCGTCGCCAACCACCAAGGTGCACCTCGTAGATGCTCATCGGTTCCTTGTAGGGCTGCGACTTCTTTCGTTTCTCGATCCACTCATCATCGGACCAGATGTACTTCGACTCGTAGACGATCGAGGCGTTGGCCGGGGCTTGCTCGGAGAACCGGGCCAGTGGGTCCACCTTCTCCCGCCAGACACCGTCGGGTCCCTGGATGCGGAACTTGTAGAGCGTTTCCTCCTTCAGGCCCTCGATGAAGGTGCCCCACACCCCGGAACCTGGAATCAGCTGCATCGGGTCGCCGGTCCACCAGTTGAAGTCGCCGATCACCTGCACCGCGCGCGCATTGGGTGCCCAGACCGCGAACCTGACGCCTTCGACGGGCCCCCTCTCGTCGTCCTCGACCGTGCACTGGAAGGCGCCGAGACGCTTCCAGAGTTCGGTATCGCCACCGTTGTGGAATCCTTCCAGGTCCCAGCCGGTCAGCCCGCCAAACGGATCATGCGCCATTGTCAGCTCCTCAAGACTCGATGCTTGCCAGATAATCTACCGGGATACGGATGAAGGTGGGGCGATTCCGGGATTCATAAACCACCTCATAGACGGCTTTGTCCACCTCATAGGCGGTCAGGACATCCGTCAGAGTTCCGGTGGAACCGGCGTAGCCCTCCAGGAAGGCCGCCCGGGCCTCGTTCCGCCAGCCTTCGGGGGCGTGCCCTGTGGCCGCGGCGTAGTCAAAGGAGCGCAACATGCCGGCCACGTCCCGCAGCGGGGAATCGGGTTCGCGTCTCTCCTGCAACGATTTGATGGGCTCGCCCTCGAAGTCGACGTAGCGCCAGCCGTTCCGGGTCGACAGCGCCTGGCCGAGATGACAGTCCCCGTGGATGCGCTGGGTCGGCAAGTCGAGTTCCTCAATGGCGGAATAGGCCCGCAGCGCGGGGCCGCGGAACCTCTCGAGCAGCGGAACCTCAGATGCGGCGGCGTCCAGTCGTGCCCGGAACTGGGCCGCCAGCCTCTGCCCGGGCAGTCTGCCGGTGGGGAAACGGCCGGCCAACAGGCCGTGCACCCGGTTCAGCTGGTGGCCCAGCTCCCAGGCCTGCTCGCCGAAACCGGTTCCGGTCTCGGCGGCCCGGCAGGCCTCGACGAATCCGTCGCGCGGATCGGGCAGCGCCTCCAGAAACACCCCGAGGTGCGCCCCGCGCCACTCCCACCAACCGAAGAGCTCCGCCACCGCCCCGGATCCGGACAGGGCCCGGTGCATCTCTACATCGACGTTCGGCCCGTTCTCGATGCGACGGAAGATCTTTCCGACGATCAGGTCCCCGAAGAAAATCGACGTGTTCGACTGTTCCCCGAGGTAGCGGCGGCCCGGGAGCCCCGAAGGGATCTCCCGGGTGGCCACGAAACCCGGTGCGCCGGAGGACAGGCAGCCGAGCAGCGCGGTCATAGCGGTTGGTTCATCCGCAACCTCCGCGACATCGAAACCGGTGCCCTCCAGCTCAACGCGCGCCAAGGGCTCCGTTGGGCAGTCCCCGGCAGTGTGGAAGGCCAGCGGCACGTGGTACCTCTCCGTTTCCCCCGTCGGGTAGGCCACTTCCAGCAGGGCGCTTAGCAGTCCGGGGCCGGCCTCTCCCGGCGGCCGGAACCAATCGGTGAGTTCCACCTGGCGGGGAACCCCGCCGCGGGAACGCCCGGAGAACCACCGGGCATTCTGCGCCAAGGCCCAGAGTGCCGGGAGCAGCGAATCTCGGTTGCCGGTCATGATTCAGTGCGGGGTGACGTGGAAGATGTGGGCGGGTTTGCCTGGATACAGGCGAACCCAGTTTCTCTCACCCCAGATGTAGGTGTCGCCCGACAACTCGTCATGGACCTCGACGGCGGCGCCCGGAGGAAGCCCCAACGCCGAAAGATCCAGATACACCTCGGACTCCACGGTGTTGTCAGGATCCAATGAGCAGACAACCAACACGACGTCCTCCCCGTCGTGCTTCGAATAGACCATCACCGAGTCGTGCGGGGCGTGGTGGAAGTGGATGTCGCGCAGCTGCTGCAAGGCTTGGTGTTTCTCGCGGATTCCGTTGAGGGTTCCTAGGAGCAGGTTCAGGTTGGGTTCCTTGGTGAAGTCCCGCGGACGGTACTCGTACTTCTCCGAGTTGAGGTATTCCTCACGCCCTTGGGCCAAGGGGGTGTGCTCGAACAGCTCGAAACCCGAGTAGACGCCCCACGAGGGCGAGAGCGTGGCGGCCAGGATCGCGCGGATGGCGAAGATCGCAGGATTCCCGGATTGCAGGTGGAAGGGCAGTATGTCTGGGGTGTTGACGAAGAAATTGGGCCGGTAGTAGGGGGCCATGTCCCGGCTCAGCTCCGTCAGGTATTCCGTGAGTTCCCACTTCGCCACGCGCCAGGTGAAGTACGTGTACGACTGCTGGAAACCGACTTTTCCGAGGGCCGCCATCATCTGTGGTTTGGTGAAGGCCTCGGCCAGGAAGATGACCTCCGGGTTGGTCTCGTGCACCCGCTCCAGCAACCAGTCCCAGAACTCCACCGGCTTGGTGTGGGGGTTGTCCACCCGGAAGATCGTCACGCCACGGTCGATCCACAACCGCACGACCCTCAACACCTCCTGGTAGATGCCCTCGGGGTCGTTGTCGAAGTTCAGGGGATAAATGTCCTGGTACTTCTTGGGCGGGTTCTCCGCGTAGGCGATGGTCCCGTCCAGGCGGGTGGTGAACCATTCGGGATGCTCCTGCACCCAGGGATGGTCGGGGGAGGCCTGGAGGGCAAGATCGAGGGCCAACTCCAACCCGAGGGACTTCGCCTTCGCGACGAACCTCTCGAAGGACTCGAGATCACCCAGGTCCGGGTGGATGGCATCGTGCCCGCCTTCGACCGATCCGATGGCCCAAGGGGAACCCGGGTCGTCGGGGGCCGGGTCGAGACTGTTGTTCTTCCCCTTCCGGAAGGCCGAACCGATGGGATGGATCGGGGGCAGGTAGGCCACGTGGAAACCCATCGCCGCGATCGCCTCGAGACGCGAGTGCGAGGAGTCGAAACCACCCGAGATCCAGTTGCCCTCCTCGTCGCGCATGGCCCCCTGGGAGCGCGGGAAGAACTCGTACCACGACGAGTAGAGGGCGCGGCGGCGTTCTACGCGGATCGGGTACTCCTGGGTGGCGGAGATCGCTTCCCGGGGGCCGAACCGCGCCATGGCGCGTTCGATGGGACGCGAGTTGACCAGATCCTCGATCTCACTGACGGGGGTGTTTGGGTTCAGCGCCTCGGCCGCGGCGCGTAGCAGGTGGGATGCCGCCATCACACGGGACTGCTCGGCGGTCTCGGCCGCCTCGTGGAAGAGCTCCCGGCCCTCCAGGCAGAGCAATTCCACGTCCATGCCCAGCGGCAGCTTCGCAAGCGCGTTGTGGCGCCAGGTACCCCAGGGATCGGACCAGCCCTCGACGCGGAAGGTCCAGTCCCCTTCGGTCGCCATGCGGACATGGGCCTGCCAGATGTCGAGCCCCTTGGGTTCGACCTGGGTCATGTCGATCCGGCGCTGGGTTCCGTGCGGGGCGGTGAGGATCACCGATGCGTTCACGGCGTCGTGGCCCTCGCGGAACACGTTCGCGCTGATCAGGATTCGTTCATGCGCCACGGCCTTTACCGGGTAGGCGCCGTCGGCTATCACGGGGGAAACCCCCGTTACCGGGATGCGGCCGAAACCGCCTTCGGTGCGTCGCAGGTGTGCTCTGGCTGGTGTGGGGTGGTTCACAGGAACCACCCTATCTTCCTTCTTCAGGGTTTCGTGTGCCGGGGTGAGTCAATGTAATTTATGCTCGTGCGTGCATTCCGACGATTCACCGTTCATCCTGTGCTACCCGAACGCATCGCGAAGCTCGATGCGCTGGCGAAGAATCTTCGCTGGTCGTGGCATCAGGAAACCCGGGATCTTTTCCGGGCAATCGACCCGAAACTGTGGGAGGAAGTGGGAGAGGACCCCGTGAAACTGCTGTCCGCGGTGCGTCCCGAACGGGTCCAGCAGCTCGCGGCCGACCACGTCTTCGCCCGTAACGTGGGTCTCCTCCACGACGATCTGGTCAACTACCTCTCCGCCGACCTGTGGTTCCAGCGCTACGCCGCCGAGAACAAGGGAGCGCCCGCGGGCATCGGCTACTTCTCCGCCGAGTTCGGCGTCAGCCAGGTGCTTCCCCAGTACTCGGGTGGCCTGGGAATCCTCGCCGGCGACCACCTGAAGGCGGCCTCCGACCTCGGCCTGCCCCTGATCGGGGTCGGCCTGCTCTACCGGTTCGGGTATTTCCGGCAGTGGCTGAACGCCTCCGGGTGGCAGCAGGAACGCTACCCGGTGCTGCCCTCCAACGAAATGCCAGTGGCCCGCCTGCTGGATTCCGCCGGGAACCCGCAGGAGATCAGCGTGGAGGTCTCCGGGCGGGAGGTCTTCGCCTCCATCTGGGTGGCCTCCGTCGGCCGCATCCCGCTGCTGATGCTCGACACCGACCGCGACGACAACGACCCTGAGGCCCGCAACATCACTGACCGGCTCTACGGCGGCGGCACCGAGCATCGTCTCGCGCAGGAGGTCGTCCTCGGCATCGGTGGTGTCCGGGCACTGCGCCGCTACTGCGAGATCACCGGTCGTCCCCAGCCCGATGTCTACCACTGCAACGAGGGCCATGCCGGGTTCCTCGGTTTCGAACGCATCCGCGAGTACCTGGCCGATGGGCATGACCTTCCCACTGCCATCGAGCTGACCCGCGCCGGAACCGTCTTCACCACCCACACTCCCGTGCCGGCGGGAATCGACCGTTTCGACAAGAGCCTCGTGGAGCACCAGTTCGCGAACTTCGATCCCGGGCTGCCGCTGGATGCCATCATGTCCTTCGGTTCCGAGACCTACCACGGCGGCGACCCGTCGCGTTACAACATGGCCGTCCTCGGGTTGAGGCTCGGCCAACGCGCCAACGGTGTCTCCAAGCTTCACGGCGAGGTCTCGCGGGAGATGTTCAACGGCCTGTGGCCGGACTTCGACGCCACCGAGGTGCCCATCGGTTCCGTCACCAACGGCGTCCACCACCGCACCTGGATCCACCCGGAGCTCCTGGAGATCCTGAGGGCACACACCGACGACGCCAGCACTGTGGTCGACGGCTACGACTGGGCCGCCATCCAGGAAGTGGACGACGACACCCTCTGGGGCCTGAAACGGCAGCTGCGTTCCTCCATGATCCAGATGGCGCGGAAACGCCTGGCGGAGTCCTGCAGGGCGCGGGGCATCCCGGCCGACTGGACTTCCGAGGCGCTGAACCCGCGGGTGCTGACCCTCGGTTTCGCCCGTCGCGGCGCCTCCTACAAGCGCCTGACGCTGATGTTGTCGAACCCGGAGCGCCTGAAGGCTCTCCTCAACCACCCCACCACGCCCATCCAGATCGTGATCGCGGGCAAGGCCCATCCGGCCGACAACGTCGGCAAGTCACTGATCCAGCAGATGGTGCAGTTCTCCGACCAGGACGACGTGCGCGGCAAGCTGGTCTTCCTGCCCGACTACGACATGTCCCTGGCCCGCCCCCTGTACCCGGGCTGCGACGTGTGGGTCAACAATCCCCTGCGCCCCTACGAGGCCTGTGGCACCTCCGGCATGAAGGCAGCCCTCAACGGCGCCGCGAACCTGTCGATCCGCGACGGCTGGTGGGACGAGCTGTATTCACCGAGGTTTGGTTGGGAGATTCCCTCGGCGGAGGGCATCGCGGACCAGGCCGAGCGTGACGCCGCGGAGGCCGAATTCCTCTACTCGATCATCGAGAACGAGATCATCCCGCGTTTCTACACTCTCGACGCGAACGGAAACCCCACCGAGTGGCTCAAGATGATGCGTGACTGCATCTCCGAGCTCGGCCCGGAGATCCTCGCCTCCCGCATGGTCCGCGACTACGTCACCGACTACTACACCCCGGCTGCGCGGTCCCTCGCAGCCCGGAACGATGATGACGTCGCCACCGACCTGGCGGAGTGGAAGGAACGGGTCCGCCGCGACTGGCACACCGCTCAGGTCGTCGGTCTCGACATCGGTGTCATCGGGCAGCTCGAGACCGGCACCGTCCTGCGCCCGACCGTCGATGTCCGGCTCGGTGCCCTGAGGGCCGAGGACGTCGCGGTGCAGCTGATCTTCGGCGACGTCGACAACGAGGACAGGCTCCACAACATCCGCAAGTACCCGACGGTCCCCGTCGGGGAGGCGGACGGGGTGACCCGGTTCGTCGCCGAGGTCCCCACCCGCTACGCGGGACAGATCGGTTGTCTGGCCCGCATGGTGCCCTCGCATCCACTGCTGGCCAGCGACTCCGAGATGGGGTTGTCCGCCGTCATCAGGTGACCCGGGCCGTGCCCTGCCGGCACGCCGCAACCGGAAAGCCCCCGCGGGGAAAGGAGCCCGCGGGGGCTTTCCCGTGTCAGTGGCCCGGAATCAGGGCATGAGGGCCAGGGGCATGCCCAGCAGCTCGGCCGCGGTGGTCGGCACGTCGCAACGCATCAGCACCACGCAACGTTCCGGGACCCTCAGCACGGAACCGGGCGACAGTTCCTCGGACGGCAGCTCATCGGTTTCCGCCGAATGCCAGATGATTTTCAGGTGGGCGGCCCAGGGCAGGCCGGGAAGGATCACGTCGATGGGATCGGCCCCCGAGTGGAACCACGTCAGGAAGGCATTCGCCTCATCGGAGACGTACATGCCCAGCAGGCGGCGGGACCCGTCATGCCAGTCCTGCTCTGTCATCTGGGCGCCGTGGTCGTTGAACCAGGTGAGATCGACACGCCCCAGGTTCTCCCCGTGGGTGTTGATGACGTCCGTGTGGTGCAAGTAGCGGTCGGGACGCAGCAGGGGATACTTCGCCCTCAGGCGCAATAGCTCGGCCAAGCGGCTCCGGACCGCCTGCCAGCGGGCATCGGGGGTCCAGTCCACCCAGCTCAGCGGAGAATCCTGGCAGTAGGCGTTGTTGTTGCCTTTCTGGGTGCGCCCGAACTCGTCGCCGGCGAGGATCATGGGGGTCCCTGCGGCGAGAACCTGGGTGGCGTGCATGTTGAGCACCTGCCGGGCCCGCAGGTCGTTGATGGCGGGATCGTCGCTCTCGCCCTCGAAACCGTGATTCCAGGAACGGTTGTTGTCGCTGCCGTCGCGATTGCCCTCACCATTGGCGGAGTTGTGCTTCACGTCGTAGCTGACCAGGTCGCGCATCGTGAACCCGTCGTGGACAGTCACGAAATTGATCGAGGCCTGCGGGGGACGACCGCTGTGCTGGAACACGTCGGGGGAACCGGAAAGCCGGGTGGCGAGCTCCTGGACCCCGTGAACCGTGCTCTTCCAGTAGTCACGCACGTGATCACGGAACCGGTCGTTCCACTCCGACCAGCCGGGGCCGAAGCTGCCGAGCTGATACCCGTAGGGGCCGATGTCCCAGGGCTCGGCGATCAATTTCACATCGGAGAGAATGGGGTCGGAGTCGATCTGCTGCTTCAGGGGATGGTCATGGACGAAATGATGCTGGCCGTTGCGCAACAGGGTGGGAGCCAGATCGAAACGGAACCCGTCGACCCCCATGTGCTCCACCCAGTAACGCAGGGAGTCGACGATCAACTGTCGGACCATGGGGGTGGAGGAGTTCACCGAGTTCCCGCAGCCGGTCACGTCGTAGTCGTCCCGCAGATCATCGGTGAGACGGTAGTAGCCCGCGTGGTCGATACCGCGCATGGACAGCGTCGGACCCTCGTGCCCGCCCTCCGCGGTGTGGTTGTAGACGACGTCGAGGATCACCTCGATACCGGCGTCGTGGAGAGCGGCGACCATGGCCTTGAACTCCGTCACCTGGTTCCCGAGGGTACCCCGAGTCGCGTAGTAGGCGTGCGGGGCGAAATAGCTGAGGGTGTTGTATCCCCAGTAGTTGCTCAGTCCCTTGTGGGCGATGAAGGGCTCGGATGCGTAGTGGTGGACGGGCAGCAGCTCCACCGCAGTGACGCCGGTGTCCAGCAGGTAGGAGATCACGTCCGGGTAGGCCAGGGCCGCATACGAGCCGCGCAGGTGCTCGGGCACCAGCGGATGCATCTTCGTGAAACCGCGCACGTGCATCTCGTAGATGACCGACTCTGCCATCGGGCGCCTGCCGCCCGCCACCGGAGGGGGTGGGGGGGTGTCGGCGACGACGACGCTGAGCGGCACGGCTCCGAATGAGTCGGTGGCGTCGGGGCGGAAATCGTCGTGGGCCAGGTGGTCGTGGATCGGGCCCCGGTAGTCGATGCCGCTGGTCACGGCCCGGGCGTAGGGGTCGAGCAGCAGCCGGGCCGGGTTGAAACGACGGCCGCGGCTCGGCGCCCAGTCCCCGTGGACTCGGTAGCCGTACTCCTGCCCCTCACCGATACCGGGAACGAAGGTGTGCCAGATTCCCCGGCCGTCCTCCCTCATCTCCACATTTCGTTGGTTCTTCATCAGGTCCACAAGTGACAGCTCCACGCGTTTGGCGTGGGGGGCCCACAGACCGAAGCTGACGCCGTCCTTCTCGACCTTTGCTCCCAAGCGGCTGGTGTCGAGCGGCTCAATGAACATGTTTTGCCTTCCGGCCCCCGGTGGGCATCCGCCCCGAGGGCCGGACCATTTTGCCACATGTCATCAGATCTGGTGGAAAAACCAGCGTGACAAGCGCTTGACCGGAGCCGCGGATGGTTATGGTGAACCGGTGAGTACCTATCTGGATCACGCCGCCACCTCGCCGATGCGTTCCGAGGCGCGGGATGCGCTGCTTACCGAGCTCGGAAGGGTCGGCAACCCCTCGTCCCAGCACCGAGCGGGACAGCGGGCCAGGCGCCGCCTCGAGGAGGCGCGGGAGGAACTGGCGGCGGCGCTCGGCGCCCATCCCGGGGAGGTGATCTTCACCTCGGGCGGTTCGGAGGCCGACTCGATCGCCATCCTGGGTTCCCTGGCTGCCCGGCCCGAAAGACCACGGAGCCTGATCTCGGCGGTCGAGCACCCGGCCGTGCAGGAGGCCCGCGGCAGGGGGGCCGAGGTACTCGCGGTGAACTCCCGCGGAGTCGTCGAGGACACCACATGGGAGGCCGCGGACGAGAAGGTGGCCGTGATATCGGTGGTGAGGGTGAACAACGAAACCGGGGTGATCCACCCCCTCGACGGTCTGATCGCCGCCAGCTCACGGACGGGCGCGTGGAGTCACAGCGACGCGGTGCAGGCCCTCGGGCACGTGCCCCTGGATTTCCACGCCACGGGTCTGGACCTGATGAGCGTCTCCGCCCACAAGATCGGCGGTCCCGTCGGGATCGGGGCCCTTGCCGTGCGGCGCGGCGTCACCCCGGCGCCGATCGGGCTCGGCGGTGGGCAGGAGGGCCGCATCCGCTCCGGCACGCTTCCGATGGCCCTCGCCGTGTCCTTCGCGGCCGCCGCGACGGCGGCCGTGGCGGGTCTCGAGGCCGAGGCCGAGCGGCTCGTCGCGCTCCGGGAACGGATTCGTGCGATCGCGTCGGACTGCGGGGGGCGCATCAATGGTGAGAACTGCGCCCCGCACATCGTCAGCGTCACTTTCCCCGGGATACGGGCCCAGGACCTGTTGTTCCTGCTGGATGCCGAGGACATCCATGCCTCGGCGGGTTCCGCCTGTCGCGCCGGGGTGCACCGGCCCAGCGAGGTGCTGCTGGCGATGGGTGCCCCCGAGGACGAGGCCATGGCCACGGTCCGGTTCTCCCTCGGCCACACGAGTGGCCCGCAGGACATCGCCCGACTTCGCGAGGTGTTGCCGGTGGCCGTGGAACGGGCCCGGGCAGCCGGGTAGAATTCTTCGGCCGCAGATCCGGAGGAGGGGAGATGAAGGTACTGGCAGCCATGTCCGGCGGAGTGGACTCCGCCGTCGCCGCGGCGCGCCTCGTCGCCGCCGGACACGACGTGACCGGTGTGCACCTGGCGCTGAACCGCAACCCGCAACCCTACCGGGAGGGGTCGCGCGGCTGCTGTTCCCTGGAGGACGCCCACGACGCCAGGCGTGCCGCCGACCTGCTGGACATTCCCTTCTACGTGTGGGATTTCTCCGAACAGTTCCAAAAAGAGGTGGTTGACGACTTCATCGCCGAGTACCGTGCGGGCCGCACCCCGAACCCCTGCCTCAGGTGCAACGAGAAGATCAAATTCGCGGCCGTGCTGGAGCGCGGGCTCGCTCTCGGCTTCGATGCCGTCGCCACGGGACACTACGCTCGGGTCGTGGACAACGGGTCGGAATTGGAACTGCACCGCGCCGCCGATCCGGACAAGGACCAGTCCTACGTGCTCGGCGTGCTGAACCAGGACCAGCTGCGCCGCTCCCTGTTCCCACTCGCCGACACGCCGAAACCGCAGGTGCGGGAGGAGGCCCATTCGCGGGGCCTCAGGGTCGCGGACAAACCCGACTCCTACGACATCTGCTTCATCCCCGACGGCGACACCCAGGGCTACCTGAGGGCCCATCTCGGCGAGGCCCCGGGGTCGATCGTGGACCGTTCCGGAACCGAGCTCGGACGGCACAGGGGGCATCACGGTTTCACCATCGGGCAGCGCAAGGGACTCGACCTGCGCGTCCCCGCACCGGACGGCAACCCCCGTTACGTGCTGCGGATCGAACCGGCCGACAATCGCGTTGTCGTCGGCCCCGGGGAATCACTGCTGGTCACCAACCTCGCGGGCATCCGCCCCACCTGGACCCAGCACAGGGTGCCCGGAAGCTGGCGGGGACAGGTGCAGTATCGAGCCCACGGCGCGGCACTGCCCGCCACCATCACCACCACCGGGGACGACCGGGTGCGGGTGGAACTCGACGAACCGACCCGCGGGGTGGCGCCTGGACAGTCCATGGTGTTCTTCGACGCCACCCGGGTGGTCGGTTCCGCGACGATCAGCGGGACCTCGTGATGCGCGTCACCGCCGCCGGTTCCCTGCCCGGTGACGACTTCCGTGGGGCCCTGGCGGCGATGACCGAGGTCCTCCCGGAGGTGCTTCCCCTCCCAGAACTGCCCGCGCGGGGTGTGGGGTCCGGGATGACCGGCAGGGCGCTGGGGATCATCGACGGCCTCGGTTTCGACATCCAGCCCGCCGGGTGGCGCCTGACCGCCGCGCCCGGGGCCGATCATCGCAGGGCGAGGGCCCGGTGGCGTCACGACTTGGACGATGCCGAGGAACTGCTCCAGGGCTTCGACGGTGTACTGAAGATCGGGCTGGCCGGGCCATGGACCCTCGCGGCCACGGTGGAACGTCCCCGGGGAGACCGGCTACTGGCCGATCACGGGGCCCGCAGGGAACTGACTCAGGCCCTGACCGAGGGCTGGTTCCAGCTCCGGGAGGGCCTGAAGCGTCGCATCCCGGGGGCGAAGGTGCTGCTGCAGCTCGACGAACCCGCGCTGACGGCGGTCGGCGACGGCACCATTCCCACGGCCTCCGGTTTGGGCAAGCATCGCCGGGTTGAGGCCCCGGAGCTAACCGGTGCCCTGAAGCCTCTGGCGGACGGCGCCTGGCTGCACTGCTGCGCTCCCGGAAACTGGCTCCCGGTGGCGGAACGCGCGGGATTCGCGGCGGCCGCCATCGACACCCGGCTGTTCCGGGAACCCGCGGAGATCGACGCCCTGGCGCAGTGGGCGCAGACAGGGCGGGGTCTGGCCCTGGGGGTCGTCGACGCCGCGGCCGGGCGCGTCCAAGGCGTCGATGAACTGGTCCGGGAAACTCTGCGGGTGCTGCGCCCCCTGGAGCTTCCCGCCCCGAACATCGGCTCTAAGGTGCTGCTCACCACGGCCTGTGGCATGGCCTCCTGGAAACTGGCAGACGTACCCGACCAACTGGCCGCGCTACGTCGAGCAGCCACACTCGTTGCCGAGGACCTGCAATAAACTTGCCTCCGTGCGTTTTTTCTCCGACCTCAACCTGAACGGCTCCACCCCGCTTCGTGCGCAGCCCCGGGTCGGGGAGTGGGGGCCGAAGATGGTGCCCTCCACCCGTTGGAAGAAATGGGCCCGGGTGCTTGTGCCGCTGATCGCGATTGGCTTGGCCGTCGGGGTCTTCTTTCTGGCCCGGACTTTCTACCTGATGCTCACCGGGGATGAGGCCGGTGCCTACTTCTCGTAGGTGACGGCCTTCAACACCTCCGGCCAGGTCCGGTCCAGCCGCCGCCCGCCCAAGGAGATCAGACCGAGGGCGGCCAGGACACCCAGGACCGGCCCCACCGGCAGCAACAACCAGCCGAGCAGCGGGAAACGGTAGGACGCGAAGACCATTCCTGCCACCGGCAGCAACAGGATCACGGAACCGATCATCTGGAGCACGCTGGCGAGGAAAGCCGCTCCCTGCCCCTTCGACGTGCTGGCGAACGGATTGGTGCCCGGCGGGGGAGCGGTTCCGTTCAGGAAGGAACTGACCAAAAGACTCATCCCCTGGTTGGCGATCAATGTACCCAAGCCCAGCCCGAAGGCGAACGGGAAGATCCTCCACGCCCCCAGCAGCGCCGAGGCCAGCACCATGGTGACCGCGAACGTACCACCGTAGATCAGGGAATTCGCCATGAGACGACCCAGACGGTCCTCGAAACCGCGGATCCCGGAGACCGCGTGCAGCCACAACGCCGAACCGTCCATGGGTGTGTCCTGTAGCGCGCTGATACCTCCCATCCAGGTGGCCAGGGCAACCACCAGCCACAGGAACTCGGGGATCAGCTTCTCGTCCCGGACCATGTTCGTGAAAACCACGAAGAGGGGTGTGGCCATGATCACCAGCACCGAGGCGAACCGGCGGGGATCGCGTCGCAGATACCGCAGGTTCCGGGCCGCGACGGCCCCGGCGGGACCCGGGGGAAACAAACGATCAAGCCAGGGCGAGGACACGGTCGGGGCGCCGCCGCCGGCGCTCGGCAGGGGGCTGGTCAGGGCCCGGTCCAACTGCCGGGACCACAACCAGATCATCGCCGCGAGCAGCACCAGGGCCAGGGCGAGCCGCAATGCCGCCAACCCGGAGCGCCCGGCCGCCAGGTCGGCGGGCAGGGCCCAGGCCCACCCCATCGGGCTCCAGCCGGCTGCACCGCCCACCAGCTCGACGGTTTCCTGGTTCAGGCCGAGATTGAATGTTCCGCGGCCCACCAGCGGAGCCCCCCAGCTGATCGCGATCATGCCGAGCAGGAGCACCACGTACAGGAGATCCCGGCTCCTGCGGGCGGCCAGCCAGTGCGACAGGGCGGTCACCAGGATCCGGCCGGCGAGCATCCCCGTCACCAGTCCGAGGACCGTGGACGCGATCCCGGCAATCGCCAGCAGTGGGTCGGTGGCCCAGCCGATCACGAAACCGCAACAGACCAGAAGGGTGAAGACCCCCGGCAGAGTGAGCAGGTCCGAGACCAGCAGGGGAACCACCAGATCATGGGACCGGAGCGGGAACAACACCAGGCGCTGCGGGGACACGGAATCGTCCATGGCGAAGAACAACACCGACCCGAAGGTCCACACCAGTACCAGAACGGCACCCGCAACGAGCATCAGCGGGGAACGCGCATCGGGCAGGAACCTCAGGGAGGCCAACCCCACGGTCAAAACGACGAAAAGCGGCAACAGCATCAGAGCGAGAATCACGTACCCGGCCATTGCCCACGGGCTGCTCCTGAGGGCGGAGAGCTGGGAGCGAAGCCTCACAGCGACGAGTGGCGCAACCATTGCAGCGTCTCCTCCCCGGCCATCCGTCCCTGACCGACCAGTTCCACGAATTTCTGCTGAAGGCTCGTGTCGCCCCGGACCTGGTCCACGGTTCCCGAGACCAGGATGCGCCCTGCGGCCATGATCCCGACCCCGTCACAGATGCTCTCCACCAGCTCCATGACGTGGCTGGACAGCAGCACTGTGCCGCCACCATCCACGTAGTCACGCAGCAGGTCGCGGATGACCTGGCCGGAAACCGGATCCACGGCCTCAAGGGGTTCGTCGAGGATCAACAACCTGGGGGCGTGGATCAGGGCACAGGCCAGCGAGATCTTCTTGGTCATGCCGGCCGAGTAGTCGGCGACCAGCTTGTCGGCGGCATCCGCCAGGTCCAGCACACCAAGCAACTCCCGCGAACGTTCCTCGACAACCTCGGGGGCGAGGCGGCGCAGCCGACCGTTGTAGCGGAGCAGCTCGGAGCCGGTCAGGCGGTCGAACAGCAGCACCCCGTCGGGCAGCACCCCGATGTGTTTCTTGGCGGTTACCGGATCGGCCCAGACATCGTCGCCGAGCACCCGGGCCGTCCCGTAATCGGGCCGGAGCAGACCACAGATCATGGACATCGCGGTGGTCTTGCCCGCGCCGTTCGGACCGACCAGGCCGAACAGATGCCCTTGAGGGATCTGAAGGCTCAGGTTGTCCACGGCAACCTTGGGGCCGAAGCGTTTGAGTAGACCATCTGTGACCAGAGCTGGATTCATGACCACAACTCTAGGGAACCGTGCGGCCCACATCGGGTGGCATCAGTGGGATGACTGCGCATCGCGCAGGATTATCACCAGCTGCACCCGATCCCTGAGCTGGAGTTTCGCCAGAATCCGGGTGACGGTTTTCTTGACGGATTCGGGCTGGATGAACAGCCGCTCACCTATCTCGGCGTTGGTCATTCCCCGGGCGACGAGCCCCGCGACCTCGCGTTCCCGGGGGGTCAGCAGCTCAAGGCGTTGCTGCGCCGCGCGCTGCCGCGGGGTGGTGGCTCGCGGCATGTGGCGTTCGAGCAGTTGCCGGGTGATGCGCGGGGTGAGGATTGCGTCGCCCCCGGCGACCGCTCGGAGTGCCTGGTGCAGGTCGGTGGTCCGGGTGTCCTTCAGGAGGAAACCGGAGGCGCCGGCCCCGAGCGCGCCGAAGGCGTAGTCGTCCTGGTCGTAGGTGGTCAGCACCAGGACCTTGACCCCAGGATGCTTCCTGGTGATGGTGGCCGTGGCGTCGATGCCGTTCAGGACCGGCATCCGGACATCCATCAGGACCACATCGGGGCGGGGTGTGCGCCGCCGTTCGATTTCGGCGAGCTGGTCGAGGGCGTCCCGTCCGTTCTCGGCCTGCGCGATCACCCGGAGATCATCGGCCTTGCCGATCATGAGCGCGAGCCCCAGGCGCGTGGCCCGCTGGTCGTCGACGATCATCACCGTCGTGGTCATGGCTGCTCCTTCGGCAGGACGGCGTGCAGACACCAGCCGTCAGCGGTGGCCCCCGCGGTCAGGGTGCCACCGTGGGAGGCGACGAGACGGGTCAGGTTCGCCAGGCCGTGGCCGGGAACACCCGGACCCTCCGTCCGGCCGTCATCGGTGATGGTGATCGTCGTGGCGGCCGGTGCGTGGTCGATCGCGACGGTGACCCGGGTGGCGTCCGCGGCGTGGCGCATGACATTGGTCAAGGCCTCGCGGACGATCGTGAAGGCCAGCCCGGCCAGGGCCGGATCGGCGGGCGGTGTACCCGTCCTGGTCGATGCCACGGCCAGGCCGGTCCGCCGGGTGGTCGCCAGCAGCGGATCGAGATCATCCCATGTGCGGATGGTCGTCGCGTTCAGGAACTCGTCGGCGGGGGATGCGGGATGGAGCGCGTCGACGGCGCGCCGGGTATCGGCCAGTCCCTCCCGGGCCAGGGTGTTGATGGTCTCGATCGCGTCCTCAAGGGCGGCATTCCCTGTGGTCTCCCGCAGCCCCTCGGACAGGGCGATGATGGCGGTCAGGTCGTGGCCGACACTGTCGTGGAGCTCAGCGGCGATCCGCGCCTGGCGACGGGCGGCGTCGCGTTGATCGGTCAGCTGACTCTGCCGCGCCCGTGCCGCCAGTTCGGCGTCGCGATGACGCAGCAGGTCACGGCGTGTCCGGAAGGTGAGGGCCACGGCGACCACGGCCGTGAGAACGAACAGTGACGGGATCATCCCACCGACGAAGCCCGCGTTCGATCCGCCTTTGAGAGCATCGGGGATGATCAGGCATGCGGCTGCCGTGCCGATCCCGGTGCAACACGCGAAGACACCGGCCCGGGAGGCCAGGGCGTAGACCCCCATCAGCATGGGAAAGGTGTAGTAGCTGTGGGCCCCCGCCAGCACGAGGCCCGCAGTCAGCAGGACCAGCCCGGTGGTGACGGCCGTGACGAGCGGCCAGCGGCGACGCAGCAGCAGGGAGGTGATGCTGATCGCGGTGAACGTCACCCACCAAGGGACGGACAGCACGCTTCCCGCGTCCTTGATATCCAGCAGCCGGAGGGTCATGAAGGACTGGAACAAACCGATCACGCCGGCGCCGATCCAGATGGGTTCAGAACTGGTGTGCCAGGTCCCGGCGACCTGATCCATGAAGGTCCTCGGGGCCACGGGCGTCTGCGGCGCGCTCATGGGTTGCGGGCAATCCTGCGCAGCAGCGCACTCGCCCAGAACACCACCCAGACCGCCGCTATGGAACCGGTCACCAGCATGGAGCCCACGGAGGCGATGCTATCGGGTTGGCGGGAGGCGAAGGCCGAGGTGATCAGGGAGAGCGGATACAGGCCGGCCACTGGTGGAGCCGCCAGGCTCAGGACGAATCCTCCGATGGTGGTCAGCAGCAGAATGCTCATGATCGCGGCGAAGGAGTTCGCGATGGTCCCGACCCACATGACGAACACCTCGACGACCCACACTGACAGGGCGACGGGTACGACGCGGGCCAGGTACGGGCCGAGTTCCGCTGGGTCGAAGCCGAGCAGCAATCCGGTGACGACGAACTCGGTGAGGAACACCAGCGCGGTCATCAGCGCTGTCTGCGCGGTGTGCAACAACTTGCCCGCGACCATGGCGCCCGCCAGCCCGGAGGCCGACATGCGCTGCCAGTTCCGGCCCTCGTGCTCACCGGCGGCGCTCTGGGCGGTGAAGGCACCGATTACCAAGGGGATGAAGAGCATCGACGACATCAACGAACCCTGCCCCCAGATGACGGCCCAGGTGGCCCCTTGGTCGAAGAACTCAGCCCGGTACTTCATGAAGTGGGCGTATCCGGAGAGCAGACTGACCGCGCACAGCAGGGCCAGCGCCGGCCAGTACCAGAGGTTTGAGGCCTTGCGGTTCTCCCACAGCCAGGCCGCCCGCACCGAGGGGCGGGGCCGGGGCGGTCTCCGGTGCCCGGTGGGAAGACGATCGATTGTCGTGGTGCTCATCGGTGATTCTCCTTGTATTTGACGATGGACCGGGAGATGTAAACCCAGGCGGCGGCTGCGAGAACCGCTCCGAGCGCGTTCATCCAGGGATGGGCGACGAGCGCGGTCCCCATTCCGGTTTGTCTGAGCAGCTGTGTGCTCACCGGATTCGCCGCGGCCGGCAGCCCCCAGGGCAGTGCCCAGCCCAGCGGGGCCAGATTTATGAAGGGCAGGGCCGAGGAAGTGATCCCGGCCACGACTGCTACCCCCAGGCCGATCGCCTGCTTCTCCAGGCAGGCCGCCAACGCCAGCTGCACCGCCACGGTGGCCACCGAGGCCGCCAGCAGCACGACCAGCCCCGGCCAGAGCGCTTCCTGATATCCTGCGTCGCTCCTCAGTCCGAGCCCCGGCCCGGCAGAAGCGAGGAGCCCGATGAACAGCGACTCACCTGCCGCGATGCTCGCGGAACCCACCACCAGTTTCGCCGTGAACCGTGTGGCTGCCCGCTGCTTGAAGGTCGTGAGCAGCTGATCCATGCGTTCCTCCGTGTCGAGCGTGACCAGCCTGGAGGCCAGCAGGGCCGCGACGATGGGCATCAGCAGCAGCCCCAGGTATAGGGGCTCGGCGAGGCTCAGAACCATCAGGCGCGCCTCCACCACGCCCGTGCTGCGTTTGAGCACCATGGCGGCGAGCCAGAGCAGCTGAAGCGCGATGGCCCCGGAGGCCATGAGCCAGTAGTGTTTGCGTTTCATCTTGCGGATCTCCATACCGACGGCGGTCATCGCTGCACCTCCTGTCCGGCGAGGGGATCGGTCAACTCCAGGAAGGCCTGTTCCAGGCTCTTGCGAACCGTCTGGACCCGGAACAAGGTCTGACCGGCCTGGACGATCCGGGTCACCAGGTCCCCGACGAGCGGGTTGGGGAGCATCGGGGTGCGGATGACGCCACCGGTGACCCGATGCCCGATCCGGTGTGCCCTCAACAGGGCGGAAACCCCGGCGGGATCGGCTACCGTGAACTCGATGACCCCCTCGTCCCGCAACCCCGACAACGGTCCTTGGTAGCGCAATCTTCCGGCGCAGATGACGCCCACTGAATCAGCCATTTGTTCGATTTCCGACAGGATGTGGGAGGAGACGATCACGGTCACCCCTTCCTGCCGGGCCAGGGTCACGATCAGTTGCCGGATCTCGGCTACGCCGGCCGGATCCAGACCATTGGTCGGCTCGTCCAGCAGGATCAGTCGCGGATCCGCCAGCAACGCCATCGCCAGCCCCAGGCGTTGTTTCATGCCCATTGAGTACCGCTTGACCAGTTTGGATTCCTGACCCGCCAGGTCGACCGTTTTCAGCGCGTGCTGCACTCGGGCCCCGGGCAACCCCAGGTAATCCGCGAGCATCATCAGGTTTTCCCTGCCCGACAGGCTCGGGTAGTACGACGGCCCCTCGATCAGTGACCCGATGGCTCCGGCCGGCAGCGGCGACCCGGTTCCCACCGGGTGACCCAGCACACTCATTCTTCCCGATGTCGGTTTCACCAGGCCCAGGAGCAGTTTCATCGTCGTTGACTTTCCCGCTCCGTTCGGGCCCAGGAAACCGTAGACACCGCCTTGGGGGATCTGCAGATTGATTCCGTCCACCGCGTTGAAATCCCTGTAGGACTTGGTCAACGCCTCCGTGGTAACCACCAGGTTCCTCGCCGGATACGGGCAGCGCGCTCTGTACGGATCAATCGGGGCCGGTCCCGGCATCACTTCTGTCGTGTTCATGACCCCATGGGATCCCACGGCCGGTTCCTTCCGCACCCCGTCGGCGACAACTGTCCCCCTGGGGGGACCGAAACGGTTTGGAGGAGAGTGCCTCGAAAACTCGAAGCCGAAGCCTGGTGACTGCCTGTTCAGCGGCCCCAACCCCTGACCGCCGAGGCCGGAGGCGTGAACGGCTACCGGCGAGCGGTGTGCACACACTACGAACCCCTTCTCGAAAGGTTCCGGCGCTAGGATTGGCCACGCCCGTGGCAGCGGGATTGCAGACCAACTAGGAGAAACCGTGGCCCTGACCCCTCAGGAGGTGGCGCGGCTGGCAGCGCTGGCCCGGCTCGAACTGACCGAGTCGGAATGTGCCGAACTGGCCCCCGAACTGGAAGTTATCCTGGGCTCCGTGGCCCGGGTGGGCGAGGTGGCGGGCGATGACGTCCCCCTCATGACCCACGCGCTTCCGCTGACCAACGTGATGCGCCCCGACCGGGTGCGCGAATCCCTGCCCCAGCAGGCGGTGCTGTCGGGAGCCCCCGACGTCGAGGACGAGCGTTTCCGCGTTCCCCGGATCCTGAGCGAGGACTGAGCCGTGACCGAAATCATCACCAGGACGGCTCACGAACAAACCGACCTGCTCGCGGCGGGCGAGGTGAGCTCCGTCGAACTGACCCGCGCCCACCTCGACCAGATCGAGGCGGTGAACCCGGCCCTCAACGCATTCCTGCACGTCGACCCCGAAGGCGCCCTGGCCGCCGCGGCCGCGATCGACGCCCGCCGGGCCAAAGGCGAGGAACTCGGCCCGCTGGCAGGGATCCCCATCGCCGTGAAGGACAACTTCTGCACCACCGGGATGCCCACCACCTGCGGCTCCCGCATCCTGGAGGGCTGGATCCCGCCCTACGACGCGACCGTCATCGCGCGCCTCAAACAGGCCGGGCTGATCATCCTCGGCAAGACCAACATGGACGAGTTCGCGATGGGCTCCTCCACCGAGACCTCTGCCTTCGGGCCCTCCCGCAACCCGTGGGACCTCGACCGGATTCCCGGCGGCTCGGGGGGAGGATCCTCCGCCGCGGTGGCGGGCTGCCTCGCCCCGCTCGCCCTGGGCTCCGACACCGGCGGTTCCATCCGCCAGCCCGGGGCCGTGACCGGCACCGTCGGGGTGAAACCCACCTACGGCGGGGTGTCGCGCTACGGGGTGGTGGCGATGGCCTCCAGCCTGGACCAGCCCGGCCCCGTCACCCGCAACGTCCTGGACGCCGCGCTGCTGCACGCAATCATGGGCGGCCACGACCCCATGGACTCCACATCCATCGCGCAGCCGCTGCCCCCGCTGGCGGAGGCGGCGCGCCGCCGCGAGGTCCGGGGGTTGAGGATCGGCGTGGTCAAGGAGCTCGGCGGTGAGGGCTACGACGCCGCCGTCGAGACCCGCTTCGCCGAGGCCGTCCAGTGGCTGCGCGACGGCGGTGCCGAGGTGGTGGAGGTGTCCTGCCCGCACTTCGAGTACGCCCTGGCCGCCTACTACCTGATCATGCCGGCGGAACTGTCCAGCAACCTCGCACGTTTCGACGCGGTGCGCTACGGGCTGCGGCTCGGCGACGACGGGTCGCGCGACATGGAGGCAGTCACCTCATTCACCAGGGGACAGGGCTTCGGACGCGAGGCCAAACGCCGGCTCATCATAGGCACCTACGCCCTGTCCAGCGGCTACCACGACCAGTACTACGGATCCGCCCAGAAGGTCCGCACCCTTGTGGCACGCGACTTCGAGGCGGCCTTCGCCGAATGCGACGTGCTGGTCTCACCCACCACACCCACCGTCGCGTTCAGGCTGGGGGAGCGCACCAGCGACCCGATGGCCATGTACAAGGCGGACCTGTGCACCATCCCGTCGAACCTCGCCGGCAACGCGTCGGCGAGTTTCCCCGTCGGTCTGAGCGCGGAGGGGCTGCCCGTCGGGTTGCAGGTGATCGCCCCCCCGCTGGCCGACGACCGGCTCTACCGGGTGGGAGGTTTCATCGAGGCAACCCTGGAGGACAGACTGGAGGGGCCGCTGCTCAAGCGGACGAAGCCCCTCGACGGAACGAGGGCGGTGTGGTGATGACGGACCTGATGGACTTCGACGAGGTCATCGAGAGCTACGACCCGGCGCTCGGGCTGGAGGTGCACGTCGAACTCAACACGAAATCGAAGATGTTCTGCGGCTGCTCCACCGAGTTCGGGGCGGAACCGAACACCCAGACCTGTCCCGTGTGCCTCGGCCTGCCGGGCGCGCTTCCCGTGGTCAACGCAAAAGCCGTCGAATCCGCGATCCGCATCGGCCTGGCGCTCGGGTGCCGGATCGCGCCGTGGGGCAGGTTCGCGCGGAAGAACTACTTCTACCCGGACATGACCAAGAACTTCCAGACCTCCCAGTACGACGAACCGATCGCCTTCGACGGCCGGGTGGAACTGGAGGTCGACGGGGAGACCTTCGTGGTCGAGATCGAACGTGCACACATGGAGGAGGACGCCGGCAAATTGACCCACATCGGGGCGACGGGACGCATCCACGGGGCCGACCACTCCGTCATCGACTACAACCGGGCCGGCATGCCGCTGATTGAGATCGTCACCCGGCCCATCCTCGGTACCGGGGCGAAGGCCCCGCAGGTGGCGCGCGCCTACGTTGCCCACCTGCGTGACCTGATGCGCGCCCTCGACGTCTCGGACGTGCGCATGGAACAGGGTTCGCTGCGCTGCGACGCGAACGTGTCGCTGGCCCCCAAGGGATCGGCGGAGCTGGGAATTCGCACCGAAACCAAGAACGTGAACTCGCTTCGCTCCATCGAGCGTGCCGTCACCTTCGAAATGCGCCGCCAGGCCGCGATCCTCGCGGACGGGGGACGGGTCACGCAGGAAACCCGGCACTTCCACGAGGGCGACGGCTCAACCAGCCCTGGTCGCTCCAAGGAGGAGGCGCAGGACTACCGCTATTTCGCGGAACCGGACCTCGTGCCCGTGGCGCCCAGCGCGGAGTGGATCGAGGAACTGCGTGCCACGCTTCCCGAACCCCCCGCCGAGCGTCGCAGGCGCCTGGCCGAGGAATGGGACATCGACGCCAGGACCATGGCGGCCGTCGTGGCCGCCGGGGCCCTGGACCTGATCGAGGCGACGGTGGCCGCGGGGGCCTCCCCGCAGTCGGCCCGGAAATGGTGGCTGAGTGAACTGGCCCGCCGGGCCAACGAGGCCGGCGTCGAACTGGATGCGCTCGGGGTCACCCCGGCCGATGTAGCGGAAACCCAGGCGATGGTGGATGCGGGCGAGCTGACCGACAAGCTGGCGCGCGCAGTGTTCGACGGTGTCATCGCGGGCGAGGGCAGGCCCGTCGAGGTGGTCGTCGGGCGGGGCCTGAGGGTGGTCTCAGATGACGGCGCGCTGAACGCGACCGTCGAGGACGTGATCGCCGCGAACCCGGAGGTGGCCCAGAAGATCCGAGGTGGCAAGCATCAGGCGGTGGGGGCGCTCATCGGTCAGGTCATGAAGGCCATGAGGGGTCAGGCGGATGCCGCCCGGGTCAGGGAACTGCTGATGGAGAAACTGACCTGATCGGGCGGGCCCGGGCCTCTACAGGTTGCCGACGGCCTTCCGGAACTCCTCGACGGTTTCGGGTTCGGCCGTGATCTCGATGTCGGCGTCCCTGCCCGTCAGGAACAGCAGCAGCTCCGAGGGCGGGCCCGCGAGGCGCAACGGCCGGTTTCCCCTGCCGTGACGGATGACCTCACCGACGGTGGGAACCAGGATGAGCTGCCCACCCCAGGCGCGCTGTGCCCGGAAGGCCAGCACCCGGGCGGTGCGCAGCAACTCCGCCTGGTCCCTCTCGGTGAGGTGCTGGGTCCGGCCGTTCGCGCGCAGCACGTCCTCGTGGTGGACGAAGAACTCCACCGCGTTGACGATGCCGTCGAGCGGGCGCATCACCCAGCCCGGGCGGCGCAACTCCCTGACCAGGGCCGGGAACCCCTTCAGGTGCAGGGCCTCGACCTGGATGCGTCCAGTGAGTTCGGCGAACCGTTTCGAGCCGATCCCGGGCAGTGAAGCTGGTTTGTGCTCCCGGATCCACAGGTGCGCGGCCAAGTCGCCGACGTTCCAGCCGTCGCACCTGGTGGGGGCCAGCGGCCCGAGTTCGGACATCAGATCGCACAGCGACTCGCGCTGCCGGGAAGCAAGGCTCATGCCCCAAGCCTACGGGCTCGGGGCATGAGCCGCCCCGATGGACGGCATCCGAGGCGATCCCGGTTCAGCCCTTGATGCACAGCAGGGTCCGGAGCCGTGCCACGACCTCGACCAGATCGGACTGCGCCCGGATCACTTCATCGATGTCCTTGTAGGCGGCAGGGATCTCGTCGATCACGCCGGGATCCTTGCGGCACTCGATTCCCCTGGTCTGCTCAGCCAGGTCCTCGGTGGTGAACCGCTGCTTGGCCTGACTCCGCGACATCCTCCGGCCCGCGCCGTGCGAGGCCGACTCGTAGGAAGCCGGGTTGCCGAGCCCCCGCACGATGTACGAGCCGGTTCCCATGGAGCCGGGAATCACGCCCAGATCGCCCTTCCCGGCCCTGATCGCCCCTTTCCGGGTGACGATCAGCTCCAGGTCGTCGTAGGTTTCCACGGCCACGTAGTTGTGGTGGCAGCGGATCGGGTCCTCGAAGGCGATCCGGGGGATGTGCCGTGAGAGGTCGTCGCAGATGCTGGCGAGCATCACGTCACGGTTGAGCAGCGCGTAGGACTGCGCCCACCACAGGTCGTGGAGGTAGGCCTCCATCTGCGGGGTGTGGCTCAGGAACACGGCCAGGTCCCGGTCCACCAAGCCCTTGTTGTGTGTGAGGGACTGGGCGACTTCCATGTGTTCCTGCGCCAGCCGGTTGCCGATGCCGCGGGAGCCGGAGTGCAGAGTCACCCAGATGCGGTCGTCGTCCCCGGCGCACAGCTCGATGAAGTGGTTGCCGCCACCGAGCGTGCCGATCTGGTTCACGGCCTTGGTCTCGAGCCTCCGGAAGGAACGCGCGGGCCTGCGGGCCTGCAGTGACTCGAAACCCTCCCGTATCTCCTTGAACCGGCGCTTCAGCCTGCCGTGCCGGTCGATGGTGGGGGAGTGATCCCTGTGCGCCCCGTTTCCGACCGGGACGCCTCGCTCGATGGTGCGGCGGAGCCGGCCGAGATCATCGGGAAGCCGGTCAGGACTCAGGTTGGTGCGCACCGCGGTCATGCCGCAGCCGATGTCGACACCGACCGCGGCGGGGGCGACGGCCTGGTGCATGGCGATCACAGATCCGACGGTGGCTCCCTTCCCATAGTGGACGTCGGGCATGACGCGCAGCCCGTGGGTCCACGGAAGGGTGGAGACGTTGCGGAGTTGCCTGATCGCGGGCTCCTCGATGCCGGTTTCGTCGGCCCACATGAGGGTGTTCACGGTGCCGCTCAGCGGCACCGGGTAGATGGACATGATGGTTCTCCTGATTCGGGAGGATCCGCGATGGGCAGCACCCATACGCGGGGCCTCGAAATGTTGACAGGGGCAACCAGAGACCTCTCGGAAACGAGGCATGTGAGTGTGACTGGGCGAGAGGGCTCCGTGCCCCGGAACTCAGCGGGACTGCGTGGAGTTCGTGGGACGGGTTGAGGCGGCAGGACGCAGCAGACGCGCCGCGGTGCCGCGACCGACCTGCTTTTCCCGCATGATCCAACCTCTCGCTCACCCGGCGAACCGGGCCCGGCGCCTTCCCTGACGCCGAAGAGAAGCATGGCAAGTTCACCGGCGAAACACAACTCGTGGAGGTACGGCGAAAACCTCCGTTCCCCCTTTACGGCCTTTCGGGTTGGTCAGGCCCGGAGGTTGCGGGAAGAATGGCTCCATGAGATTGCGTGAGGACGTGGCCGCCCGGGTACGGTTCAACGCCGACGGGCTCGTTCCGGCAGTCGCCCAGGACGCCGCATCCGGGCAGGTGCTGATGCTGGCCTGGATGGACGAGGAGGCCCTGGCCCGCACCTTGACGAGCGGCCGGGCCACCTACTGGTCCCGCAGCCGTCAGATCTACTGGATCAAGGGAGAAACCTCCGGCAACCACCAGCGCGTGATCTCCGTTCATCTGGACTGCGACGGTGACACCGTGCTGCTGCGCGTCGAACAGACCGGGGCCGCCTGCCACACAGGCAATCCAAGCTGTTTCTTCACCGAGCTGACCGGAAGTGACGTCGAATGCTGAACATCTCGCCAACCCTTGCAGAGTTCACGGAGCTGGCGAGAACCCGCCGCGTGATCAGCGTCCACACCCGTTTGTTGGCCGATCACATCACCGCGATCGGCCTGTATGCCACCCTGTGCGGGGCACGGGAGGGAACGTTCCTGCTGGAATCCGCGTCGGAGGGGGTGTGGTCCCGGTACTCCTTCGTCGGGGTGCGTTGCGCCGCCACCCTCACGGAGCGCGGCGGGAAGGCCGTCTGGCTGGGCCGCGAACTGACCGGCATCGGCGACGGCGACCCGCTCGATGTCCTGCGCCAGACCCTCGCCGAACTTGCCACCCCGGCCACCGAGGGGTTGCCGCCGTTCCATGCCGGGATGGTCGGCTATCTCGGCTATGACGTGGTGCGGCGACTGGAAACACTGCCGGACACCTGCATCGACGACCTCAGGCTTCCCGAACTGGTGATGATGCTCGCATCCCAGGTCGCGGTGCTGGACCACAGGACGCATGAGGTGCACCTGATCGTCAACGCCATCAACTACGACGGCACCGACGAGGGCGTGGAACGGGCCTACCACGAGGCACTGGTCGGCATCGAGGAAATGGCCGGGCGGCTCGCCGAGCCGACGCCTTCCCTGGTGGAGCCGACGCGCGACGGTCTGGCCGACCTGGAGATCAGGCGGCAACGTACTCCGGCCGAGTACGAGCAGGCGGTTCGGGCCACCATCGCCGAGATCGAAGCAGGGGAGGCCTTCCAGGTGGTGGTTTCGCAACGCTTCGATGTGCCCACCGAATCCGATGCGCTCGAGGTTTACCGGGCCCTCAGGCTGACCAACCCCAGCCCCTACCTGTATCTGCTGCGGCTGCCGGGGTTCGCCGTCGTGGGTTCCAGTCCCGAGGCTCTCGTGACGGTTCAGGATGGCGTGGCCACCACCCGCCCCATCGCCGGTTCGCGACCACGGGGTAGCACTGAGGTGGAGGACCGGGAACTGGCCGCCGAGCTGTTGGTGGACCCGAAGGAGAGGGCAGAACACCTGATGCTGGTGGACCTCGGGCGCAACGACCTGGGGCGGATCTGCGAGCCCGGCAGCGTCACCGTCCACGAGTTCATGCAGATCCACCGCTATAGCCACATCATGCACCTGGAGGCGGCGGTCAGCGGACGGCTGGCCGAGGGGCGCACCGCGCTGGACGCCACTTTGTCCTGTTTCCCCGCTGGCACCCTCTCCGGGGCGCCGAAGGTGCGGGCAATGGAGATCATCGATCAGCTGGAGGTCAGCCGCCGTGGGCTCTATGGCGGCGTGGTCGGCTATTTCGACTTCGCAGGCAACTCGGACGTTGCCATCGCGATCCGCACCGCCGTGCTCAAGGACGGCATCGCCCACGTCCAGGCGGGTGCGGGCATCGTCGCCGACTCCGTTCCTGGGAGAGAGGACGCCGAGTGTTCGCACAAGGCGGCTGCCGTCATCACCGCGCTCCGCCGCGCCGCAAAGTTGGGAGAAACCACATGACCGTTCTCGACGAGATCATCACCGGGGTCAGAGAAGACCTGGCCGTTCGCCAGGTCGATCAACCCTTCGAGAAACTGCTGGAGCTGGCGCGGGAGGTGGAACCTGCACGTCCCGTGGTCCCCGCCCTGCGGGCTTCCGGGCTGGCCGTGATGGCCGAGGTGAAACGCCGCTCGCCCTCCAAGGGGGACCTGGCCGAGATCGCGGATCCCGCGGCGCTTGCTACCGACTACGCTGCCGGGGGAGCCGCCGCGATCTCCGTGCTGACCGAGAAACGGCGCTTCAACGGCTCGCTGACGGATCTCGATGCGGTTCGCGAGGCCGTGGAGACCCCACTGCTCCGCAAGGACTTCATGGTGCACCCCTACCAGTTCTACGAGGCACGGGTTCACGGCGCCGACCTGGTGCTGCTCATAGCCGCCGCCCTCAGCGACGTGGAGTTGCGGGCCTTCCTGGACCTGACCGACGCGCTGGGCATGACCGCACTGGTGGAGACCCACACCGAGGAGGAGGTGGAACGGGCCGTGAACGCAGGGGTCGAGGTGATCGGGATCAACAACCGGGATCTGAAGACCCTCGAGGTGGATCTCGATCGGTTCGGGAAACTCGCCTCCCTTATCCCCGACGACCGGCTCAAGGTCGCCGAGTCCGGGATCCTCAGCCTCGATGATGCTCGAAAGGTTCGCCAGGAGGGAGCCGACGCCATCCTCGTCGGGGAGGCGCTGGTCCGGCACGGCGATCCCCGCGCCGCCGTGGAGGAGTTCGCATCGATCGACTGACCGTGCTGACCGGTGGGTTCTGGTTCTCCGGTGGACCGGGGGATGGCCCGGACCGAGTGATCTGTCGCAGGAGGACAGGAACCAGGCGGTGGCGATCGGAACCAGGGCAGCATCGATGAACCTCGGCGATTCGGGAAGGTGATGTCCGTTCCTGCGGGAACCAGTAGGCTGCTGTGCATGACCGCATTTCCCGATGCCCGAGGCCATTTCGGCCGGTTCGGCGGAACGTTCGTGCCGGAGGCGCTGCACGCCGCCTTGGCGGAGCTGGACACCGAGTTCCGGGCCGCCCGGGCCGATCCGGTTTTCCAGGCCGAACTCGCCGGCCTGCAACGAAACTACGCGGGACGACCGACCCCTGTGACGGTGGCCGAGAACTTCTCCAGACACTGCGGGAACGCCACGATCTTCCTCAAACGCGAGGACCTGAACCACACCGGCGCACACAAGATCAACAACGTGCTCGGTCAGGCGTTGCTCACCAAACGGATGGGAAAAACGCGCGTGATCGCGGAGACCGGCGCCGGGCAGCACGGCGTCGCCACCGCCACGGCGGCTGCCCTGCTCGGGCTGGAGTGCCGCATCTACATGGGGCAGCTGGACACCGAACGCCAGGCTCTCAACGTGGCCCGGATGCAGCTGCTGGGCGCCGAGGTCCACGCCGTCGCCTCTGGTTCCCGCACCCTGAAGGATGCGATGAACGAGGCGATGCGGGACTGGGTGTCGAGCGTTGAGAACACCCACTACCTGATCGGGACGGTCGGCGGGCCGCATCCCTTCCCCTACCTGGTCCGGGAACTCCAACGGGTGATCTCCACCGAGGCCCGCGCCCAGATGCTCGAGGAACACGGTGGCCTTCCCGACTGGGTGGTGGCGGCCGTCGGGGGTGGCTCCAATGCCATCGGCGCGTTCGCCGACTTCATCCCCGATGAATCCGTGCACCTGCTCGGTATCGAGGCTGCGGGTGACGGCATCGAGACCGGGCGTCACGCGGCGACGATCGGTGCGGGCCGTCCCGGGGTGCTGCACGGTGCCCGCACTTTCGTGCTCCAGACCGAGGACGGGCAGACCATGGAATCGCACTCGATCTCAGCCGGACTCGACTACCCGGGGGTCGGTCCCGAACACGCCTGGCTGGCCGAGACCGGCAGGGCCGGCTACGAACCGGTCACCGACATCGAGGCGATGGACGCCTTTCAGCTGCTGACCCGGACCGAGGGAATCATTCCCGCGATCGAGTCCGCACACGCCGTCGCGGGTGCCAGGCGACTGGCCCTGAAACTGGCCGGGGAACAATCTGAGGCGCGCCCCCGCATCCTGGTGTGCCTGTCCGGGCGGGGGGACAAGGACGTCTCCACTGCCTTCAGATGGTTCGGAATGTCCGGTGAACCCGATCGAGTCGTGGGAGAGATGGAATGAGCGACTTCACGGATCCCACCCGTCTGGGGATTTCCGGCAAGACCCTGGCTGCCTGCCGCGCCCAGGGGAGGGCTGCCTTCGTCGGCTATCTGCCGGTCGGCTACCCGGACGTCGCGAAGAGCCATGAGGCTTACCGCGTCCTGTGCGAGGGGGCCGACATGGTGGAGATCGGGATGCCCTACTCCGATCCCTTCCTCGACGGCCCCGTCATACAGCACGCCACCACCAGGGCCCTCGCCCGGGGAGTGCGCACCCGTGACGCCCTTACCGCCGCCGAGACCGTCGCCTCGTGTGGCAGGATCCCGGTGGTGATGACCTACTGGAACCTGATCGAACAGTACGGACCCGATGCGTTTGCCCGCGACCTGGCTGCTGCCGGGGGAGCGGGCGTCATCACCCCCGACCTCACCCCGGACGAGGCCGACGAATGGATTGCCGCCACCGATACCCACGGCCTCGACAGGATCTTCCTGATCGCCCCCTCCAGCACTCCGGAGCGCATCGCCATGACCATGGCAGCCTGCCGGGGGTGGGTGTACGCCACCAGCGTCATGGGGGTGACCGGCGTGCGCCGGGACACCTCGCTGGCCGCCCCGGTGATCGCCGCCCGCGCCCGGGAGATCGATCCGGGGCTGCCGGTCGGTGTCGGCCTGGGAATCGGCAACGGCGACCAAGCCGCAGAGGTCGGCGCCTATGCGGATGCGGTCATCGTCGGCTCCGCCCTGGTGCGTTGCCTGGCGAGCGACGGGGCGGACATGTCGGGGGACCTGGAAAAGCTGGGCGCCCTGGCTGCGGAACTCCTGGAAGGTGTCAGGAGGAGCCGTTGACCGGACGGCCACCCTTGCGGGGGGTCGACGGGAACACGTGCGTGATGACCAGGGCCACGCAACCCCGGATCACGGAATGGTCGGGGTCGGTCCTGCAATGGGCTTCAAGCGATGTGATAAAGGAGTTCGCCATGGTTCGGAGTCGTTTTCCTACGGTCCATTGTTTGTTCGGTTCTCGCTCTCGCTGCTTGCGGATGAAGTGCCCCATAAATTGATTCCACCCCGTACCTTGGTACCAGCGATATCTTGAGCAAGACCATGGATCACGGCACGTCACAGCAAGTCATCCTCGATCATGACCGGACTGTGGCCATGGATCTGGACTCCAAGGAACCCGGCGATCAGCGTATGAGTGAGGTCGGAGTCGATGTGAAAGTTTCAGCCGGCTCCGGGGAACCCAGTAATGTGAAGCTCTATATGCTCTTTCAGCAGGAGGCGGAGGGTTATCACGCCTACGCACGATTCAGGCAGGGGCAGGTGCTGACAAGAAGGGGCAGGAGAAACTGTCTGAGGAAGGAGTGCGGAGTCTGCTTGATCACATGCAACAGTCCTCCATGGCGTCAGCGGAGATGTATGCAGAAAACCCTGAAAAGGTGGGTGCAAAGGAAGAGGGTGGAAACTACGTCGTTCAGCTGATTCCCTCGCATGAAGCTCTGATAAGTATCCTCAAAAACTCGATCCAGCAGCAATATCGAAAATTTGTCAAACAGTCGCTTTCTGCTCACTGTGGTAGTGGATAAGAACACCTCTCATATGAAGAGCTTTGCCCTGGAATTCGAAGCCGATGTGACTGCTCAGGGGAAGAAGGCGAAGTTGGACATGAAGGCGAACGCGCCCTTCGACGAGAGCCAAGAGGTCACCCTCAGTGTTCCCTCCGACCTGCAGGATGCCCCCAAGGCTGCTCTGAAGACCTTTTTCTCCTCCTGAGTCGATTTCGGTAGCAAATACAGAGGTGATGATCCATGTTGATCTACCGTTTGTTTGCTGACCTGATTGAAGTTTGCTGGCTTCCCAGCGCAGGCGAACGTGACCGAGACCAGCGAAACAGCGGTGGGGGACAAGGCCTGTGATTCTGCAGCACTGAATTCCCCGGATACGTCAGTTCTCCTGCCGGCGCAGCTGTGTCCCCGCTCCTCGGCGAAGCGGCCTCAACGCAGGCACGAGGAGTATGAGAAATAGAGCACCCCATGAGGCGACCAAACCCAACAGCATCTCTGATACGGGCCACACAACCACCGAGCTGCCACTGGTGAGCGTTGCCCTCGACGCAAGGGCGCAGACGAGTCCTCCGGCCATGACGGGAACAGCGGCCGCGATGGAGGCGGCCAGCGACATCGCGAAACTCTCGGCCGCGATCAGGGCGCCGATATGTCGTCCTTGCATGCCTGCCGCTTGAAGAAGAGCGATTTCGCGTTCCCGGCCGCGTGCCGACAGAGCAACCACGGCAGCACTGGTGGCCAGCATCGAGATGGTGACGATGGCAACTATCATCCACACGTCGGTCAGGTCTGCCCGAATTCCCGGCTGAAGTACATCGGTAAATGCGATGACGGAGTTCACGGTGCACAGCAGCAACCCGATACCTCCCAGGCCAACAGCCAGCGGAGCGACCGTTGTGGTGCTGGTGCCAACGCGGGACGCGGCAGAACGGGTGCCCAGGGCAGGAATGACAAGGCCCATGCGTGAGAAAAGGCCGGTGAGCGCCCAGAAGATGAAGCTCATGAGTTGTGGGTACAGGAGATGGATGGCCGTGAGGGCACTGCCGCCCGCGGTGATGGCCAGGTTGAACATCGGGCCGGGACCGGTCACCCCGAGCGGGCCGGCAAATCCGGCTGAGGTGACGAGACCTGATGCGACGATGAGGAAAAATGCACCACACACACTCCGGAGGATGGAAGCCGATCCTAGATCAAGCCCATCGGGGGGTCGCAGTGCCGCACCGGGACGTACGCGAGACGCATGGAGCGCTGGTGAGAGTCCACCCACCAACACGGTGAGGGCACTTGTGACGATGGCGATGACAGGTGCCCACGCAGTGAGTGCGTATTCTGGCAGGCGGGCTGCCGGCGAGATCAGCGCGTTGAATGCCGGAACGACCCAGAAACTCAGCAACGTCGATACTATTGTTCCAAGGATCGCGCCACACAGACTGACAATGGTCAGGAGAATAATCGTCGACCCGAAAACCGTGGCTGGAGCTGCTCCGAGCAGCAGCAACAGGGCGTATGTGCGGTGGGTGGCATGGATACTGGCCCGTCCCACCATCGTCAGGGCAACCCACGAGATGAGAGCAACCACGGCGTAGATCGTGACCGAGAGGATCTGGAACTCCGTAACCGGGACACCTGCGGCATCTGCCGCAGCGCGGAACCGTGAGCCACTGGTCCACGCGAACTGGTGAACACACAGACCAATCAAGGTCGCCATCACCGCTACCACAGCGATGGCTGGTACCCACTGTTTCCAGTCATCAGCGAACATCCTGATCACGTATCTCTGCATGATCTCATGCTTTCGGATCGGTCATGAGTTGCAGCAGCTCTTGGCTGGTACAGCGGCCAAGATGTCTCACGGTTCGGCCGTCGTGCATGATCACGATTCTGTCCGCCGTGGCAGCCGCGTCGAGATCGTGGGTGACCATGATGATCATCTGTCCCTCATCGGCCATTCTCCGGAGGGTTCCGAGAACGATCTGCGTGCTCTGCGAATCCAAAGCACCCGTCGGCTCGTCCGCGAACACGATACCGGGGTGGCGTGCGAGCGCCCGGCAGAGCGCTGTTCGCTGCTGTTCACCACCGGAGAGCAAGCGGGCCGGTGTGCGGCTGCAACGGCTCAGGCCGAACGACTCGATGAGGTCCCGGACCAGGTCATGGGGGGTCGATTCGTGGTCGAGCAGGAACGGAAGAACAATGTTCTCCTCGACGGTGAGGAAGGGCACCAGGTTGTACTGTTGGAAGACGAAGCCGACCTCCGAGCGAAGCATCTTCGCGCGCTTGGCAGCGGACTGCTGATAGATGTCGCGACCGTTGATCATCACCGTGCCGGAAGTCGGTTTGTCCAAGCCGCTCAGACACATCAGCAGCGAAGATTTCCCGGAACCGGAGTGTCCCACGACCGCGGTCAGACCACCTCCCTGCAACTCCAGGTCGCATCCATGCAGAATGCTGGTCTCGGTCCGTCCGGTCGTGACGACACGATGGAGGCCTTGAGCGCTGAGCACAATCATCACAAGAAAGTTTCCTTCCACGATTTACTACATATGGCCGGAATCGGGCAGCTGCGGTTTCGAAACGGTTCTGGTCGCGCTCGGGACAGTAAACAGTAATCATTCGCTGCTGAGGGGTGACTCATTGAAGAACGCGTCGGGATCGTCGATGGCAGCGGGCCTTGTTCGTGGCCGGACTCAACTTTTCCCCGGACCAAGAAACTCACTAATCGGTGGGCGGTCCGTGAACAAGAAAATTGATTCACGGACCGCATGCCGACCGGCGAGATTCTCGCTCAGGGCGAAGCCGGGGATCACTGTGAGTGAACTTCGAGTTTCCTGAATTCTCGAGCCCCCGCGGGGCGGAGAATCAACTGGAGAGCAGGGTCAGAACGGCCTTCACGCGACGATGGACGCTCGGGTCGGGGTGGAGATCGAGCTTGGCGAAGATGCGCTGGGTGTGTTTCTCCACCGCACCTTCCGTGATCACCAGGTGCTTCGCTATGCCGGTGTTGGTGTGTCCTTCCGCCATCAATCCCAGAACCTCCCGCTCCCTGGGGGTCAGCTGGGCCACGGGATCGGCCTTGCGGCTACGTCCCAACACCTGGGCTACGACCTCGGGGTCGAGCACCAGCCCGCCCTCCGCAACACGATCTGCCGCATCCAGGAAGGTGTCGATGTCGGCGACCCTGTCCTTCAGGAGATAGCCGAGGTGGGTGCCGCCGTCGGCGAGCAGCTCCTGCACGTAGGCGGCCACGACGTACTGGCTCAGCAACAGGATCGGGGCCTCGCCCCAACGGCTGCGGATCTCGACGGCGGCCCGCAGGCCCTCGTCGGTGTTTGACGGGGGCATGCGGATATCGGTGATGATCAGCTCGGGACGCAGTGCCAAGGCTTGGGAAACCAACTCGGTGCCGTTCCCGACGGCGGCGATCACATCGTGACCGCCGTCGCTCAGGATCAACGCCAGGCCCTCCCGCAGCAGGACTGAGTCGTCAGCTATCAGGACTCGCAAGGAATCACCGCCTCGATCGTGGTCGGTCCCCCGACCGGGGAAGTGACGGTCAGCCTGCCGTCGACTCCCTGGAGGCGTTCCTCCAGTCCGGCTAGGCCGTGGCCCTTGGCCGTGGAGGCGCCACCCTTTCCATCGTCGGTGATGGTGGCGTACAGCCAGCCGTCCTGGACAGCGGTGATCAGGTCAACAGTGGTGGCCCCGGAGTGTTTGTTGGCGTTGACCAAGGACTCGGAGATCACGAAATAGGCTGCTTGCTCGACGTGATCGGGCAATTTCCCGGGGATGCTGGAGTAGACGGTCACCGGAATGGCGGAGCGCGCGGCGGTCTCGTCGATGGCGGCCTCGAGCCCACGATCGACCAGTACCGGCGGTGCGATGCCGCGGGACAGCTGTCGCAGTTCGGCGAGGGTTTCCTGGGTTTGGGTCATGGCTTCACCCAGCATCTCGCGGGCTCGTTCCGGGTTCTGTTCCATCTGCCTGCGGGTGCGGGCCAGATCCATGTTGAGTCGCACGAGTCGCTGCTGCGGGCCGTCGTGGATGTCGCGTTCCAGTTTCCGCAAAGCCCCGGTCTCGGCGCGTTGACCCGCGGCCCGGGAGTCACGGAGCTGAGCGATCTGGGCATTGCTGCGGGCCCTCAAGTTCAGCAGGGCATCGCCCACCGAGCCGCGCAGCCAGGCCAGTCCGCGGAACACCGGTGGCGCCAGCTTGATGGCGAACAACCCCACCACTGTGTAGATGAGTGCGTCGAGGATCCTCACGAGGGCCGGGTTCAGAATGGGATTGAACCCCGTGCCCCACCAGTAGAGATAGACGAGACCGCCGCCATCCGAGTCGAAGATCCCGTTGAGCAGGGCGGAAACGGGGCCTGTCACCGGCCCCGTGCACAGAGCCGCCCAGACCACGGCGAGTATCCAGATGAAGGTGGAGGTGATGAAGCCCACGAACACCCACAGGACATCGAGCCACGACTGGGGATCGGTGATGACGTTGAGCATCGCCCTGAACCAGGAATCCCCCTCCCGGCGCTGTCGGTAGTGCAGTGCTGCCGTCTCGCGTCCGAAGAGTCTCGCCTGGGCATGCCGTTCCATGGTGGCGAACCCGCGGGCCATCAGCAGGGCGAAGGCCAGGATGGGGAGGCCAACCCAGACGACGGCCGTACCGATCCCGAGCACCGTGAAGGTCACGACCATGATGAAGGCGAACAGCATGACGGGCCAGCCGAGCAGGAGGTAGGCGATGGTTCCCCCGAGAGGAGGTTGAAAGGTGCGGGTCGTGTTCATGGTTTCACTCTTCACCCCAGCGGGCCGTGCTCCCATCCTGCTGGCCCGAGACCTGGGGTGGGGCTGGCCCGACAGTTTCAGAGCAGCTCCTTGAACTTCTTGAAGAAAGCCTTGTGTTTCGGGCCATATACCTTGACGTCCCCGAAGATGCAGAAACCGGTCAGCACCAGCTCCGGGCCGTTCTCGTCCGGTTCCAGACCGGCCACTTTCACGTCCCCGAAGATGTTGGCGGTTTCGTTGCGGACCCTGACCCCGGCGGGCACCCGCAGGACCACGTCACCCATGGCCACCATGACGTTCAACTGGGAGGACACGGAATCGAACACGGCCTTGGTCATGTCCAGTTTCACATCGCCGAATACCGTGTTCACGTGGGTGTTGGCGCGCACCCGCCAGCCCTCACCCCGTTTCGCGCCCCCGAAGATTGCGACGATGTTCTCGCTTCTCGATCCCGCCCATGCCGGATCGACCAGCGCACGCGAGGACTGGGCGCCCCGGGTACTCTCCACCAGATACGAGGCGAGCTTGGGATCGGTGGGCACCAGATCGGTGGTGATTTTTCGCAGATCCCCGAAGGTTTTCGCCTCCCAGGTCATGTTGAGGCGTTCGTCGTGTTCCTCACGCGTCAGGCGGCCGTCGGAGTAGGCGTCGGTCAGCAGCTGTTCAATGGCCGTGCGATCCGCGTCCGAGCAGCGCAAGTGGTCCGGTTGGGGCATGGGGATCAGCTTACGCGGTTCCCGTCGGTCCGTGCGGTTCCGATCCGCATCCGGGGGTAGGGTTGGTGCCCGTTCGGGTCGGATGGAAGGAGCAGCCGTGGGGGATACGTTCGTGCACCTGCACTGCCACACGGAGTTCTCGATGCTCGACGGCGCCGCGCGCGTCCACGATCTGTTCAGGGGTGCGGAACGCATGGGCATGCCGGCACTGGCGATCACGGACCACGGAAACCTCTACGGAGCCTACGAGTTCTACAAGGCATCAAAAAAATACGACGTCAAACCCATCATCGGGCTGGAGGCCTATCTCACCCCACGGACCCATCGCACCGAGCGCAAGCGCGTGCAGTTCGGCGACGGCACCGGCGACGACGTCTCATCGAAGGGTGCCTACACCCACATGACGATGTGGGCCTCCGACAAGCAGGCCATGCACAACCTGTTCAAGCTCAGCTCCCGGAGCTCCTTGGAGGGGTTCTTCTACAAGCCCCGCGCCGACCGGGAGCTCCTGAACGAATACGGCAAGGGGTTGATCGCCACCACGGGCTGCCCCTCGGGCGAGGTCCAGACCTTCCTCCGGCTCGGCCAGTACGACAACGCCCGGGCCGCGGCGGCGGAGTTCCGCGACATCTTCGGGGAGGGCAATTTCTACGTCGAACTGATGGACCACGGCCTGTCGATCGAGAACAAGGTTCGCCGCGACCTGCTCCGCATCGCCAAGGATCTGAACCTGCCCCTGGTGGCCACCAACGATCTCCACTACGTGCACGCCGAGGACGCTGATGCCCACGACACCCTACTGTGCGTCTCGGCGGGTTCCCGCAAGGCCCAGACCGACCGGTTCAGGTTCGACGGTTCCGGCTACTATCTCAAAAGCCCTGAGGAGATGCGGGCCCTGTTCAAGGACATCCCTGAGGCCTGCGACAATACCCTCGCCATCGCGGAACGCATCGAAACCGTCTTCGACGAGGGTATCGGCACCTACATGCCCCGCTTCGACTGCCCTGACGGCGAAACCGAGGACTCCTGGTTCCACAAAGAGGTGGAGAAGGGACTCCACCAGCGCTACCCTGACGGCATTCCCGACGAGGTCATCGAACGCGCCGAGTTCGAATCCGGAATCATCTCCAAGATGGGATTCACCGGCTACTTCCTGGTGGTCGCGGACTTCATCAACTGGGCCAAGAACAACGGTATCCGCGTGGGTCCCGGGCGCGGGTCGGGCGCCGGCTCCATGTGCGCCTACGCCATGCGCATCACCGACCTCGACCCCCTCAAACACGGCCTGCTGTTCGAGAGGTTCCTCAACCCCGAACGCATCTCCATGCCGGACTTCGACATCGACTTCGACGATCGCCGCCGCGGCGAGGTGATCCAGTACGTCACCCACAAGTACGGCTCCGACAAGGTGGCCCAGATCATCACCTACGGCTCCATCAAGGCGAAGGCCGCCGTCAAGGACGCGTCCCGGGTGCTGGACATGCCGTTCGCCGTCGGGGAGCGGATCACCAAGGCCATGCCCGCCGACGTCATGGGCAAGGGGGTTCCGCTGCCGGAGCTGTTCAATCCGGAACACAAACGCTACGCCGAGGCCCAGGAGTTCCGCGACCTCTACGACTCGGACCCGGACGTCAAGACCGTGGTCGAGGCGGCCAAGGGAATCGAGGGCCTGAAGCGCCAGTGGGGTGTGCACGCCGCCGGGGTGATCATGTCGAACGCCCCCCTGCAGGACGTCATCCCGGTGATGAAACGGGAATCCGACGGCGCCATCATCACCCAGTTCGACTACCCGGGATGCGAATCCCTCGGCCTGATCAAGATGGATTTCCTGGGGTTGCGGAACCTCACGGTGATCGCAGATGCGGTGAACAACATCAAGCTCAACCGCGACATCGACATCGTGCTGGAGGATCTTCCGCTGACCGATCCCGCCACCTACGACCTGCTGCAGCGCGGCGACACCCTGGGGGTCTTCCAGCTCGACGGTGGCCCGATGCGGCAGCTCCTGCGCTCCATGCAGCCCGACTGCTTCGAGGACATCTCCGCCGTCGGTGCGCTCTACCGTCCCGGCCCCATGGGAGCCGACTCGCACAACAAGTACGCGCGCCGCAAGACCGGGCGCGAAAAGGTGGAACCGATCCACCCGGAGCTCGCGGAGGCCCTCGAACCGATCCTGGGGGAGACTTACGGCCTGATCGTCTACCAGGAGCAGGTGATGGCGATCGCCCAGCAGCTCGCCGGATACACGCTGGGCGCCGCCGACATGCTCCGCCGCGCCATGGGCAAGAAGAAGAAGGCGGAGCTGGACGCCCACTACGAACGCTTCAACAAGGGCATGAAAGAACGAGGGTTCAGTCAGGAACCCATCGACGTGCTCTGGAACATCTTGCTGCCGTTCTCGGACTACGCCTTCAACAAGGCCCACTCGGCCGCCTACGGGGTGGTTTCCTACTGGACCGCCTATTTGAAGGCGAACTATCCCACCGAGTACATGGCGGCGCTGCTGCAGTCGGTTCGTGATGACAAGGACAAGTCCGCCGGTTACTTGGCGGAATGCCGACGCATGGGGATTCAGGTCCTGCCCCCTGACATCAACTCCTCCGAGATCGCCTTCACTCCGGTCGGCAAGGACATTCGTTTCGGGCTGGGGGCAGTCCGAAACGTGGGCGACAAAGTGGTTTCCGCGTGGACCGCGGAACGGGCCCGGGCGGGCAAGGCCAGGGACTTCCATGACTTTCTCGACAAGGCACCGTTGCTGATGTGCAACAAGCGGGTGATCGAATCGCTGATCAAGGCCGGTGGATTTGACGAGCTCGGCCACACCCGGAGATCGCTGATGACTGTCCACGAGGATTCCGTCGACTCGGTCATTGAACTCAAAAAAAACGAAGAGCACGGGCAGTTCGACCTCTTCGGAGACTTCGGTGGTGACGAGGAGGGTGGTCTCGACAGGCAGCCCGTCCCCGACCTGGACGAATGGGACAAGCGCACGAAGCTGGCCTTCGAACGGGAGATGCTCGGGCTCTACGTCTCCGATCACCCGCTCAACGGCCTGGAACACGTGCTGCTCCAGCACGGCAAGCATTCGGTTTCGAGTCTCGCCACGGAAGGCGGTTTCCGGGGTGAGACCACCGTGTGCGGGCTCATCACCTCGGTGACCAGACGAGTCAACAAGAAGGGAGCCTTCTACGCGGTCCTCATGCTGGAGGACCTGGAGGCCAGCATCGAGGTCACGGTCTTCCCGAAGGTCTATGACGCGGTGGCCCAATACCTGGCTCCGGACACCATCGTCTCTGTGAAAGGAGTCGTCGAGGATTCAGAGGACCGGGCGCGGATGCGGGCCCAGGACGTGCACGCCCCGCAGGTGAACGCCGACGGTGGCCTGGGCCCGGTGGTGCTGACCCTGCCAACGATGCGCTGCACCCCAGGGATTGTCGGCAACCTCAAGCAGGTGCTGTCGGGCCACCCCGGGTCAGCAGAGGTGCATCTCCGGCTCCGCAACGGCGACCGCCTCACCACCTTCCGGCTCGGAAACGGCTTCCACGTCACCCCGAGCTCGCCGCTGTTCGCAGATCTGAAGGCGCTCTTGGGGCCGAGCGCGGTGTCCTTCGGGAGGGCGGCGGCGCATGGCTGAAACCCATCCTTCTCGTGCCGTGCCACGCCTGCTGTGGCGTGTGCTCCAGTTCCTCGGGGTGCTGCTGGGACTGGGCGCCCTGTGCGCCCTCGCCTGGGCATGGCTCGCACACAGACCCGGGTATCTCGTGTCCCAGGAGCTCGGAGCGAGCCTGTCGGAGCGAGGGCTTGCGGACGTTTTCTCGACGGACGCGCTGTTCGTCCTGCTCGCCGCCCTGAGCGGGCTTGCGATCGGGTTGATCTCCTGGTGGTGGTTCAGGGATCGCGGCTGGTGGGTGTGCGTGGCCGCCGCCGGGGGGGCGCTGGTGGTCTGTCTGCTCATCTGGCTGGGCGGGATGTGGATTCTGCCCCCGAGTTTCGATTCCCGTCTCGCCGCGGCCTCCGCCGGGGACGTCGTGCCCATCGACCTCACTCTACGTTCGATTTCTGCCCTTCTGGTGGGGCCGTTCTGTGCGATCACACCTGTGATGCTGCTCGCCGCCTTCTGGCCCGAATCGCCATCCTCCGTTCCGGCGCCGCCGTCGGAACCCCGGAGGATCGCGGCGGTAGACTGATCGACCGTGCTTAGAACGGTTGACCTGACAGGCGTCGAGGGCGACTATCGCGCCCATGTTCCTAGGGCAGAGCTGGACGTCACGGGCGCCATGCGAGCTGTCAGGGAGGTGTGCGACGCGGTCCGTGACCGGGGCACCGAGGCGCTCGTCGAGTACTCGCAACGCTTTGACGGCGTGGTTCCCAGGACCTTCCGAGTCCCTGGACGGGTGCTGGCTGAGGCCGCCAAACAGCTCGACCCGGAACTCCGGGAGGCCTTCGAGGAGTCCATCCGGCGCCGACGCTTGGTTGCCGAAACCCTGGAACACGATTCCGACCCCGCCCCCGCGGTCCTGGCCGAGGGCGCCCGGGTAGGGCTGCGCAACATCCCCGTCGAACGTGTCGGTCTCTACGTTCCGGGCGGGCTCGCCCCACTGGCCTCCAGCGTGATAATGAACGTCATCCCCGCTCAGGTGGCTGGGGTCCGGGAGATCGCCGTCGCATCCCCGCCGCAGGCCGGGTTCGGCGGCTGGCCGCACCCGAACATCCTCGCACTGTGCCACATGCTCGGGGTCGAGGAGGTCCATGCGGTCGGCGGGGCCCAGGCGATCGCGATGTTCGCCCATGGGGTGACCGGTCTCTGCGCACCCGTCGCCATGGTCACCGGCCCCGGGAACATCTACGTGGTGGCTGCGAAACGGCTGCTGCGGGGAATTGTGGGCATCGACTCCGAGGCCGGGCCCACCGAGATCGCCATCATCGCGGATTCCTCCGCGAATCCCGCCTACGTGGCCGCCGATCTGATCTCCCAGGCCGAACACGACCCAATGGCCGCGTCCGTCCTGATCACGGACTCCCCGGAACTCGCCGACCTGGTGGCGGCCGAGCTGGAACCCCGGGTGGCGGCAACGAAACACCGGGAACGGATCCGGACCGCCCTGACGGGTCAGCAGTCGGCCGTGCTGCTGGTGCGTGACCTCGACCAGGCGGTGGAGGTGGCCGACGCCTACGCCGCCGAGCACCTGGAGATTCAGACCCGCGACGCCGGAAAGGTGGCCGCCCGGATCCGCAACGCCGGCGCCATCTTCATCGGTGATCACTCACCGGTCAGCCTCGGTGACTACTCGGCCGGCTCCACCCACGTCCTGCCGACCGCTGGCTGTGCGTGTCACGGATCGGGTCTGAACGTGCGTTCCTTCATGCGCACCGTGCACGTCATCGACTACTCGGCGCGGGCCCTGACCGAGATCGCCGACGGGATCGAACGGTTCGCGCTGGCCGAGGACCTGCCCGGGCACGCCGCGGCCATCACGGTCAGGACGAGACGATGAGCGGGCTCTCCGGCCTGCCGCTCCGGGACGACCTGGTGGGCGAGGAACCCTACGGCGCACCGCAGATCGACGTGCCCGTGGTCCTCAACGTCAACGAGAACCCCTATTCGCCCTCCAGCGGGCTGAGGCGGGCCATGGGGGAGGCCGTCCAGGAGGCTGCCGCGATGATGAACCGCTACCCGGATCGGGAGGCGGTGGCGCTTCGCGAGGACCTGGCCTCCTACCTCGGCAACGGCCTGGCCGCCCGCAACATCTGGGTGGGAAATGGATCCAATGAGATCATGGGGCAGCTGCTGACCGCTTTCGGAGGGCCGGGCCGCAGGATGCTGACCTTCACCCCCACCTACTCCATGTACCCCGAGTACGCGAGAAACACCTGCACCGCCTACGTGACCGAACCCCGCAACCCGGACTTCACCGTGGATGCCGACCTGGTGCTCTCCGCCGTGGAACGCCACGCCCCGACCGTGGTCGTCATCACCACTCCGAACAATCCGACCGGCACCTGCACCGCCCCGGAGGTGATCGATGAGATCTGCTCCGCCACGGACGCGATCGTCGTGGTTGACGAGGCTTATCAGGAGTTCTCCCGCCACCCCGGGGCGTTGCCGCTGCTTGCCAGGCACCCCGGGCTCGTGATCACCCGCACCATGTCGAAGGCCTTCGCCATGGCCGGTGGGCGCGTCGGATACCTGGCGGCCGCCCCGGAGATCGTGGACGCCTGCCGGATCGTGCGGCTGCCCTATCACATGAGCCTTCAGACCCAGGTCCTGGCCCGGGTGGCCCTCGCGCACCGGGACGAACTGCTGGCCCGGGTGGAGGAACTGGCCGAGGAGTGCCGGGCCTTCCAGGGCTGGCTGCGGGGCCACGGCTACGAGGTGGTGCCCTCGGAGGCGAACTTCGTGCTGTTCGGGCGCTTCGAGGAGCGCCACGCCGTGTGGCAGGGGCTGCTGGATCGCGGGGTGCTGATCCGCGAGACCGGACCCGAAGGGTTCCTGCGGGCCTCTGTGGGCACCCCCCGGGAGATGGCGGTTCTGAAACGGGCACTCGCCGAGATCAATCCGGAAGGACGTCATTCATGAGCCGCACCGCAACCAGGTCCCGGACCACCAGCGAATCCGAGATCACCGTCACCCTCGACCTGGACGGAACCGGCCTGAGCCGGATCTCGACCGGGGTCGGTTTCTACGACCACATGCTCACCGCGCTGTCCAGGCACTCCTTGATCGACCTCGACATCCAGGCCAGCGGGGACGTGCACATCGACGGGCACCACGTCGTCGAGGACACCGCAATCGTGCTCGGCCAGGCACTGGGTGAGGCCCTCGGGAACAAACGCGGCATCCGGCGCTACGCGGACGCCACCGTGCCCCTCGATGAGGCCCTGGCGCACTGCGTGGTCGACGTGGCGGGACGCCCCTACGTGGTGTGTTCGGGCGAGCCCGAGGGACAGGCCTACGCCCGCATCGGCGGATCGGGTGTCACCTACGCGGGCTCCATGACCTACCACGTTTTCGAGTCCCTCGGTTTGAACGCGGGCCTGTGCATCCACCTTCGCCTCCTCGCGGGCCGCGATCCGCACCACATCGTCGAAGCCGAGTACAAGGCCCTGGCCCGCGCGTTGCGCGACGCCGTCGCCCTCGACCCGCGCGTTGTGGGCGTGCCCTCCACGAAGGGGGCGCTCTGAACCGCCGGGTGGGGTTGTTCGACTACGGCTCGGGCAACCTGCACTCCGCGGCACGGGCGTTGGCGGCGGTCGGGGGCAGGGTCGTACTGACCGCGGACATCCGGGAACTGACGAGGTGCGATGCGCTGGTGGTGCCCGGCGTCGGGGCCTACGCCGCCTGCATGGCGGGGCTGCGGGCGGCCGGGGGAGCGGAGCTCCTGGCGGATTGGCTGCCCACCGGGAAACCACTGCTGGGCATCTGCGTGGGGCACCAAATCCTCTTCGGGGAGGGCACCGAACACGGCATCCGCACCGCTGGTCTCGGCCTCTGGCCGGGAACCGTGCGGCCACTGGCGGCTCGCCGACTCCCGCACATGGGCTGGAACCGCGTTGACGTCCCCCCGGGCAGTCGCCTGTTCGCAGGCGTCGAGAACGAAAGGTTCTACTTCGTCCACAGCTACGCGGCGATCCGGATGCCGGGAACCGATGGCACCCTGGTGACCACCGCCACCCACGAGGTTCCCTTCGTGGCCGCCGTGGAACGCGGGAACGTCTGCTCCACTCAGTTTCATCCTGAGAAATCCGGGGAGGCCGGCGCCCGGCTGCTGCGCAACTGGCTGGATCCGCGGAACCCTCAGGACGCCAGCTGATCCACCAGCTGCGGCAACCCGATGGCCGCGGTGGTGCACCAGCGCAGGTCGCAGTCCAGGCTGGTGGGATCCGGGTTGACCTCCACCACGAACGACCCGGCGCGCGCCGCCAGCCCGGGCAGGGCGGCTGCCGGGTAGACGATTGACGAGGTCCCCACCACCAAGGTCAGGTCGGCCCGCTGGGCGGCCTCCACGGACGCGTCGATGTCGGTTGCGTCCAAGGGCTCGCCGAAGAACACGATGCTCGGCCTGAGGTCACCCCCGCAGGATTCGCACGGGGAAGGCGTAACGCGCAGGACCGGTTCCCTGGAGGCCATCGACAGGTCCGGCTGGCCGGGAAGACCGCAATCAATGCAGTGGAAGCGGTCGAGCCTGCCGTGCAGGTGGGCGAGCACCGCCGACCCCGCCCGCTCGTGGAGGTCGTCGATGTTCTGGGTGACGATGTCCATGTGCTGCAGCGGAAGCCCTTCGCCGATCAAACCCGCCCAGCGGGCCAGCGCCTCGTGCCCCGCGTTCGGGGAGGTGGAGTTGACGATCCCGATGCGCCACAGGTACCAGGCCCACACCAGTTCTGGATCGGCGCGCCAGCCCTCCTCGGTGGCCATCGCCTCGGGGGAGTAACGGGCCCACAGCCCAGCCGACTCGTCACGGAAGGTGGGAACCCCCGACTCCGCCGACATACCAGCCCCGGTCAGCACCAGGATTCTGCGAGCTGAGCGTGCTCGTTCCAGCAACTCGGAGGGAAGCGGTTCCAGTTTCTGGCGGTTCATGTCCCCACTCTTGCACAGACCCCACGGGGCGTGGACCCCGTGGGCGGAAATGAGGACGGCCGACGGGAAGCGGGGGCAGGACCGGCCCACGGTCGGCACCCGGTGAACCGCCCCACTCTCCCCGGAGCGGGAATATCCTGACCCGGTGAAAACCCTGGTGACCGGATTCGAACCCTTCGGCGGCTCCGACCGCAATCCTTCCGCGGAACTGATCACCCGGCTCGAGGGTGAAGCCATCACCGTGGTGCTTCCGGTGGAGTTTGAAGCGGTGAGAAAACTGGTTCCGGATCTGTTGGCCGAGCATCGCCCCACCCATGTGGTGTGTCTGGGATTGTCCGGCTGCGCAACGGGACTGACCCTGGAGCGGGTCGCCATCAACCTGATCGACGCCCGTATTCCTGACAATGCCGGGGACCAACCCGTGGACCGACCGGTGATTCCCGGTGCCCCAGCGGCCCGGTTCGCCACCCTGCCCGTGAAGGCCATGCTGCGTGCCGTGCAGGCCAGCGGAGTGCCCGGGGAACTGTCTCTCAGTGCCGGGAGCTACGTCTGCAACGCGCTGCTCTACCTGATGCTGCACGAGGCAGCCGCCCTGCCTCGGGAGATCCGGCCACTATGCGGCTTCATCCACGTTCCCCCGGAGGATGTCCTCGACCTCGGCTCCCAGGAACGGGGCCTCAGGGCAGCTCTGGGACATCTCGATGTTCCCGAGATTCACTTCGCGGACGGGGAGCTCGGCTAGGACCTCCTGCGTTTTAACCCCTGCTGATGGCTCTCTGTCCCGCAGGCCGGCTTCACGGTAGGGTTCGCGTCGTGGAAGCATTGCAGTTGTTGCCCGCCGTGGACGTCCAGGACGGCCGGGCCGTCCAGCTCGTCCAAGGCGTCGCGGGCACCCAGAAGGAGTTCGGGGATCCGCTGTCCGCGGCCCTCAGATGGCAGGAGGAGGGGGCGTCCTGGATCCATCTGGTCGATCTCGACGCCGCCTTCGGGCGCGGCTCCAATGCCGACCTGCTTTCCGGGATCATCGGCAGGTTGGACGTGGATGTCGAACTCTCCGGGGGAATCCGGGACGACGTGTCCCTGGAGCGGGCACTCGACACCGGATGCTGCAGGGTCAACGTCGGTACCGCCGCGCTGGAACGGCCCCAGTGGTGCGAACGAATCATCGAAACTCACGGCGACCGCGTCGCCATCGGCCTGGACGTGCGCGGGGAAAGGCTCGCCGCCCGGGGCTGGACCACCGAGGGGGGGCCGTGGGCCGAGACACTCGACCGGCTGGCAGCGGCCGGGTGCCGGCGTTTCGTCGTCACCGACGTCAACTCCGACGGCATGCTCACCGGACCGAACCTCGACCTGCTGGGTGATGTCTGCACCCGCACCGACGCCGCTGTGATCGCATCCGGTGGCATCTCCACTCTGGACGACCTGCGCGCCCTGCGGGAGCTCACCCGCGATGGCGTGGAGGGGGCCATCGTCGGCACAGCCCTCTATCTCGGCAGGTTCACCTTGGCCGAGGCCATTGAGGTCGCCGGCCCGCAGCAGATCGGAGAGGCGGCATGAGCCCCGCGCCACGCACCAGCTTCGGAGCCCCGGAATCGACCCGCCTGCACACCCCGCCGCTGCTGACCGGGCGGATCGCCGAACTGCTCGCGGGCAAGAAGATCGCCATGACGGGGGTCACTGGTTTTATCGGGGAGCAGATGCTCTGGAAGTTCCTCACCGAGTGCCCGGACACGACCACCGCGGTGCTGGTGCGTCGCAAGGGTTCCCTGTCCGCCACCCAACGGGTCGCCTCACTGCTGAAGAAGCAAATCTTCAAGGACGTTGTTGCCGAGGCAGGTTCCGTCGAGAAATTGATGGCCGCTCGCATTGATGTGATTGAGGGTGATCTCCCGGACGCCCCGGAGCTGCCGCGCGACATCGATGTGCTGGTGCACTGTGCGGGGGACGTCTCCTTCGACCCGCCCATCGACGCGGCGTTCAAGACCAATGTGCTGGGCGTCAAGGCGCTGTTGAAACGATTTCGCGAATCCTGCTCCGACGAGAACGGCAACCTGGTGCGCGTTCCGCACTACGTCCACATCTCGACGGCCTACACGGCGGGGCGTCGCAGGGGACCGATCCCGGAGGCCGCCCATCCCCACGAGGTGGACTACGAGGCCGAGACCCGGGCGGCGCTGGCGATGACCGACGTGGTCGAGGCACGGTCCCGCACGTCCGAGCAGCTGACGGCGCTGCGCAAGGAGGCCGAGAAACTGCACCGCCGCGCCGGATACCTCACCACCAGCGAGGACACCGAACGGCGGCGGCTCGCCTGGGTGAAGAAGGAACTGGTGGCCGCGGGCACGGAACGGGCCCGTTCACTGGGCTGGACCGACGTCTACACTTTCGCCAAGGCGATGGGTGAGGCGGTCGTCGCGGACCTGTGCCGCGACATGCAAGCCTCCATTGTTCGCCCGGCGATCGTGGAGTCGTCGCTGAGATACCCGCATCCGGGATGGATCGAGGGTTTCAAGATGGCCGACCCGATCATCCTGGCCTACGGGCGGGGGCAACTACCGGAGTTCCCGGCCTCCCCGGATGCCGTGATTGACATCATTCCCTGCGACTACGTGGTCAACACCATCGTAGCGGTCTGTGCCACTCAGCCGAAGGTGGGGGAACCGGAGTTCTACCACTGCTCGTCTGGGGCCAGGAACCCCCTGACCTTCCGCGGCATCTACGAGCACATCCGCTCTTATTTCTCCCGGCACCCGTACCGGGACGGACAGGGATCCCATCAGCTGGCCACGTGGAACTTCCCTGGACCGGAACCGGTGGAACGCAAGCTCTGGTTCGCGGAGAAGGGGGTCGCGATCGGCAACCGCCTGCTGAGTTTCGCCCCGCGCGGCAAGAAAACCCGCGCTGCCGCCCAGGCCCTCGACAAGACGGTCAAGCAGCTGGACTTCCTCAACAGGTACCTGGGCCTCTACGGCGAATACCTCCAGTCCGAACTGCACTTCGTCGACGACTGCACCCTGGCGCTGCACAACAGCCTCCACGAGGATGACCGCGAAACCTTCGGTTTCGACTCGGGAACCCTCGACTGGACCCACTACCTGGAGGACGTGCACGCCCCGGCGATCACGGACCCCGTGCGCCGCCTCGAGGCCGCCCGGCGGCGCCGCAAGGCCCGTTCCGCCACCTACCGGGACCTCAAACCCACCGAGTCCGGGACGGTGCTGGCTGCCTTTGACCTGGACGGCACGGTGATGACCACCAACGTCATCGAGACCTACCTGTGGCTGCGGCTACCCGAGTTGTCGCTGACGCAGCGTGCGGGGGAGTTGATGAGGGTCGCCACCCAGCTGCCCAACTACCTGGGGGCCGAACGCAAGGACCGCGGGGTGTTCCTGCGGCAGGTGTACCGCCGCTACGAGGGCGCCAGGCTGGATGAGCTGGAACGTTTCGTCGACGAGCGGCTGACCCCGTTCGTGCTGGATCGGACCTCCCCCGATGCGGTCCGGCGCATTCGTGAACACCGGGAGGCCGGGCACACCACGATCCTCCTCACCGGCGTCATCCGCCCCCTGACCAGACCCTTCGAGGGGCTCTTCGACCACATCGTCGCCGCCGACCTGGCGACGGACGCGGACGGGGTGTGCACCGGTTTCCTGACCGGTCCCCCCATGGTGGGGGACTCCCGTGCGGCTTGGCTCACCCATTACGCGGGCCTCCACGGCATCGATCTGTCGGCTTCCTTCGCTTATGCCGACAGCCACGTCGACCTGCCGATGTTGCGCACTGTTGGAAACCCCGTCGCGGTCAGTCCGGACATCGGTCTGATGCGCGCGGCCAAGGAAGCCGGCTGGTCGATCATCGACTGGCCCTCCCACGCTCTGCATCCCAGATGGAAGCTGCCGTCATGACCCGCCCGGGTTTCGTCCTGAAGGTGGACGAACGCACCCCGCAACTACTGACCCTCGCAGGTGGCAATGTCCGTCTGCAACGCTTCCCCATCGGAACCAATGTGGTCTATCCGCCACAGCCCGTCCCCTCCGCGGATCCCGTCGCTCTGGTGGAGGGGGCCCTCGCCAATCCCGTCGACAGCGCACCATTGACTGAGCTGCTGCGCCCCGGAATGAAGCTGACCGTCGTGGTGGGAAATGTCGATCCAGTACAGCCCGGCATGCGATTCGACATCAGGCGCAGCATCGTCGAACGCGTCCTCGAAAACGCCGCCAGGACGCGGGTCGATGACGTCGCCATCATGGTGGCGGGTGGCCTCGGACCTCGGTGGGCTGGTCAGGAAATCGTCGAGACCCTCGGCGACCGGGTCGCCACGTCATTCCTGCCCGAGGGCAGGATCACCAGCCACGACGTGACCTCGGAGGACCTGGTCACGGTGGCCACCCTGTCCGGGGAACCGGTCAGGGTGGATGCGAGAATCGCTGAGTCGGACCTTGTGGTCCTGGTGGATGTCTGTCACGGCCCCGGGGAACGGATGCTGCTTGCCACCGGGGCGACGGATGTGGCAACCATCAACCGGATTGGTGGCTTCGGCGGCAGCAAATCGGCGCGCCGACAGGTCACCGCGGCAATCCACAGGGCAATCCCCGTCTTCTCCATCACCGCGGTGCTCGGGCAGCCCTATCTGGGGCGTCACCTGAGTTTCCTGAACCACTGCGAGTGGGAATGGCGGTTCCCAGAGCAGGTCGCCTACGCCACCGCTCGCCAGTTCACCGCGCTACTACCCCGGCAGGGCACCCAGAAACTCTACGCGGCACCGCGCGCTGACTACGAGCTCTGCGATGTGATCGGCGGCGATCCGGCGCAGGTGGCGACCCGCGCCGGAGAAGTGTGGCGAGCTGCCAACACCGTCGCTACGCCACGCACCAGGATCCTCATGACCCCGGTGTGGGGCGGCAGCTTTGATCCGGGGGATCCTGTGGGTTCACCCGTCAACGCCTCCCACCAGGCACTGTGCAACGCGGGAACCGACGCGGGACGTTCCCTCCTGCGCGACGGCGGGATACTGATCGCCTTCCACCCGCTCAGCCGGGTCTTCCCGAGTCGGACCCTCGCCCCGGCCGCTGATTTCTTCACCAAGGTGCTGCCCGCCACGAGGGAACCGGCCGAAATCCATGAGCGATTCGAGCGCCGGGCTTTGGCCGACGACTGGTACCTGAAGCTCTACCGCGACCACAATGCCTGGCATCCGTTGGCTGTCTTCCACACATGGTACGAGATCCGTCGCGCCACCGCGCGGCTGGCCGACGTCATCTGGGTGGGGGGCGACCGGGAAACCGTCCGGGTCCTCGGGCAGCGGGCCGCAACCACCCTGGACGATGCACTCGAACTTGCCAGGCAGATTACCGGGGACCGGGGGGAGGCCACCTATCTGCACGGGCCCGGACGGATCTTCGGGGAGTCGCGGTGATCACCTGGTTCTCGGACATGCTGGGGTTCGCCCGGACGGGGTTCGGGCTGGTCCGGCGTCGCCCGGCCGGCGCCCCGGAACCGACGGGCCGGCGACGTAACCGCTTGGCACGTTCGGACTTGAGCGAGACCCCCGATCTGTTCAATCCCCTGACATGGCGGCTGGAATACCAGGTGGCCGGGCTCGACGCGCTTCCGGGACTGGAGGGGCCGGTCATTTTCGCCGTCAATGAACAGGGGGTCCTCGACTGGCAGGTCTTGAAGGCCGTGCTTCCGGCACGGCTGCGCACGACCAACCGGGGAGTCGATCGTGCACTGGCGAAGGGACGCAGCATTGTTGTCTTCTCGGAACCCTCGCCAGCTGACGGCGGTGTGGGGGAGTTCACCACACTGCCCGCTGAACTGGCGACCGAGCACAACGCCCCGATCATTCCCGTGGCGATCGTCGGGACCTTCAAGCTGAACGAGGTGTTGCGGCTCACCCTGCAACGCCGGCCCCGGGTGTCCGTGCGTTTCGGAGCACCCGTCTACGTTCATGGCCAGTCGATTGAGAGAACGACCGAGGTGGTGCAGGGCGCGGTAGGAGCGCTGTTCCGCAGTGGGGAACTCTCCTGGTGGGCGATCCGGAGCCACGCCCCCATGGCCAGTGGTGAGCCCATGCCCCGCTGGCGCAGGCTCTGGCAGCAGACGGCGCCGCGTCCCGATCGGGGCCGGCGCATCTGGAAGAACAAGAAGAACAATGGGTGAGGGAGGAGAGGGAGGAGCAGTGGAGCTCTACATCGAGAACCATCTCAAGTGGCGTCTTCTCACCTCCGGAGACTGGGATGAGATGCTCTCCCTGAGGGCTCAGTTGGAGGCCCTGGACGACCTCGTGCTGCCCGCCACCGACCGGGTGATCGGGGGAGCCGCACGGACCATAACGACCGGGGACGCCATAGGCGGCTGGGATTCCTACGGGAACCTGTCGGCCTTCGGCTGGAACATCCCGGAACCGGGAAGCCATCCCGCGAAACTCTTTCTGCTCGGTGGAGTCCATCCGACCCACAGGTACCAGGGAATCGGGCGTGCGCTGTTGACCTGGCAGGAGGAGCGGGCACTCACATGGCGGGACGAGCACCGTCCAGGGGAGCCGATCTGGCTCGGATCCTACGTGGAGGCGGATCAGACCTGCCTGCGGCATCTGCTCGTGCAACGAGGTTTTATGGCGGAACGCTACTTCTTCGACATGCACAGGGAACTGTTCGACCTGCCGAGGCCACACGACATTCCCGGACTGGTCTTCGAGAATTTCACCCCGGAACGCAGTCATCAGGTGTTGCAGCTGCACAATTCGTGTTTCAGCGCCCGGATCGACGACGACGCGTGGGCGGAGTCACTTGCGGAGGAAACCTTCCGCCCCGACTGGTCATGGGTCGCGATCAGGGGCGACGAGGTCGTCGGGTACTGCCTGTCGGGAACCGACGACGCGGCGGGGTTGGACGGCGTGATGGAGGGCTGGTGTGACCGGCTGGGCGTGGCCAGGGCACACCGGCACCAGGGCGTGGCCGAGGCCCTGCTGGCCAGGTCATTGCACTCGATGGCCGCCTCGGGGTGCCCTGCTGCGGGCATCGGGGTGGACACCCGGAACCGGGCTGTTGCGGACTGGCTGCACCGGGTGCTGGGATACGAGGAACGCGACAGCGTGACCCTGTTGGGGAAAAGCATTCCGGCTGCTTGAGATAAGCTCGCTCAAGCAAATTTGACCTCTACCCGAAGGACGGGATGCATGAGCGGACACTCCAAGTGGGCTACGACCAAGCACAAGAAGGCGGTCATTGACGCCAAACGCGGCAAGTTGTTCGCCAAGCTGATCAAGAACGTGGAGGTCGCGGCCCGGCTGGGCGGCGGGGATCCGGGCGGCAACCCGACGCTCTACGACGCCATCCAGAAGGCCAAGAAGTCCAGCGTCCCCAACGACAACATTGACCGCGCGGTGAAACGCGGCTCCGGCGCCATATCCGGTGGCGCCGACTACGAGACGATCATGTACGAGGCCTACGGTCCTTCCGGAATCGCGATCCTGATCGAATGTCTGACCGACAACCGGAATCGCTCCGCCTCGGACGTGCGCGTCGCGGTCACCCGTAACGGTGGCACCATGGCCGACGTCGGATCGGTGCAGCGCTTGTTCGCCCGCAAGGGGGTTGTCGTGGTTCCCAAACAGCAGGAGGGCAGGGAGATCACGGAGGACGATCTGCTCGAAGCTGCTCTTGAGGCGGGCCTCGAGGAGGTCAGCGACGAGGGTGAAGCTTGGGAGGCGGTCTGCGATCCCGGCGACATCGTGGAGGTCCGCAAGGCCGTCGAGGCCGCGGGGTTCGACTACGATTCCTCCGAGGTGCAGTTTGTCGCTTCCTTCGATCAGGAGGTCGGCACCGTGGAACTCGCCCAGAAGATCTTCCGCATCATCGACGCCCTTGAGGACTCCGATGACGTGCAGAACGTCTTCACCAACGTGGACCTCACGCCGGAGGTGGCGGCAGCCCTCGATTCCGAGGAATAATCCTCTATAATCCGAACTGATGTTCGAGAAAAAGCGTATTCTGGGGATCGACCCCGGCCTCACCCGCTGTGGCATCGGCGTGGTGGATGGCGCCGTGGGGCGTCCACCAGTTTTCGTGGCTGTGGGGGTTGTGCGCACCAGCCCGGACCTGGACGTGGCCCATCGACTGCTCCAGGTTGAGGCCGGACTCGAGCGGTGGCTCACCGAACACGCCCCGGACGTGGTCGCCGTCGAACGCGTGTTCGCCCAGCGCAACACGACATCCGTGATCGACACGGCACAGGCCGCGGGGATCGCCGCCCTGGTCGCGGCTCGGCGCGGGCTGCCCGTCACGTTCCACACCCCGAGCGAGGTCAAGGCCGCCGTCACCGGTTCGGGACGGGCCGACAAGTCTCAGGTGACCTCCATGGTGACCACGATCCTGAGGCTTGAGGCGCCGCCAAGACCGGCGGACGCGGCAGATGCCCTGGCCCTGGCGGTCTGTCACGCCTGGCGTGGCGGCCACACCAATCGATATGCGGCGCTGGTAGCGGCCGCGAGAGGAAAACGATGATCTCCCAGTTGACGGGCACCGTGACGGCCGCGGGGGCAGCCTGGTTCGTGATCGATGTCGCAGGGGTGGGCTTCCGTGGGAACTGCACACCGGCCACCGCGGCCGCGTTGCGCCCGGGGGAGACGAAGACCATCCATACGTCGTTGGTCGTGCGCGAGGAGTCGCTGACGCTGTTCGGTTTCGGCAGCGGTTCCGAAAGGGAGGCCTTCGAACTGGTGCAGAGCGCATCGGGGGTGGGGCCCAGGCTTGCCCTGGCCATCTGCTCCGTGCTGTCACCGAAGGACCTGAAACGAGCCATCCTCGCGGAGGATCTGCGCGCCCTGTGCCGGGTTCCCGGGATCGGCAACAAGAGCGCCCAGAAGCTGGTCCTGGAACTCAAAGACAAGGCAGGCCTGCTCGCCCTGGGCGATGTGGAGCAGGAGACCGCAAGCCCCGGTGCGGCGAACGAATCGTGGCGTGACCAGGTCATGGAGGGCCTCCAAGGGCTCGGTTGGTCCGCCAAGGAGGCCGTGGCTGCGTGCGATGCCGTCGCGGATCTGGCCTCCGAGGGCGCAGGCGTGGCCCAGCTGATGAGGGCGGCCCTCGGAACGTTGGCGAAACGCTGAGGAGGAAATCGTGGATTTCTCTGAGGTGGATCCCGTTGGCCGTTTCGAGGAGAAGGACTTCGAGGCGACCCTGCGGCCCAAGCGCTTGATCGAGTTCGAGGGGCAGCCCCGGGTTCGTGACCAGCTCGGTCTGGTCCTGGCGGCGGCCAGGCACCGGGGCAGCAGCCCGGATCACGTGCTGCTGTCCGGCCCCCCGGGGTTGGGGAAAACCACTCTGGCGATGATCATCGCCGCGGAACTCGGAGTGAACCTGCGCATCTCGTCCGGTCCCGCGATCCAGCACGCAGGAGATCTGGCGGCGATACTCTCGGGCCTCGACGAGGGAGACGTGCTGTTCCTCGACGAGATCCACCGGCTCGCCCGCCCCGCCGAGGAGATGCTCTACCTGGCGATGGAGGACTTCCGGGTTGATGTGGTGGTCGGCAAGGGACCGGGGGCGACCGCCATCCCGATAGACCTGCCCGCCTTCACCCTGGTCGGGGCCACCACGCGGGCGGGCCTGCTGCCGGGGCCGTTGCGGGACCGGTTCGGTTTCACCGCGCAGCTGGAGTTCTACGACGCCGCAGATCTGGCCGGCATCGTCGCGGCGTCGGCCGCGAAGCTGGGGGTACGGTTGAAGGAGGTTGTCGCCAAGGAGATCGCAGGCAGGTCGCGCGGCACCCCCAGGATCGCGAATCGGCTGCTGCGTCGGGTCCGTGACTACGCCCAGGTGGGGGGACACCAGGAGGTGAAACTCGAACACGCCCGGGCCGCCCTTGAGCTGTACGAGGTCGACGAACGCGGCCTGGATCGGCTCGACAGGGGGGTGCTGCGCAACCTGTGCACCCTGTTCAACGGAGGGCCCGTCGGTCTGTCCACCCTGGCACTCAGCGTGGGAGAGGAAACCGAGACCGTCTCTGAGGTGGCGGAGCCCTTCCTGATCCGTGAGGGCCTGATGATGCGCACCCCACGTGGCCGGATCGTCACCGCCGCCGGTTGGCAGCATCTCGGTCTGCGTCCACCGGCCGGTGAGCCTTCGTTGTTCGAGTGAGCTATCCTGACCCACGGCAAACCCGCCAACCGCCTCGTTAAGGAATGAACAGATGGAAATGCTCCTCATGCTCGTCGTTTTCGTGGGCGCTGCATATTTCTTGATGATCCGGCCTCAACAGAAGCGCATGCGTGAGCACCAGTCCCAGATTGACGCGCTGCAGCCCGGAGCCCGCGTCATCCTCAGCTCCGGCGTTTTCGCCACCCTTTCCCACATCGCCGACACGCAGGCGATCGTGGAGCTGGCTCCCGGTGTCGAGGTGACCATCCTCAAGCAGGTCATTGCACGCGTCGCCAAAGATGATGAGGAAGAGTTCGAATTCACCGACGAGGCGGAGGAAACCGCCGAGGGCGAGGAGCGCGAGGAGAGCGCCGACGGTGTTGACGCCTCCGAGCCGGAGGACGCCTCCGCGACCGAAGAGCCCGTTTCCGAGAAGCACTGAATCGAGCCCGTATGGCAACGGTATCCCGTAAACCCCGACCCGGCTTCACGTTGATCGTCTTCCTGCTCGCCATCGGCGCGATGTTCGGGATCATGGCGTCCGCCGGCACATGGTCCCCGAAACTCGGCCTCGACCTGCAGGGTGGCATGACCATCACCCTGACCGCGACGAACTCGACGGTCGACAAGGACTCGCTTGAGTTGGCCAGGAGCATCATCCAAAAGCGTGTCGACGGGCTGGGAATCGGCGAGGCCTCGGTGACCACATCGGGTGACAGGCACATCGTCGTCTCCGCCCCCAACGTCCAGCGCGACGACATGGTGAACCTGATCGGCAGCACCGCCCAGCTGACCTTCCGTCCCGTGCTCCGCACCGGCCAGGTGGGGCAGCAGGACACCGATCCCAGCCTCCCGGGTCTGCCCACCCCAACCCCGGAGCCAGGTGAGACCGGGAGTGTCCTGGGTGTCGAAGAGGTGCTGGCCTACAGCGCAACGGAACAGGACACCCAGGCGTTCAACGAGTTCAAGTGCAGCGACAAGATCGAGGCCCGCCTGGACAGGGCCACGGTGGGTTGTGACCCGACAGGCAAGGAAAAGTACCTGCTCGGGCCCGCGGCCATCATCGGGGAGCGCGTCGTCAGGGCCAGTTCTGGTATCCCGCAGGGGCAGGTGGCCCACGTCGTCACCCTCGAGTTCGATGAGGCGGGCACCAGTACGTTCAGCCAGATGACCACGGCCATGGTTTCCAAGCAGGCGCCCGCCAACCAGTTCGCGGTGGTGCTCGACGGCGTGGTGCAGTCCGCTCCGCGAGTCCAGACCGCTATCACCAATGGCCAGGCCCAGATCACTGGCAGTGACTTCACCGCCGAGTCCGCGGCCGAACTGGCGAACATCCTGAAATTCGGTGCACTGCCGCTCAATTTCGAACCTTCCCAGGTGGAGACGGTGTCCCCCACCCTTGGCGGCGAGCAGCTCCGCGTCGGCCTGATCGCCGGCTGCATCGGTCTCGGGCTCGTGATCCTGTACTGCCTCGCCTACTATCGTGGGTTGGGGCTCGTGGTGATCGGATCCCTCGGTGTGGCAGCGCTCGCGACCTACGCGTCCATGGTTGTTCTCGGCGAGGCGATGGGATTCACCCTGAACCTTCCGGCCATCGCCGGCGCGATCGTGGCGATCGGCGTGACGGCCGACTCCTTCGTCATCTACTTTGAGCGCATCCGTGACGAGATCCGCGATGGGCGAAGTCTCAGATCCGCCCTCACCACGGGCTGGGTCAAGGCCAGACCGACGATCCTGGTCGCGGACATGGTTTCGATCCTTTCCGCCATCGTCCTTTTCATCCTCGCGGTTGGCAGTGTGAAGGGTTTCGCGTTCTCCCTCGGCCTGACCACCCTGCTTGACCTGGCGGTCTGTTTCTTCTTCACCAAACCCCTCGTGCAGCTGCTGGGGCGCACGAAGTTCTTCGGTGAGGGGCACAGGTTCTCCGGGCTCGACGCCAGTCACATGGGCGTCAGCCGGGATTCCCTGCTGGGCCGTCGCAGCCGCCGCACCCACCGCGCCAAGGAGGCCTGATGTCCACCAAACACGGGCTCGCCCACCGCTTCTACACGGGCCAGATCTCCTACGATTTCGTCGGTCACAAGAAATTCTGGTACGCGTTCTCGGCTGTGGTGCTCGCGATCTGTTTCCTGGCCGTGGGGTTCAAGGGTTTGGCGCTCGGCATCGACTTCCGGGGCGGAACCGACTTCCAGGTGGCGATGCCCGTCACCGAGACCACCGTCGACGAAGTGCGCGCCAAGGTGACCGGTTTCGAGGTCAAGGACCTGGAGGCCCAGGTCTTCTCCCTCGGGGAGAGCGCCGTGCGGATCCAGACGCGTTCCCTCAACCCTGAGGAGACCGTTTCCGTCCGTGCCGCCATCGCCGAACTGGCCAACGTGAAACCTGCTGACGTCACCTACACGGCGATTGGCGCCTCGTGGGGTGAACAGATTTCCCGGCAGGCCCTGATCGCCTTGGGGGTGTTCATAGCGCTCGTGATGGTGCTGATCGGTATCTGGTTCCGCAACTGGAAGATGTCCTTGGCGGCCGTCATAGCCCTGGCACACGACCTCGTGGTCACCGTCGGCATCTACGCGCTGAGCGGTTTCACCGTCACACCCGCGACCGTCATCGGTGTCTTGACCATTCTCGGCTACTCCCTCTACGACACCGTGGTGGTCTTCGACCGGGTCACGGAGAACACCAGGAACATGAAGGAGAGCAGAAGGACCTATGGGGAGGCCGCAAACCTGGCCATCAACCAGGTGCTGATCCGGTCCTTGAACACGACCCTGATCGGGATCCTGCCGGTCACGGCCCTGCTGATCGGCGGGGCCATGCTGCACAGCGGCCCCCTCGCCGATCTCGGCCTGGCTCTGTTCATCGGCATGATCGCTGGTGCCTACTCCTCCATCTTCATTGCCACCCCGTTGCTGGTGCAGATGAAGGAACGGGAACCAGCCCAGGTCGCCCACCGCGCATCGCTGGCCCGCAAGGCTGAACGTGTGGCCGCCAAGGCCGAGCGCAAACCGTCCGGGGAGGACACGAACGACGAGGAGGACGCCTCGGGGACCGAGGCCGTCGTCTCCTCGGAGACGCGTAGGCGGCGCAGCAACCTGTCGCGCGAGCAGAGGAAGCGTCAGAGGCGATGAACTTGGTTTCCTCCCTGATCGCGGACGTGCCGGACTGGCCCAAACCCGGGGTGGTGTTCAAAGACATCACCCCGCTGCTGGCCTCCCCCGAGGGATTCCGGCATGCGGTTGACGCCATCGTGGCATCGGCTCCCGAGGCCATTGACGTGGTGGTCGGGATGGAGGCCCGGGGATTCATCTTCGCTGCGCCCGTGGCCCTGGCCCTCGGGGCCGGTTTCGTGCCGGTCCGCAAACCGGGGAAGCTGCCGCGTCCCGTGTTGAGCGAATCCTTCGACCTCGAATACGGCACCGCGACCCTGACCATGCATGCGGATGCCCTCGTCACGGGGGCGCGTGTGCTCGTCGTGGACGATGTGCTCGCCACTGGCGGCACCGTGGCTGCCACGGCCGCGTTGTTGAAACGGCTCGGCGCGGAGCTCGTGCACGTGAGCGTGCTCCTCGAGCTCACCGCCCTCGGCGGCAGGGAACGGCTCGCCGTCCAGGGGATCAGCAGTTGTTCGGCTGTTCTGACGAGCTAGGGCCGTGGGCAGACTGAGGAAGCGGGCCCCCAAGGGGTATGCCACCTCAATGGTGAGCATGCCCCGCCCCCAGGTGCAACCACTGCGCGAACTCGGCAAACGTGGGCTGTGGGCGCTCCTGCTGCTGATTATCAGCACCCTCATCGTGTGGTTGGACCGCGACTCCTACGTGGACAACATCCGCGACGACGGGGTCAGTTTCATTGACGCCCTGTACTACTCCACGGTCACCATGACCACCACGGGCTACGGCGACATCACCCCTCTCGCTCCGCACGCCCGACTCCTGAACGCGATCCTGATCACCCCGATGCGCGTCGGCTTCCTGGTGCTGCTGGTCGGCACCACCATCGCCGTGCTGGCGAACGAGGGCAGCCGCACCATCCGTGACCTACAGTGGAGGCAGAGAATGCGCAACCATGTTGTCGTGATCGGCTACGGCACGAAGGGCCGCAGCGCGATCAACACCCTTCGCCGTCACGGGGAACCGGACGACCGGATCGTCGTCATCGACAGCAGTGACGTCGCGGTGAATGAGGCGAACCTCGACGGGCTGGCCGCGTTCCTGGGGGATGCGACACGCCGTGACCTGCTGCGGCGGGCCGAGGTGTCCAAGGCCCGGAAGATCATCATCTGCCTGTCCCGCGACGACGCCGCCATTCTCACCACGCTGACGGCCAGGCAGCTCAACCCCGGGGCGAGCATCATCGTCAGTGTCCGTGAAAAGGACAACGTGGCCTTGGTCCGCCAGTCCGGGGCAACGTCCGTGGTGACATCCTCGGACACGGTGGGGCGCCTGCTCGGTCTGTCTGCGGTCGGTCCAGAGCTCGGCGCCATCATCCAGGACCTGCTGACCGCCGGAACGGGCCTCGAGGTCCAGCAGAGGCAGGCGAGACCCAGTGAGGTGGGGCAGTCCCCGAACGACGTCAAGGGGGAGCAGGTGATCGGAATCATTCGCAACGGCACGCTGCGGCGGTTCTACGACTCCACGGCGTCCAAGATCCAGACCGGGGACCAACTGATCGTAGTGCGCCGCGCGGAACGACCCGACCTGCGAGACACCGACGACTGAGTCGGACAACCGTTTCAATCGCACTAAACTTTCACCATGGCTGAGCAGGCGACGCAACAGGGAGCATTGCAACGCCTGACCAGTGGACCGGAGCAGCCTCGGCTGCGAATGCGGCACCGTTTGGCCAGGCTCGGGGCGGTCAGGCCTCGTTCCGCTGTGCTCGATCCCTTGTTCAAGATCATCAAGGCCAGTCACCCGAAGGCCGACCTGTCGCTGATCGAGCATGCCTATCGCACGGCGGAGCAGCTGCACCGGGGGCAGAAACGCAAGTCCGGGGATCCCTACATCACCCATCCGCTGGCGGTGGCCACCATCCTCGCCGAGCTGGGCATGACTGAACCCGTGCTGGTCGCCGCTCTGCTGCACGACACCGTCGAGGACACCGACTACACCCTTGATCAGCTGCGTGATGAGTTCACCGACGAAGTTGCCCGGATGGTGGACGGGGTCACGAAACTGGACAAGGTGACCTATGGGGAAACCGCGAAGGCCGAGACCATCCGGAAAATGATCATGGCCACCTCCGAGGAAGTGCGGGTCCTGGTGATCAAACTTGCGGATCGTCTCCACAACATGCGGACCATCGGTTTTCTCCGCCCCGACAAGCAGGTCAGGATCGCCACGGAGACCCTCAACATCTTCGCCCCGCTGGCCCACCGGCTGGGCATGAACACCGTGAAGTGGGAACTGGAGGACCTGTCCTTCCAGGCCATCGAACCCAAGGTGTATTCGGAGATCGCGGATCTGGTGGCGCAGCAGGCCCCGGGCCGGGAACGCTACCTGCGGGACCTGATCGCACAGTTCAAACAGCTGATGGCGGACAACAAGATCAAGGCGACCATCTACGGCCGCCCCAAACACTTCTATTCGATCTACCAGAAGATGATGGTCCGGGGCCGCGATTTCGCCGACATCTACGACCTCATCGGGTTGCGGGTGCTGGTCGACGACGTGCGGGACTGCTACGGCGTGCTGGGGGTGGCACACTCCAAGTGGAAGCCGATCCCGGGCCGGTTCAAGGATTACATCGCGAACCCGAAGTTCAACATGTACCAGTCCCTGCACACCACCGTGCTCGGGGACCGTGGCGAACCCGTCGAGCTGCAGATCCGCACCCACGAGATGCACCGCCGGGCCGAGTACGGTGTCGCGGCCCACTGGAAGTACAAGGAGAACCTGCGCAACGGGGTCACCCCCGAGGAAGCAGGGTTGCGTGCCATGCACCAGCTCGGGGTAATGAGCAAGGAAACCGAGGACCCGACGGAATTCCTCGACTCGGTGCTGTTCGAGATCAACTCCGACGAAATCTACGTGTTCACCCCGAAGGGCGAGGTGAACGCCCTACCGGTGGGGGCGACCCCGGTCGACTTCGCTTTCTCCGTGCACACGGAGGTCGGGTATCGCTGCATCGGTGCCCGGGTGAACGGCCGACTGGTGGCGTTGTCGACGAAACTTGTCCAGGGCGACAAGGTGGAGATCCTCACCTCGAAATCCCCGAACGCCGGTCCGAGTCGCGACTGGCTCGGGTTCGTCGCCACCAGCAGGGCCCGTCAGAAGATCAAGCAGTACTTCTCCCGGGAGCGGCGTGACGAGGCGATTGAGGACGGCAAGGAGATGCTGGCCAGACAGCTTCGGCGCACCGGGGTGCCGATGCAGCGTCTCCTCACCCTGGAAAATCTCACCGCCGTCGCCAACGAATTGCGCCACGCGGATGTCTCCGGCCTTTACAAGGCGATAGGGGAGGGACAAGTCGGCGCCCGGTCCGTGGTCACCCATCTGATAGAACTCGTCGGGGGTGAGGACGAGGCCGTCGACACCATCACGGAGGACGAGGGGGTGCGCAATTCCCAGAGGCGTCCCCGGGCGACCACGGAACCCCGCGTGCTGGTTGACGGCGACTCGACCATGGCCGTGAAACTGGCGCGCTGCTGCCATCCCATCCCGGGGGACGAAATCACGGGTTTCGTCACCCGCACCGACGGGGTTTCGGTGCACCGCCTCGACTGCACGAACGTCCCCGCCCTGCAGGGAACCCCCGAGCGCTTGGTGAAGGTTGCCTGGGACAAAGCGGAGGGTGGGCAGTTCCCCGTCACGATCCAGGTCGAGGGCATCGACCGGGCGGGGCTGCTCGCTGACGTCAGCAGGGTGATCTCGGACCTACACATCGACATTCTCGAGGCCACACTGACTTCGGGGCGCAACAAGAAGTTCTCCGGGAGGCTCACCTTCGAGTCCCCGGATCCCAGACACCTGAACCACGTCCTGAAACAGGTGCGCCGGGTTCCCGGGGTCTACGACGCCTTCCGCACGAACTCCTGATCCGGGTGGCGGTTCTTCCTCCCTGCACCAGGGAGGAAGAACCGCCACCCGCCGTTCACATGTCCTGGAAGTCTTGGAGGGTCTGCCGGGCCTGGTTCAGCCAGGAGGTGTAGGTCCCCAGCGATGTGCGCACGTCCTTCGCCTTGCGGGTATCTCCCGCGGCTTCCGCCGCGTCAAGATCCTTGGTGAGTTTGTCCACCTGTGACTGGAACAGGGCGACGGTGTCCTCGGCGCGTTTACGGGCCTCCGGGTCGGTGCGGCGCCAACGTTCGGCCTCCAACTCGCTGACCCGGTCGGAAAGTTTCCTGACCCGAGAGTCGAGGCCCCGCATAGCCGCTTTGGGCACGTGCCCGATCTCGGAGAACTTGGAGAGGAACTCACGAAGGCTGGTCTTGGCCGAGTCGACATCCGTCACGTCTGCGAGGGCGCGTTCCGCCTGTTCCAAGAGGGCGGTCTTCGCCGCGAGGTTCTCGGCCTGTTCGCCGTCCACGGCGTGTTGGGCCGCGGAGCGGGCGTTGAAGAACTGGTCCTGCAGGGCGTGGAAACTGGCCCACAACGACTCATCATCGGCCCTCCGGGCGGAGCCGGCCGCCCGCCAACGGGCCATCAGGTCACGGAAAGCACCCGCTGTGGGGCCCCAGTCTGTGGATTCGGCCAGCGGAGTGGCCTCCGCGATGATCTGCTCCTTGATGCGCTTCGCCTCGTCGCGTCGGGCGTTCAGCTCGGAGAAATGGGCCTTGCGCCGACGCGTGTACTGGGTACGGGCCGAACTGAAGCGGTGCCAGAGTTCGTTGTCCGTGGTGCGATCCACGCGGGGAAGGGCCTTCCATTCCTCCAGGAGTTCCCGGAACCGATCGACGCCGCGACGCCAGTCGTTGCCGCTCGCCAAGGACTCGGCCTCGTCCACCATCGCGTGCTTGGCGGCTATGGTGTTCGCGTTCTGTTCCGCGCGGGCCGCCCTGCGCGCTTCGATCTGGGCCGGGAGCAACTCCTCGAGAGCATCCAGCCGGGCCGTGAGGGCCGCGAGATCACCGACGGCGTTGGCCTCCGTGACGTTCTTGCGGGCTGTACCGATGGCCTTGCGCGCCTCCTCGGGGGACATGGTCTGGGTTTCCACGCGGGATACGAGCAAAGCCACCTCGGCGGCCAGGTTCTCGTAGCGCCGGATGTAGAACGCCAAGGCTTCCTCGGGGGTGGAGTCGGGGATCTGTCCGACACTTCTCTCTGTGTCACCGACACGGACGTACACGGTTCCGTCGGGATCGACGCGACCGAAGTCCGCAGGCGCTTGCTGTTGGCTCATGAACACAATCTAGCGGGCAAACCCGCCAGGGGACAGGCTGGGTGCGGAGGTTCCCCGGAACCTTTTCGTGCAAGCCCGGGATCACTGCCATACAGTGGGCGGGTGCGTATCGAGACCATCCCAGTTTCCCCATGGACCGCCAACTGCTATCTCATCGCCGCCGACCCGGCAGACAGCGGGTGCCTCGTGGTCGATCCGGGTGTGAAGGGATCCGAACTGGTAACCGCGGCTCTGGGCCGTCTCGGCTGGCGTCCGGAGGCCATCCTGTGCACTCATGGACACCTCGACCACGCCGGCGACGCCGCCACTCTGGCGGCCGTGTGGAACGTTCCCGTCCGGTGCGCGAAGGCCGATCAGGAAATGCTCACCCGGCCTTCCACGGGCCTGGGGCCCCGGCTGGTGCCGCTGATCCGGCAGCTCATCGGCGAGGATGAACTGGATCCCCCCGGGGACCTCCGGGACCACGAGACCTTCCGGGTCCCCTGCGGGCTCGAAGTCAGGCCCCACGCAGCCCCGGGACACACCCGCGGATCCACGCTCCTGGAGGTCGGGGACGAAACCGGGAAGGTGCTTCTGACCGGGGACGTGCTCTTCCGGGGCACCATCGGGCGAACCGACCTGCCCGGCGGGAACCTGGAGCAGATGCGATCCACCCTGCGGGGAATCATCGAGGCCTTTCCCGACGAGGCTGTGCTGCTGCCCGGCCACGGGGAACCTACCACCGTCGGGGCCGAGAAAATCCACAACCCCTATCTGCAAGCCGATTTCCTGAAGGGCTGAGCCATGGTACGTCCCAAACCGATCTCCGGTTTCCCCGAGTTCCTTCCCGCCGGGCGCCTGGTGGAGAACCAGGTGTTCGCCGCCATCACATCCACCTTCGAACTCCACGGTTTCGCGCCCATCGAGACCAGGGCCGTCGAACCCCTCGACCAGCTGGCCCGCAAGGGGGAGATAGACAAGGAAATCTACGTCGTCAGGCGCCTGCACGCACAGGAGGGGGAGACGGACGAACTCGGCCTCCACTTCGACTTGACGGTACCCTTCGCCCGCTACGTGCTGGAACACTCCGGGCACCTGAACTTCCCCTTCCGTCGCTACCAGGTGCAGAAGGTCTGGCGCGGTGAGCGCCCGCAGGAGGGACGCTACCGGGAGTTCACCCAAGCCGACATCGACATCGTCGGACGCGACCGGCTGGCTGATCACCACGACGCCGAGATCCCCCTGGTGGCCCTCGATGTTTTCGGGAAGCTGCACCGGGATCTGGGATTGCCGCCGGTGAGCATTCGGGTCAACAACCGGAAACTCTCGGAGGGGTTCTACCGGGGCCTCGGGATCGAGGACACCGCAGCCGTTCTCCAGCGCGTCGACAAGTACGACAAGGTTGGGCCGGATGTGGTGGTCGAGATGCTGACCGAACAGGTGGGGTTGAGCGAATCCCAAGCCCGCGCCTGTGTCTCCCTGGCGGGGATCAGCTCCGAGGACGAGTCCTTCGTCGACCAGGTGCAGGCCCTGGGCGTCACCGACGAGCTGCTTGATGAAGGCCTGGCGGATCTCGCCTCGCTCACCCGGATCGCGTGCGGAACCGAACCGGGCCGGGTGGTGGCGGACCTCAGGATTGCGCGGGGTCTCGATTACTACACGGGCACCGTCTACGAGACCCTGCTGCTCGGCTCGGAGAAACTCGGGTCCGTGGCCTCGGGGGGCCGCTACGACTCCTTGGCGAGTGACGGGAGAGCGACCTTCCCCGGGGTCGGGTACTCCTTCGGCATCACCCGGATACTCGCACCGCTGATAGGCAAGGGCGTCCTGACCGCCACCCGCTGTGTTCCGTCGGCGGTGCTGGTGGCCGTTGACTCGGAGGAGACCCGGGACCGGGCGATATCCGTGGCGCGCAGGCTGCGGGAACGCGGCATTGCGTGTGAGGTCGCCCCCAGGGCCGACAAGTTCGGGCGCCAGATCCGGTTCGCCGAACGCAGGGGAATCCCGTTCGTCTGGTTCGGCGCGAACCTCGACGACTCGGTCAAGGACATTCGGTCGGGGGAGCAGCTGCCCGCCGACCCGGATGCCTGGCTGCCACCGATCGAGGACGCCACCCCGCGGGTCATCCGGGGCTGATAACCCGGGAAGGGAACACGATGGGGCGAACCTTCCCGGGTAGGATTCGTCGCTGGCGGGCTGCACCGTCCATGCAGCCGGAACTAGAGAGGAAACTGCATGTTGCGCACACACCACGCGGGTGAGCTGAGGGCCGCGAACGTGGGTCAAGAGGTGGTGCTCGCCGGCTGGGTGGCGAAGCGGCGTGATCACGGTGGTGTCGCGTTCATCGACCTGAGGGACGCCTCCGGCATCGCCCAGGTGGTGGTCCGGGACGAGGTGCTGGCCTCCTCCGGTGCGCACGATCTGCGCAACGAGTTCTGCATCAAGGTCACCGGCGTGGTGGAGATCCGTCCCGAGGGCAACGCAAACCCGGATCTGCCGACGGGGGAGATCGAGGTCGCGATCTCCGAGCTGGAGGTGCTCAACCCGTCGGCCCCACTGCCATTCCAGATCGACGAACGCGTCACGGTCGGTGAGGAGGTGCGCCTGAAACACCGCTACCTGGACCTGCGGCGGCCAGCACCCTCCGCCGCGATCCGGCTGCGTTCCAAGGTGAACCAGGCGGCCCGGAAGGTGCTGGGGGAGCGCGATTTCGTCGAGATCGAGACCCCCACCCTGACCCGCTCCACCCCGGAGGGGGCCCGCGACTTCCTGGTGCCGGCTCGGCTCAATCCCGGCTCCTGGTATGCGCTGCCGCAGAGTCCGCAGCTGTTCAAGCAACTCCTGATGGTGGCGGGAATGGAACGCTACTACCAGATCTCCCGCTGCTACCGCGACGAGGACTTCCGCGCCGACCGGCAACCGGAGTTCACCCAGCTCGACATCGAGATGAGTTTCGTCGACCAGGAGGACGTGATCGAACTGGGGGAGGCCATCGTCAAGGAGATCTGGGCCATCAAGGGGATAGAACTGCAAACGCCCTTCCCGCGCCTGACTTTCACCGACGCCATGAACCGTTACGGCTCGGACAAACCAGATCTGCGTTTCGACGTGGAGCTGACGGAACTGACCGATGTCTTCTCCGAGACCCGGTTCCGCGTGTTCCAGGCTCCGTACGTGGGGGCGGTGGTCATGCCCGGCGGCGCGTCGCAACCGCGACGCCAGTTCGACGCCTGGCAGGAATGGGCGAAGCAGCGCGGTGCGAAGGGCCTGGCCTACGTCACCGTCTCCGAGACCGGGGAACTGGGCGGCCCGGTCGCCAAGAATCTCTCCGATGCGGAACTGGCTGCGCTGCCGGAACGCACCGGGGCTAAACCCGGCGACTGCATTTTCTTCGCGGCCGGGGAGCGCACCGCATCCCAGAACCTCCTGGGTGCGGCCCGCGACGAGATCGCCCGGCGCTGCGGGCTGATCGACGAAAACTCCTGGAGTTTTCTGTGGGTGGTTGACGCGCCCCTGTTCAAACCCGCATCCGAGGCGAAGGCCGAGGGAGATGTCGCTGTTGGTGAAGGGGCCTGGACCGCCGTGCACCACGCCTTCACCTCGCCCAAACCTGAGTGGCTCGGAAGCTTCGACGAACACCCGGGAGAGGCCACCGCCTACGCCTACGACATGGTCTGCAACGGCAACGAGATCGGCGGTGGGTCCATCCGTATCCACCGCCGCGACGTGCAGGAGCGGGTGTTCAAGGTGATGGGCATCACTCAGGAGCAGGCGCAGGAGAAGTTCGGTTTCCTGCTGGACGCGTTCGCCTTCGGCGCCCCGCCGCATGGCGGCATTGCCTTCGGGTGGGACCGGATCGTCGCCCTGCTCAGCGGCGCGGAGTCGATTCGCGAGGTCATCGCCTTCCCGAAGTCGGGCGGCGGCTACGACCCGCTGACCGCTGCGCCGGCCCCGATCACCGCCCAGCAGCGCAAGGAGGCCGGGGTTGACTCCAAGCCGGGGAAGAAGAACACCAAGTTGTGATCGCGGTGTCCGTGCCGCCCGTGTGGGGCGGCACGGACACTGAACAACCGGTTCAGGAGCTGCCGGTGCGTTCGTCGCCCTTCGAGCCTCGGATGGATCCGGCGCTCGCGAGGATCACCAGCGCCATGGCGATCAGTTCCACGACTCCGAGCCGTTCGCCCAACAGCAGGAAGGCGACGAGCGCGGCGGCCGCTGGTTCGAGGCTCGTCAGGATTCCGAAGGTGGCCCGGGACATGCGTTGCAGGGCCCGCATCTCCAGGGGGAACGGGATGGCGGAACTGAGAAGGCCGAGGGCCAGACCCATGCCCCAGACACCCGGGTCCAACGCCCAGGAGTGCTCGCCCGAGAGGGCCGTGGCCAGGGTCACGGGAAGCAGAAGGATGGCCGCGATCCAGAATCCCACCGTCAACCCGGAGAAACCCTCCCAACGGGCCCCGAGGGTGGGGGTGAGCAGGATGTAGGCGCCCCAGCAGGCCCCGGCTAGCAGCGCCAGGACCACGCCCACGGGCTCCAGCGGGGCTGGGCTGATCCCGAGCAGGATCACACCCAGGGCGGCGAGAGCCACCCAGATCAGGTCACGCCTGCGTTTGGAACCGAACGTGGCGACGGTCAACGGACCCAGGAACTCGAAGGTCACCGCCATGCCGACGGGGATTCGCTGGATCGACAGGTAGAAGATTGTGCTCATGCCCGTGAGCGCCACCCCGTATCCCAAGGCCGAGAGCCACTGTCCCCGGCTGCGGCCGCGCAGGGTGGGGCGGAACACGATGCCCAGGAACACGGCGGCGAACAGGATGCGCAACCAGGCCGTCACCTGCGGTGGGGTCACGGCAAACAGTCCCTTGGCCAGGGAGGAGCCGATCTGCACCGAGGTGGTTGCCGTCAACACCAGCAGGACCGGGGGGAATCCTCGCCTCACAGTGTGAACTCGATCCGTCTCGGCCGGGCGATCAGCCACAGGCACAGCGCAGCGGCGGTGGCGCAGCAGAGCATCGCGATCGCCATCGGGGCCGCCGAGGTCAGTTCGAACTGACCGATGACGGGCCCCACCACGGCGGCGAGGGTCATGTTGAGGGCCCCCATCAGGGACGCGGCCACTCCTGAGTCCTTCCGATGATTCTGCAATGCCAGCACTTGGGCGGCGGGATTGCATGCCCCGAAAGCCAGGGTGTAGGCGAACATCGCCGGTATCAAGGGGATGTGGCCGCCGCGCATCGCGTCGAGCCCCAGAAGCGCCGAAGCAGCGACGATCATTCCTGCCGTACCGACGATGAGCACCTTCTGCGGTCTGAGATGCGCGGACAGGCGGCTTCCCAGCTGAACCCCGGCGAAGACACCTATGGAACAAATGGCGAACACGACACCGAACTCGGTTTCGCGCAGCCCGAAGGTTTCCTGCAACAGCAGCGACGAGGTGGAGATGTATGAAAACAAACCGGCGAAGCAGCAGGAGGCGGTCAGCCAGATGCCGACGAACACCCTGTCGCCCAGTACCCGGCGGTAGGCGGCCAGGAGTGGCGGGAGACCACCCGCGGTACGCTCACTGGGCGGTCGGGTCTCCACGATCAGGGACAGGATCAGCACCAGCAGAACGGCACCGTAGCTGGCCAGCGCCCAGAACACCCCTCGCCAGTTCATGACCGTGACCATCCACGAGCCCATCAGGGGAGCGATGACGGGTGCCAGGCCGTTGATGAGCGCCAGCCGGGAGAGCATCATGACCAGCCGTCGTCCCGAGAACAGGTCCCGTGTCATGGCCATCGACACCACGGCCCCACCCGCAGCCCCGACACCCTGGAAGACGCGCATGGTGGTGAGGAAACCGACATTGGGGGCGATCGCCACGAGAACCGAGGAGACGATGTGCAGACAAGCGGCCATCACCAGCGGAATCCTACGTCCCAGACGGTCGCTAAGAGGACCCACGACGAGCTGCCCGAGAGCGAATCCCAAGGTTGTGGCGGAGAGGGTCACCTGGACCTGGGAGTCGGTGATCCCAAGGTCGGTCTTGAGAGACGGAAAGGTGGGCAGGTACAGGTCTATGGTGAACGGACCGAGACCGGTCAGCAGGCCGAGGGTGACGATGGTCGCTACCCTCCGGCGTGCGCTGAACCGGTCCCCGAGTGGTTGTGGCATTCGAACTCCGCGGATGCAGGGGTATCAAGAGCAAACAAATGATACGGCAGGAGTTCGGAATCTCCCGCTACTGTAATTCGTGTGAGTCCTGACCTGTTCGGTAATCCCGATCCCGTGCCCGCCGGGGTGGGCGGTTCCTTGGGGAATTCCCGTGGTGAAGGAGCGCCACTGGCAGTCAGGATGCGTCCCGCGAACCTGGACGAACTCGTGGGGCAGCAGCATCTGCTCGGCCCGGGTGCACCGCTCCGCCGGCTGGTCGAGGGGCAACCGATGAGTGTTTTCCTGTGGGGGCCACCGGGAGTTGGCAAGACCACCTTGGCGTCCATAGTCTCCAACGCATCCGGGGCCCGGTTCGTCGAGCTCTCGGCAGTGACCGCGGGGGTCAGGGAACTGCGCGCCGAACTTGATGCGGCCAAACGGAAGCTGGAACGAGGCACCTCTACCGTGCTATTCATCGACGAGGTGCACCGTTTCTCCAAGACCCAGCAGGACGCACTGCTGCCCGCGGTGGAAAACCGGATCGTCACCCTGATCGCAGCCACCACGGAAAACCCCAGCTTCTCCGTGATCTCCCCGTTGCTGTCGCGTTCGCTGCTGCTGCGGCTCAAACCCCTGACCGACACCGACATCGCAGCCCTGATTTCCCGCGCGCTGGTCGACGAACGGGGCCTGGCGGGCGCCGTCGTCCTGGCCGATACGGCCCGGGACGACCTGGTGCGCCTGGCCGGCGGGGATGCCCGCCGTGCGCTGACCTACCTGGAGGAGGCGGCGGCCTCCGCCGAGGCGCTCGGGCTGGGGGAGATCACCTCCGAGGTGCTCGCCCACGCGGTGGACCGGGCCGCCGTGCGCTACGACAGGGACGGCGACCAGCACTACGACGTGATCTCCGCCTTCATCAAATCCGTGCGGGGCTCCGACGTTGACGCTGCCCTGCACTACCTGGCGCGGATGCTGGAGGCGGGGGAGGACCCGCGGTTCATCGCACGCCGCCTGATGATCTCGGCCAGCGAGGACATCGGCATGGCCGCATCCGGGGTGCTCGGCACCTGCGTCGCGGCAGCCCAGGCGGTGCAGTTGCTGGGGATGCCGGAGGCCCGCATCACCCTCGCCCACGCCACCGTGGCCGCGGCCACCGCCCCGAAATCCAACGCCGCCTACATGGCTCTGGAGAAAGCCATCGCCGATGTGCGTGCGGGCAGGGGCGGGGCGGTTCCGGCGCACCTCAGGGACTCCCACTACGCCGGGGCCAAGGCTCTTGGACACGGCGAGGGGTACATCTATCCCCACAATCTGCCCGCCGGGGTGGCGGCCCAGCAGCATCTTCCCGACGATCTCGCGGGGGCCAGCTATTATCAGCCGACCGGCCACGGGGCGGAGGCCGCCATCTCCGAGCGCATGGCGGCGGTTCGGAAGTTGCTGGGCCGCTGAGGGCGCGGGTCGGCTAGAGTTACGGCGATACTTCGATTCAAGGAGGCGACCTCACATGTCCGTCGGTGAGTTGGCAGGTCTGCTCGCAGCCATTGCTCTCTGCGTCCTCGTGGCCCTGGCAGCCGTCCCCCTGATCAAAGCCGGCCGAGCTCTCGACGAGGTCCGCATTGCGGTGCGTGACCTCGGACACCATTCGGTTCCCGTCCTGGTGGAGCTGAAAAGCACCGTCGAGAGCACCAACGACGAGTTGGAGAAACTGTCCTTGGTCACCGACGACGTGGCCCGTGTCTCCGGGCACGCCACCGTGGTCAGCGAACACGCCGCCAACCTGTCACAGCTGTTCGCGGCCACCCTGGGAGGCCCCTTGGTTCGCGGCGCCGCGATCGTCCATGGCCTGCGGACTGCTTTGAAGGGACGCAAGAAGTGAGGCGCTTGTTCTGGATCCTGGTCGGCGCCGCCGTGGCCGTTGCACTGGTGCTCCGGGGCCGCAAATGGCTGCACCAGCTCACCCCGAAGGGAGTGGCCGAGCGCGTGGAGGCCTCCGGGCAGCAGGCAGTCAACAGGTTCAGCGAGTTCCGCGCCACCTTCACCGCCGCGATGCGGGAGAAGGAGGCAGAGCTCCGCGAGGAACTCGACATGCCCCGGAAAGCCTGAGAAACATCGACTTCAAGGAAAACCCGCTAATGAAAACCTCCGAGGTCCGGAGCCGGTTCATCGACTTCTTCGCGCGCCACGACCACACCGTCGTGCCTAGCGCATCGCTTCTCTACAACGATCCCACCCTGTTGTTCGTCAACGCCGGGATGGTGCCCTTCAAACCCTATTTCATGGGGGAGGATCCCGCCCCTTACCGCCGCGCTGCCTCCGTCCAGAAGTGTGTGCGCACCCTGGACATAGACGACGTGGGCAAGACCACCCGGCACGGAACCTTCTTCCAGATGATGGGGAATTTCGCGTTCGGCGACTACTTCAAGGAAGGCGCCATCAACTACGCCTGGGAGCTGATCACCACCGATATTCCCAACGGCGGTCTCGGGTTCCGGCCGGACCGGATCTGGGTGACCGCCCTGCACGGCGACGAGGAGACCATCGGCCTGTGGCAGAAGGCCGGGGTTCCTCGCGACCGGATCCAGGAGCGTGGCTTCAAGGACAACTACTGGCACATGGGGGTGCCCGGCCCGGGTGGCCCCTGCTCCGAGATCTACATTGACCGCGGACCCGAGTTCGGCCCCGACGGCGGACCGGAAGCCGACGAGGACCGTTTCCTGGAGATCTGGAACCTGGTCTTCCAGCAGGAGGAGATCACCAACGTCACCGCCAAGGACCGGTTCGACGTTGTCAAGCCCTTGGCCACGCAGAACATCGACACCGGCAGCGGCCTGGAACGCATCGCCTACCTGCTCCAGGACGTGGCGAACATGTACGAGACGGACGAGGTCTACCCGGTCATCGCGAAGGTGGCGGAACTCTCGGGACGCACCTACGGGGCCGACCCGGAGGATGACGTGCGATTCCGGGTGGTGGCGGACCATGTACGTTCCTCGCTGATGCTGATGACCGACGGCGTCACCCCCGGCAACGAGGCCCGCGGCTACGTCCTGCGGCGCCTGCTCCGCCGCTCCATCCGCGCCATGCGGCTGTTGGGCGTTGACGCCCCGGTGCTCGGTGAGCTGCTACCCGTCAGCCGGGACGTGATGAGCGTTTCCTACCCGGAGATCAACGACTCCTGGGCGAGGATCTCCGAGGTCAGCGAACACGAGGAGGCATCGTTCCGGCGCACGCTCTCAGCAGGAACGCAGATCTTCGATCTCGCGGTGGGACGCGCCAGGCAGGCCGGGGCGAAGGAACTGCCCGGCGACGAGGCGTTCCAGCTGCACGACACCTATGGTTTCCCGATCGACCTGACCCTCGAGATGGCCGCCGAGGCGGGGCTCGGGGTGGATCGTGCCCGTTTCACCGAGCTGATGCGCCAGCAGAAGGAACGGGCCCGCGCCGATGCGAAGGCCAAGAAGGGCGTGGCCGCCAGCCTCGAGGCCTACAAGGAGCTCCGCGAGGGTCGCGAAACCCCTTTCATCGGATACCGGGAACTCGAACACGAGACCAAGGTCGTCGGCATCGTCTCCGGCGGCCGGGTGGTCACCTCCGCCGACGACGGGCAGGTCGTCGAACTAGTGCTGGCTGAAACCCCCTTCTACGCCGAATCCGGCGGCCAGGACTCCGATGCGGGACGGATAACCGGTGATGGCTGGTCCGCCGAGGTGCTCGACGTCCAGCGTCCCGTGCCCGGCCTGATCGTGCACCGTGTCCAGCTGCTCGGTGACCTCGGCAAGGGGGCGGTGGCGCACGCCTCCGTGGACCCGGCAGCCAGGTACGCCGCGTCGCAGGCCCACACCGCCACCCACATCGTTCACGCCGCGCTGCGGGAATTGGTGGGACCGACCGCCACCCAGGCCGGTTCCTACAACAAACCGGGCTACCTGCGCTTCGACTACTCGGCGACCCATGGCATGAGCGAGGCCCTGAGACTGGAGATTGAGCAACGCGCCAACCAGGCCATCCGGGACTCCTTCGACGTGACCGCCAGCCAGATGAAACTGGAGGAGGCCAAGGCCTTGGGTGCAATGGCCATGTTCGGCGAGAAATACCCGCCGGTCGTGCGCGTGGTGGAGCTCGCAGGCCCTTGGTCGCGGGAACTGTGCGGTGGCACCCATGTCGCCAACACCGCCCAGATAGGGGTGCTGAACCTGCTCAGCGAATCGTCCATCGGATCCGGGGTGCGCCGCGTGGAGGCCCTCGTCGCCCAGGACGCGTTCGAACGTTTCGCCGCCGAACGGGCCCTCGTGGCCACCCTCACCGACAGCCTCCGGGTGCAGCCGGGGCAGCTCGCGGAGCGGGTGGACAAACTGCTCGGTCAGCTGAAATCGGCGGAGAAACAGATCGCTGCCCTCCAGGCGGAGAAGCTGCTGGCCCGATCCGGCGAACTCGCCGCCGCGGCCCGCCGGGTAGGCAACGTCAGGCTGGTGGCCGAGTCCCTACCCGGCACCACCGGCGGCGACCTGCGAACTCTCGTCCTGGACATCCGGGAACGGCTCGGGGCGGAGCCCGCCGTCGTGGCGTTGTTCGGCGGCGGGGGCGGAAAGGCGGCCGGTGTGGTGGCCACCAATGCGGCTGCCCGTGAACTGGGCATTCGCGCCGGTCAGCTGATCTCCACGGCCTGCCGCGCCATGGGCGGTAAGGGTGGCGGAAAGGATGACCTCGCCCAGGGCGGCGGTTCCAACCCGGCGGCGGCCCCGCAGGCGATCACCGCGGTCGAGGAGATGCTGGCCGACCGTGGCTGAGTTGGGGCGTCTCGGGATCGACTGGGGCAGAGTGAGGATAGGTGTCGCGGCCAGCAACCCGCACACCTCGTTCGCCTACCCCGTCGAAACGGTTCGCGCGGACGGTTCGGAACTGAAACGACTCGGGGCACTGATCGAGGAGTATGAACCCGGGTTGGTCTACGTGGGGCTGCCCCTGACCCTGTCGGGGGAGCGTTCCTTCTCGGCGCGGTTCGTGGTTGAAAGGGCCTCCCTGCTCGCCGCGGCGGTGCCAGGCGTTCCGTTCAGGCTGGTCGACGAGCGGATGAGCACTGCCAGGGCGTCACGTAGTCTTGGGGGAGCGGGCCGTAACTCCCGGCAACAGCGGCGGATCATAGATCAGGCCGCCGCCGTCGAGATCCTGCAGCGCGCGCTGGACCTGGAGACGACATCCGGTCGGCTCGCCGGGGAACCACTGGAACAGGAGGATCTGTGAGTCCCACTTTCGTCGACAACGACGGTCAACCGGACTGGCGCAAGATCGGATATCACGCCCGAAGCGCGTTCGCGGTTCTGCTGTCGGCCGTGGTGCTGTTCGGCGGCGGCTGGTTCGTCGTTCACAAGGCCCACGAGGCCTGGGTATCTTGGCGCACCGAGAGCGACTACATCGGTGAGGGCAAGGACGAGGTGGTCGTGGTGATCCCGAAGGACGCCACCGTCACGCAGATCGGCGACGTGCTCGTGGAGAACGGCGTCATCAAGTCCACTCGCACCTTCCGCTCGGTGGTCGGGCGCCAGACGGGATCGGACTCCAAGCTCCAGGCTGGGCGTTTCCGATTGCGCACCGAGCTTCCGGCCGAGACCGCACTGAAGATGCTGCTCGACCCAGCCAACAAGGTGGCCCTGAAGGTGACTATCCCCGAGGGGAGGGTCCGGGTACAGCAGTGGGAGATCCTGACCAAGGAACTGGGGCTCACCGAGGAGCAGCTGACTGAGGCGTCCAAGTCCAGCGAGCTGGGACTGCCGAGCTGGGCGGGCGGCGGCAACTTGGAGGGTTTCCTCTTTCCGGAAACCTACGAGGTGGCTGAGCCGGTGACTGCGCTCGGGGTTTTGAAGCAGCAGGTGGAGCAGTTCAACAAGGTGGCGGGCGCCGTCAGTCTGGAGGCCCGTGCCAAGGATCTCGGCAGGAGCCCGTACGACGTCCTGATCGTCGCATCCATCGTGGAGAAGGAAGCGGCACGTGCGGAGGACAGACCCAGGATCGCGCAGGTCGTCTACAACCGGTTGGCTAAGGACCTGCCTTTGCAGTTCGACTCCACGGTGCACTACGCGATCGGGCAGTTCGACCGCGTCACCACGACCGAATCCGATCGGGCAACGGATTCGCCCTACAACACCTACAAGGTCAAGGGTCTGCCCCCCACCCCGATCTCGAACCCGGGACAGTCCGCAATCGAGTCCGCCCTGGCGCCGAGCGGGGAGGAATTCCTGTATTTCACTACCGTAGACCTGGACACCGGAGAGACCAGGTACTCGACGGACGAGGCAGGCCACGCGGAGAACGTGAAACTGTTCCAGCAGTGGTGCCAGTCCCATTCAGGGCGCTGTACATGAAACGCTGCGCAGTCATCGGGGATCCGGTGGAGCACTCGCTGTCGCCGGCGATTCACCGCGCGGGCTACCGGATCAACG
>CALLVV010000020.1 GCA_938012815.1 uncultured Propionibacteriaceae bacterium
CGGGCCGATCACGAATCCCGCTGCAAAAGTCGCTGCGAAAATCGCAATTGCGCGCGCCCGTTGCGACGGGTTCACGAACAACTCACTGATCACGGCAAGGCACGATGGCAGAAGTGTCGCGCCGCCCAAACCCATCAACGCCCGGGATACGATCAGGACCCCGGGGGTGGAGGAGAACGCCGCGCACACGGACCCGATGCCGAAAACGGCTGCCCCGGTGAGAAGAAATTTCTTCCTGCCGAACCTGTCCCCGAGATTGCCAAAGGTGATGAGCAGCGAACCGACGATGAACCCGTAGATGTCGAGGACCCAGAGGGCTTGATCAGTGCTCGGCCGGATCGCTTCGTTGATGCTCGGGATCGCCAGGAAAAGTATGGAACCATCCATGGCGACCACGAGCACGGGGCCAAGAGTTGCGACCAGACCCAGCCAGGACCTGGCCGAGGCACGTTCGGCCGTGTTCTTCCGGAAATCCATGCGCACCACGCTGCACTCCCCGCGGGAGAGCGACAAGAACACAGTCTTGGGTATCCCGGAGCGGGATACCCACGAATCTGGGGCCGGGATCCGGAAAGAGCTACCCTGAATCCGTGATGGGTGAGACTTTGGGCAGCTTCCTGAGGACCCGTCGGGACAGAACCGATCCCGGTTCGATCGGGTTGGATCCCGCTGGATCCGACCGCCGGGTACCGGGACTGCGTCGCGACGAACTCGCCCGCCTCGCGGGAGTCAGCGTGAGCTACTACACGCGCATCGAACAGGATCAGGTGGGGACCGCATCCGGGCAGGTGCTCGAGGCACTGGCCTCGGTCATGCGTCTGGACACCGCGGAGCGGATCCATCTGTACAACCTGGCCGGCGCTCCAACATCATCCCCAATGAGCCGTGAACTCCCGGAAGTGCCTCACCCCAGAGTGCTGGCGCTCTTCGAGTCACTTAACGAGGCCATTCCGGCCGTGGTGCTGGGACGCCGCGGAGACATCCTGGCCTGGAACCGCTCCGGGCACGAACTTCTTTTCGGGCATCTGCCCTTCGGAGCCCCGTCCGAGGCCCATCGGCGTCCCTCGGTCCCCTACTTGTTCTTCGTGGATCCGGCGAGCCGCGACCTCTATCGCAACTGGGAGGATCTCGCCCGTGTACACGTCGCCTATCTTCGGCTCACATCGGGAAGGTATCCACGTGATGCCAGATTGGCGGAACTCATCGGGAAACTCTTGGTGAAAAGCACCAGGTTCGCCGGGCTCTGGGCAGAAGGAGATGTCGCTGACTGCACGGTGGGAAACATGCTCCTCGCGCACCCGGGGCTGGGACATGTCGACATCGACTACCAGGTGTGGCAACAACCCGAGTCGCCTGATCACCGTCTCGAGGTCTACACCCCCAATGACCGTTCGTCCCGGGAAGCGCTCGACCTGCTCAAGAACGGGCGGTTCCCTCCCCGGACCGTGGGGACCTGTGAACGGGCCACACCCTGAACCACTACCGG
>CALLVV010000021.1 GCA_938012815.1 uncultured Propionibacteriaceae bacterium
CACCCGTGGGGTGGCTGCCCGGCGGCGTCGTGGTCCCTCACACGAGTCCGAATGCCTGCATGGCGTTCGCGACTTTGATGAAACCGGTGATGTTGGCGCCGACCACGTAGTCACCGGGGACGCCGTACTCCTCGGCGGTGGCGGCGCACATGTCGTGAATGTTGCGCATGATGCCGGTCAGGCGTTCCTCGGTGTACTCGAAGCTCCACGAATCGCGCATGGCGTTCTGCTGCATCTCCAGGCCCGAGGTGGCAACACCGCCGGCGTTCGCCGCCTTGCCCGGGGCGAACAACACCCCGGCGTCCTGGAAGGCGCGGATGCCCTCGGGGGTGGTGGGCATGTTGGCGCCCTCGACCACGGCCTTGACGCCGCTGCGGATCAGAGTGGCGGCGTGTTCCCCGTTCAGCTCATTCTGGGTCGCGCAGGGCAGGGCGACGTCCACGGGCACGTCCCAGATCGAACCACCCTTGCCCAGTTCGGCACTGTCGCGGCGGGACGCGTAATCGGCGATGCGGCCGCGTTCCACTTCCTTGACCTGCTTCAGCAGCCCGACGTCGATGCCCGCCTCGTCCACGACATAGCCGGAGGAGTCAGAACAGGTGACGACCTTCCCGCCGAGCTGCTGGGCTTTCTCGATCGCGTAAATGGCCACGTTCCCGGAACCCGAGACCGCGACACGCTTGCCGTCGAAGGCGTCGCCGCGGGTCTTCAGCATCTCCTCCGCGAATGCCACGACGCCGTAACCGGTGGCCTCGGTGCGAACCAACGACCCTCCCCAGTCGAGCCCCTTACCGGTCAGCACACCGGACTCGTAGCGGTTGGTGATCCGCTTGTACTGGCCGAACATGTAGCCAATCTCGCGACCACCGACGCCGATGTCACCGGCGGGCACGTCGGTGTACTCACCCAGGTGACGGTACAGCTCGGTCATGAAGGACTGGCAGAAACGCATCACCTCGGCATCGGACCTGCCGTGCGGGTTGAAATCGGAACCGCCCTTGCCCCCACCGATGGGCAGACCGGTCAGAGAATTCTTGAAGATCTGCTCGAATCCCAGGAATTTGATGATGCCCAGATAGACAGAGGGGTGGAAACGCAGACCTCCCTTGTAGGGGCCGAGAGCCGAGTTGAACTCGACGCGGAAGCCACGGTTGACCTGCACCGTTCCCCGATCGTCCACCCAGGGAACACGGAAGATGATCTGGCGCTCGGGCTCGCAGATGCGTTCCAGGATCTTGTCCTCGAGGTAGCCCGGGTTCTTCTTGATGACGGGTTCGAGGCTCTCGAAGACCTCCCGGACGGCCTGGTGGAACTCGGCCTCACCGGGGTTACGGGCAACCACGGACTCGAAGATGGACTGCAGTTGCTGATCCATTCGGACTCCTCGCTAGTTCGGTTTTCAGATTTTGACCTGCTGAAGCCTAGCCACGGTTTGTGAACACGACGTTTCAGCCCAGAAACAGTCTCACGCCCCGGTGGTCTCGCGTGCCGCGAGCTGCCCGCAGGCCCCGTCGATCTCGGAACCACGGGTGTCCCGCAGCGTCACGGGGACCCCACGTCCTTGGAGCGTGGCCATGAAGGCAGCCTCATCCTCGGGTCTGGAGGCCGTCCAGCGCGATCCAGGGGTCGGGTTGAGGGGGATCAGGTTGACGTGCACCCATCCCCAGTCGCCACGCCGTTTCAGGACGTCCGCGAGCAGGTTCGCGCGGGAGACGGAGTCGTTGATGTCACGCATCAGGGCGTACTCGATGCTGACCCGGCGTCTGGTGACCCGGGCGTATTCCCAGGCGGCGTCGACCACCTCGGCGACGCTCCACCGGTTGTTCACCGGGACGATCTCGTTGCGCAGATCGTCGTCGGGGGCGTGCAGGGATACCGCGAGGGTCACGGGAAATCCCTCCCCAGCCAGGCGTGCGATCTGCGGCACCAGCCCGACTGTGGAAACTGTGATGCCCCGGGCGCTCATTCCGAAACCTCCGGGAACGGGAGCGACGAGAGTACGGATGGTTCCCAGAACCGCCTTGTAGTTGGCCAGCGGCTCCCCCATCCCCATGAAGACGACGTTGTTGAGCCGACCGGTGACTCCCGGAACCTCGCCAGCGGCCAGCATCCGGTTGGCGGCGAAGGCCTGGATGGTGATCTCGGCCCGCGACAGGTTGCGTTTCAGCCCACCTTGCCCGGTTGCGCAGAAAGGGCAGGCCATTCCGCAGCCCGCCTGGGAGCTGATGCACAGGGTGGAGCGGTTCGGGTAGCGCATGAGCACGGATTCCAGGAGGGAGTCGTCGTGCAACCGCCACAGGGTCTTGACGGTGCGTCCCCGGTCGGCGGTCAGCCTGCGCACCTGGGTGAGCAGGGGTGGGAAGAGCTGCTCGTCCAGGTCCTCCCGGATCGCCGCGGGCAGGTCCGTCCAGGTCGTGACCTCGTCGCTGAGGCCGTCGAAGACGTGGCGGGAGATCTGGTCGGCCCGGAATGCGGGCAGACCGAAGGACTCCATGGCGGCGCGACGCTCGGGCACGTCGAAGTCGAGCCAGTGCTTCGGGGCCCTGCCGCGGGCGGGCGCGTCGAAGACCAGCGGAAGATGAGTCGGCACGTCAACCCCCCAGACCCAGCTTCAGGACGAGCCAGCCCACCGGCATCGCCACCAACATCGAGTCCAGGCGATCCATGAACCCACCATGTCCTGGAAGAAAATTGGACATGTCCTTCAATCCTGCGTCCCGTTTGATCAAGGATTCGACGAGATCACCCAGCGTCGCGGCGGGTGCGACGCACAACCCCAGGATCAGGCCCAGCTCCCAGGACGCGTTGAGACACCAGACCGCTGCCACCGCCCCGATGATCGCGGATGTGATGATGGAACCCGCGAACCCTTCCCACGTCTTGGATGGCGAGATGTGAGGCGCCATCTTGTGCCTTCCCAGCATGCTTCCGACGGCGTAGGCACCGGTGTCGGAGGCCACCACACACACCACCACCGCGATGATCCGCCGGGTGCCGCCGGGCTCGGCCATCATCAACGGGATGAAGACCCCCATCAACGGAATGTAGGCAATGATCAACGCACTGGCGGCGATGTCGCGGATGAAACCGTCCCGGGCCAGCAACAGCCGCGCCACCAGGCAGGCGACCACCGTCCCACAGACGCAGATCACAGCGAAGGTGGTGGGAGGCAGCCCCACGTTCCATCGAAACATCGCGTAGGCACCGAGAACGCTCACCAAGGTGCCCGCGACTATGGTTTTCACCTGCGCGTGCATGCCTTTGCGCAACAGCGCCCCGTGGATCTCGACGACCGCCAGGCTCAGGGAGACGGCGGAGACCAGAACGAAAAACCAAGGAGCCCACAGCAATCCGACGGCCAGCGCCGCAAGGAGAACGAGGCCGACGCCGATGGCCATCGGAAGATCCCGGCCGGCCTTCGGTATCGGCATTGCCTGGGCTGGCTCCTGGTTGGGCATCAGACCTCGCTGAGTTCGGCTTCCTTGTTCTTGAGCAGCTCGTCGATCGCCTCCACGTACTTCCTGGTGGTGACGTCCATGGCCTTCTCGGCGCGAACCAGCTCGTCCTCACTGATCTCGGATTTCTTCTCAAATTTTTTCAGCGCGTCAATGGCGTGACGGCGGATGTTGCGCACGGCAATACGGGCGTCCTCCGCCTTGGCCCTGGCGAGCTTGATGTACTCTTTGCGGCGCTCCTCCGTGAGCTGCGGCATGACGACCCGGATGGAGTTTCCGTCGTTGCTCGGGTTGACCCCGAGATCAGCCTCCCGGATGACCTTCTCGATGGCAGCGATGGCGCTGCGGTCGAAGGGGGTGATCAGCATGGTCCGGGGGTCGGGCGAGTTGAACGTCGCAAGCTGCTGCAGCGGCGTCGGCGCCCCGTAGTAGTCCGCGTTGAGCCGGTTGAACATGGCAGGGTGGGCCCGGCCCGTACGAACGGTCGACAGATCCTCGCGGGCATGGTCCACCGCCTGCTGCATCTTGGACTGGGTTTCCTTTTCGACGTCGGCGATCATTGCCGCTCTCCTTTACCTAATGGGTTGTCAGCGGGAAACGAACGTCCCGATGGGTTCGCCCTGCACGACGCGGCCGATGTTGCCTCGCTCGGACAGGTTGAAGAAAATGATGTTGAGGGCGTTGTCGCGGGCCAGCGCGATGGCGGTGGCGTCGGCGACCTTGAGATCCCGGGACAGGAACTCGTCGTGGGTCAGGCGTTCGTAACGTCTCGCCTCCGGGTTGGTGCGCGGATCCGAATCGTAGACTCCGTCCACTCCCTGTTTGCCCATGAGCAGCACCTCGGCACCAATCTCGAGGGCACGCTGGGCGGCAACGGTGTCGGTGGAGAAATAGGGCATTCCAGAACCGGCCCCGAAGATGACCAGGCGGCCCTTCTCGAGGTGGCGTTCCGCGCGACGCGGGATGTAGGGTTCGGCCACCTGGGCCATGTTGATAGCCGACTGGACCCGGGTGTGGACTCCCTCTTTCTCCAGGAAGTCCTGCAGGGCTATGGCGTTCATGACAGTGCCGAGCATTCCCATGTAGTCGGCCCGGTCCCGGGCCATGCCGTTGTTGCTCAGTTCGGCTCCGCGGAAGTAGTTGCCGCCGCCCACCACCACGGCCACCTGGGCGCCCCCGGAGACCACCGCGGCTATCTCCTTGGCAATGCTGGATATGACTACGGGATCGACCCCCAGTTTCCCTCCGCCGAAGACCTCTCCCGAGAGTTTCAGCAGCACGCGCTGGTATGGCTTGTTCATGGGGTCTGCCTTCCTGGTGGGTGACGCGTCACGGCACACAATATCGTCCCAAGCGAAACGAGCGCGCCCCCAAAGGGACACGCTCGTTTCGCTTGGTCCGGATCAGGCACCCACGGCCAGGCGTGCGAAGCGCTTGATCTCGACCCCGGCGGCTTCGAGGACGTCACCGACGGTCTTCTTGTCCTCCCAGACAGCAGGCTGGTCCAGCAGCACGACGTCCTTGTAGAACCCGCCGAGACGCCCCTCGACGATGCGCGGGATCGCACCCTCGGGTTTGCCCTCCTCACGGGCGGTGGCCTCGGCGATGCGGCGTTCGTTGTCCACCACATCGGCGGGAACCTCGTCGCGGGAGACGTAGACCGGGCTCATGGCTGCGATGTGCATCGCGACCTGGTGGACGAGGGCCTCGTCACCACCGGTGTACTCGACCAGGACACCGACCTGGGGCGGCAGGTCGGAGGCGCGACGGTGCAGGTACAGGTGGGTGTCGCCGTCGTAGTTGGCCACGTTGACCAGCGACAGGTTCTCGCCGATCGTGGCGGCCAGCGACTGCACGGCATCCTGGACGGTGGCAGAACCCAGCTGAGCGGCCTTTGCGGCCTCGAGGTCCTTGGCGCCGGAGGTGGCGACTGCCTCGACGATCTGATTGCCCAGCCCGACGAACTCGGCGTTCTTGGCCACGAAGTCGGTCTCGGCGGCGAACTGGATGAGGACGCCGTCCCTGCCCGCGACGATGCCGTTGGTGGCCTCGCGGTCGGTGCGCTTGGCGGCTTTGGCGAGCCCGGAGATGCGAAGCAGTTCGATGGCTTTCTCGTAGTCGCCCTCGGCCTCGGTGAGGGCCTTCTTGGCGTCCATCATTCCCGCGCCGGTGGCGTCGCGCAGCTTCTTGACGTCAGCAGCAGTGATTGCCATGTCAGTTTCCCGTCTTGTCTTGTGAAATTACGTCGGACTCGGTCTTGGCAGGGGTCTCGGCGGTTTCCGGCGTCTCCGCGGCGGCGTTGTCGCCCTGGGCCAGGAGCTCACGCTCCCAGTCGGGCATGGGCTCGGCCTCGGCCTCCTCGCCGCTGCGGCCGGAGGAACGCTGGATCAGGCCCTCGGCGACGGCGTCGGCGATAATGCGGGTCAGCAGGGCGACCGACCGGATGGCGTCGTCGTTGCCGGGGACCGCGTAGTCGACCTCGTCGGGATCGCAGTTGGTGTCGAGGATCCCGATGATGGGGATGCGCAGTTTGCGGGCTTCGTCGACTGCGAGGTGTTCCTTCTTGGTGTCGACCACCCAGACGGCCTGCGGGGTGCGGACCATGTCGCGGATGCCGCCGAGGGTCTTGCTCAACTTGTTCTTCTCACGCTCGAGGTGCAGCAGTTCCTTCTTGGTCAGGCCGCTGCTGGCGGAGTCCGTCAGATCCATGCCCTCGAGTTCCTTGAGGCGCTGGATCCGTTTGGTGACGGTGTGGAAGTTGGTGAGCATGCCACCCAGCCAGCGCTGGTTGACATACGGCATGCCGACCCGGGTGGCCTGCTCGGCGATGGCCTCCTGGGCCTGCTTCTTGGTTCCGACGAAGAGTACCTGCCCGCCGCGGGCGACGGTGGACTTGACGAACGAGAAGGCGCTGTCGATGTAGCTGAGCGACAGCTGGAGGTCGATGATGTAGATCCCGTTGCGTTCGGCGAAGATGAAACGCTTCATCTTCGGGTTCCAACGGCGAGTCTGGTGCCCGAAGTGGACACCGGACTCGAGGAGCTGACGGGTGGTCACGACGGCCATGGCCGTTCCTTTCGCGGCGGGCGCGCCAACGCCCGCACTTGTCAATGGCGAGCGGAGCTCGCGCTGGTGGTTGTTATCGGACCCGCTGGGCCCTTTCCTGATGCGCCCGGCGGCGGCACCCGTGACGCGGAATCCCGGGACCACACCACCGCCGACGGTTCCCGTTGCGGCGCATGCGACGTCAATCGGACAGACCGATTGCGCGGCCAATCCTAGGCCCCTGAACGTAAGGTTTTCAACTGATGCGTAAGGTTTTCAACACCGGGGACGAACTTCCCCGATCCCAGAGGCCGCCACGCTCCGCTACCCACAGTGAAAGGCATGAGGAAGGCACTGCTCCCACTGATCCTTCTGGCGTTGATCCTGTTCCCCGCGGTGGCGAACGCGGATACGGGGCTGGTTCTCTCGGCCCCCGTGCCGGGCGCGCTGCTGCGCCCCTTCGATGGCGGCACATCCCCTTATTCCGCCGGGCACCGTGGTGTGGATCTGGCCGCCGACCAAGGAGCGGAGGTACGTTCCGCAGCGGTCGGGACGATCTATTTCAACGGGGAGGTCGCGGGTCGCCCCTCGGTCTCCGTCGATCACGGCAACGGGTTGCGCACCACCTACACCCCCGTCGCCGGATCGCTGCCCGAAGGAACCCAGGTCAGGGCGGGTGAGGTGATCGGACACCTGGCGGGACCGCCGCACTGCGATCCCCGGTATTGCCTGCACTGGGGTCTGACGGATGGCACCATCTACCACGACCCGATGCTCTACCTGAAGTCCCCGCCCATTCGTTTGCTGCCGCACGGCACAACCCCACCGCCCGTCACCTGGCTTCCGCCCGCCCATGTCCCGGGGCCGGCGCCCGAACCCGGTTCCCTTCCGGTTGCCGGCCCCATCACCAGCCCGTTCGGGATGCGGGTGCATCCGGTCACCGGGACCCTGAAACTCCATGACGGGGCGGATATCGGGGCGGCCTGCGGTACCGCGATCCACCTGCCCTGGGCCGGGACGGTGGTCTCCGCCGGTTATGACGGCGGCTACGGCTATCGGGTGGTGGTGGAGCACTCCGGGATCCGCACCGGATACGCCCACATGCCGGGAATCGAGGTCACGGCGGGCCGGGTCCTAGAGGCAGGAGCCGTGGTGGGTCACGTCGGCAGCACGGGCTACTCCACGGGCTGTCACCTGCACTGGATGGCCTGGCGGAACGGCCAGGTCATCGATCCCCTCACCCTGGTTCACTGATTCCCTCATGCCCGGGGATGGGCCTGTTGGAAGGCCGCCCGGAGTCTCTCGTTCGTGACGTGGGTGTACCGCTGAGTGGTCGCCACGGAGGCGTGCCCCAACAGTTCCTGAACACTGCGCAGATCCGCCCCCCCGGCCAGCAGGTGAGTGGCCATGGCGTGCCGCAACGCGTGAGGGCCGACGGATGCGCCACCCGCCGCCGTTGCGGCATGGACCACGCGGCGGGCGACCCGGGGGTCGAGACCGCCGCCCCGGGCGCCGAGGAACAACCGGGGCGGGCTGTCCGGCCCCGCCACACGGTCCCGAACCGCCAACCACGCGTCGAGGGCGCACCGGGCCGGAGCACCCATGGGAACGGTGCGTTCCTTGTCGCCCTTGCCCAGCACCCGCACCGTCGAGTTCTCGAAATCCACGTCGCGCAATCCCAGACCGCAGGCCTCCGAGATGCGCAGTCCACTGGCGTAGAGCAGCTCGACCAGGGCCATGTCGCGCAGCGCGATCGGATCACCGTCGGCGGCGGCCGAGGCCAGGGATGCGATGGCATCACCCACCTGGGTCTCGGTTGGCACCTCGGGTAGGGTGCGTGGCCGCCGGGGGGCGCGCAACCGGGTCGCCGGATCCGAGGCAATGAAACCCTCCCGGTGCGCCCATGCGAAGAAACCCCGGGCGCAGGAGACACGGCGCTGCAGGGTCGCGGGCTCGGTCCCGGAGTCGGCCTGATCGGCGAGCCAGGAACGCAGGTGCGCGAGGGTGACCCGGCCGGGCGGAACCCGCGCCGCCGAGGCCAGCCCGGTCAGGTCCGCCTGGTAGGCACGAATGGTGTTCTGGGACAGGCCGCGCTCGGTCTCCAGGTGGCTCCGGTATTCGGCGGTCAGTGCACCCCAGGGTCCTTTCATGGCGTCCAGTGTGGCAGCGGGCATACTGTTGCCCTGCACGACGAACCGGAGAACAGGAAGATCGATGTCCGAGGACCTCACCACCGGCGGCCGCATCCGTCCCATCACGCGCTGGGGCACCCCCGTGATGCACGAGACCACCAGGCCCGTCACCGACTTCGGGGACGAGCTGCACGAGCTCGTCCGCGACATGTTCGCCACGATGCGGGCCGCCGAGGGGGTCGGTCTGGCTGCCACCCAGGTGGGGATCGGGGTTTCCGTTTTCATTTACGAGTGCCCGGACGCCGATGAACACGTCCAGCGCGGGGTGGTCTGCAATCCGGTGGTGGAGCTTCCCAGAGGCAAGGACCGTAACCTCGACGTCACCGAGGAGGGTTGCCTGTCGTGGCCCGGCGGCTACTCCGGGGTTCCCCGTCCCGACAGGGCCATCTGCCGGGGCCAGGACGCCTACGGCAAGGAGATAGAGCTGCTCGGAACGGGGCTGCTGGCCCGTTGTTTCCAGCACGAGACCGACCATCTGAACGGCACCGTTTTCGGGGATCGCCTATCGGATCGTTCCCGTCGGAAACTGGATGCCCAGGTGGCTGATCTGGCGTGGCGTTACCCCGAGGACTGGCCGGTCTCCCCCAAGCGGGATTCCGCGCCGCGTCCCGGTGAGGGGTGAGCCGGACCGTCGAAACTCGCCATCCGGGATGCGATGCGCGTTTCGCCACGGTCGGCTGAGAGAATCATCGCCGGTGGGTGGGCCACGGTGGTATGGCTCCGCGTCGAAAGCGAACTATGTCGGTCAAGCACCTCACGTCAAAAGGTTCGGCCTGCAAGGGCGACCCCGGCACGGGTGATGGCCAGGGAAACTGCAACCAGACGCGCTGTGGCGAGCCTACGGCTCGGGAGCCCCCGGAAACCTCATCGCCGGCCCCGCCGAGCCCCGCACCGTCAAGAATCGCCCTCCGTCCCGGCCTTCCGAAAACCAGCGGCTGATCACAGCCGCAGCCAGTGGGCGAGGATGGCTGCGGCGGTGGCCACGTTCAGCGAATCAACCCCCGCCGCCATCTCGATCCCGAGACGGACATCCGAGGCGTCCAGCCAGTCGGCGCTGAGCCCATGCCCCTCGGAGCCGAGCAGCAGCGCCAGTTTCTCCGGGGCCCGGTAACCGGTCAGTGGTGTGGCCCCCGGCGAAAGGGTGGTGGCGGCGACCTCGAACCCGGCCGCCCGGAACCGGGCCAGGTCCGTGACGGAATCGGTCATGCGCCGCCACCCGACCTGGAAGCAGGTTCCCATGGAGGCCTTGATGGCCCGCCTGTAGAGGGGGTCCGCACCGCCCGGGGAGATCACCACGGCATCCCACCCGAGGGCAGCGGCGACGCGGATGATGGATCCGACGTTTGCATGGTCGACGAGGTCCTCACACACCAGGACGCGACGAGCGCCGAGGATGACCTCCCACGGCGTCTCATCGGGTCGTTCGAAGCTTGCGAGGGCCCCGCGGTGCACGTGGAAGCCGCTCACCCGCTCGATCAGCCGGTCATCCGCGACCAGGCACGGGACATCGGGCCAGGCCGCGAGCACATCCCCCAGACCGGGCAGCCATTTAGCCGCCAGCAGGAAAGACCTGGGACGGCATCCGACCGCGGCTGCCCGCCGGATGATCTTGTCGCCCTCCGCGATGAAGATTCCCCGTTCCGCTTCCATGCTGCGCCGTAGCTGCGAGTCCCGTAACGAAACGTAGTCACCCATCCGAGGATCGTTGGGGTCGGTGATATCGAGGCGCATGCCCGCGAGAGTAATGGGTGACCTCGCCGGAGGGGCCGCCCCACTCAAGAAACGGATGCACTCACCGCGTTCACGAGCCATGAAAGTTCACCTCGCAACAATGGATCGGTGTCCGGGTTTCTCATCAGCACTTGGCTGAAGGGGCCCAGGTGCACGCGGCGAACGGGCATTTTCCACCCACTGCTGGGCGTTGGATCCTCTTGACGAACTACTCTCGAAACGTGGTCCGAAAAATCCTGGCATCGGCGCTGGCCTTGGTCTCCCTGCTGTCGCTGGTCCACCTGGGCCGCGCCACCCTGCCCGGGCTGCGCGGCCCGGAGGTGGTCGCCTCCCAGCTCTCCTGGCTGGCCGGGAAGGCGCCATCGGCCGCATCCGAGATGCAAGCGCTGTTTCCCGAGGGCGAGTTCTTCACCTGGGCTTTGACCGGCCTGGCGGCCGGGAACCTGGCTCGTTCGGGTCGCGATCCCCAAAGCCACCTCGCGCTCCTGGAACGGGTCATCGCCGAGACCGGAAACCCGGTGGTCGCCGGTCGTTTCGGAACCAACGATCTGCTGCCGCACGGGACCTTCTACCACGGGTGGCGGCTGCTCCTGCTGGTGGACCGTGCCGCCTTGACCGGGGATGCGGCGCAGCTGGCCGAGGTCTCCTCCGAGGCCCGGGCCATCGCGGGGGCCCTTGATGAGAATCCCCTGCCGTCGTCCTATCCCGGTTCGGCGTGGCCCTGTGACGTCGTCGTGGCGCTCGCCGCCGTGCACCGGGCCAGCCGGATCGTCGAGGTTCCCGGACTGGCCGGCGTCACGAAACGGTGGTTCGAGGCGATGGAGGCGTACCGGGATCCGAGCAACGGGCTGCTGGTTCACCAGCGCGGGGAGTCCCGGGCACGCGGCGCATCGCAGTCGCTCATCCAGGTGTTCCTGCCCGACATCGACCCGGACCGGGCCTCCCGCGAATGGGAGATCTACAAGCAGACTTTCTTGTCCCCGACACTGGGGCTGATGGGGATCCGGGAACACGCGCACGGCGTGGACACCCCCGGGGACGTGGATTCCGGCCCGCTCGTCAACGGGGTCTCGGCGAGCGCCTCCGCGGTGACGCTGGCAGCTGCCCGCCGCCACGGGGACGTCGAACTCGCCACGGTCCTGGACCGGGAGGCCGACCTGCTCGGCATGCCGCTGCCGGCCGGCCCGGGAACGGCCTTCGCCCTCGGGTTCCTACCCGTCGGGGATGCCTTCGTCGCATGGGCACGTTCAGTCCCACTCGGGGAGGCCAGCGATGATCCCACTCCTCAGCCCTGGTGGTGGCTCATGTGGCTGACAGCCCTCCTTCCCGGCGCCGCTGGAGGAGCTCTGTGGTTCGGGAAGAAGAGGTCCCGCGGGAAGCCGTCCCCGCCATGATCGACTTGCCTTCCCGGCGGAAAGGCTTCGTGGAAGAACTGTAGGCTCGGATCTCGTGTGGTCGAAGATGAAGGACCCGTTCCTGCTCTACATCCTGTTCTCCGCTCTAGTCGGGTTCCTACTACCGACCTCCGGAACGGCCACCGATGTCCTCGACTGGGCGACGAAGGTTGCGATCTTCCTGCTGTTCCTCGGCTACGGGGCTCGCCTGTCGACGGCCGAGGCGTGGGCCGGCCTGAAGCACTGGCGGCTTCACCTGACGATCTTCGCCTGTACCTTCGTGGTGTTCCCGCTCATCGGTCTGGGTCTGCTGCACCTGCCCTGGTACTCCCCCGGCCTGGCGCTGGGGCTGGCCTTCCTGACACTGGTGCCGTCCACGGTGCAGTCGTCGATCACGTTCACGTCCATAGCCGGCGGCAACATCGCGGGGGCCATCGTCTCGGCCACCACCTCGAACCTGCTCGGGGTGGTCCTGACGCCGTTGCTGATGATGGCGCTACTGCCCACCACGGGCACCGCCCCCATCGGGTGGGGTTCCTTCGGCGCCGTGATGGTCCAGTTGTTGCTGCCCTTCATCCTCGGGCAGTTCTCACGCCCCTGGACCGCGGACTTCATGGCGCGCAACCGCAAGAACCTCAAGTGGCTGGACCAGGGCGTGATCTGCCTGGTGGTCTATGGCGCCTTCGGGGACCTCCGCCGCAACGGCATCACCGCAACCGGCACAGAGCTGCTGATCATGCTGGCACTGTGTCTTGTAACCCTGGCGTTCATGCTGTGTTTCACCCGGCAGTTGGCCCGAACCCTCGGGTTCGGCCGCGCCGACGAGATCGCCATCGTCTTCTGCGGCACGAAGAAGTCATTGGCAACGGGGGTGCCGATGGCGACGGTACTGTTCGCGGGCCAGACCATGGGGCTGATCGTCCTCCCCCTGATGGTCTTCCACACCCTCCAACTCATAGCCTGCACCATCATCGCGCAGCGCTACGCGGCAACCGATGGCGCGGAGAAGCGGCCACGGGACCAGGATTCCTGACCGTGAAACGACCGCACCGGTCAGCCCGTGATGATCCTGAACACAATGGCCATGACGATGGCGTTGTAGAAGAAGGACAACACCGAATGCACCGTCCTCATCCAACGCAGCCGACGTGAGGGGACGGTCGCATCGAAGATCGCGAAGGTTGTTCCCAGGGCCCATGAAGGCCGGACTGGTGTCCCCGCCCAGAATCGCCCCCGGCATCAACAGAACCAGGAACAACTCCGCCAGGAGACCGATTGCGCTCGAACGCGTCACGGGGCGCTGTCTGCCGCATCGCGACCTTCGGATGCCCGGCGAATGCGGCGCCCGCCCTCCTTCCCGGAGGGCGGGCGCCGCATTCATCGATCCAGCCGGGAACCTCCCTCAGTGGTATCCCGGCGTCACAGCCTCACTCGTCGGCGGCGCTCGGGTGGGTCATGTCGGCGGGAACCACCCATTGGTTGAACTGCTCGTCGGTCAGGAAGCCCAGCTCCAGGGCCGACTCGCGAAGCGACAGCCCCTTGTGGTGGGCGTTCTTGGCGATCTTCGACGCCTTGTCGTAGCCGATGTGCCGGTTGAGGGCGGTCACCTGCATCAGGTTGGTGTCCAGGTTGGCCTGGATCCGTTCCTCGTTCGGTTCGATGCCATAGGCGCAGTTGGAGTCGAAGGAGACGCAGGCGTCGCCGAGCAGCTGGATGGACTCGAGCACGCACCATGCCATGACCGGCTTGAACACGTTGAGCTGGAAATTGCCCTGGGAGCCTGCGAAACCGACGGTGGCGTCGTTGCCGAAGACCTTCGTCGCCACCATCGTCATGGCCTCGCACTGGGTGGGGTTCACCTTGCCGGGCATGATGGAGGATCCGGGTTCGTTCTCCGGGATGAGCAGCTCGCCGATGCCGTTGCGGGGTCCGGATGCGTACCAGCGCACGTCGTTGGCGATCTTCATCAAGGCATCACCCAGGACCCGCAGCGCACCGGAGACCAGCACCAGCGCGTCGTGGGCGCCCAGCGCCGCGAAGAGGTTGGCGGCCTGCTTGAACTCGATGCCGGTCTCCTCCGAGATCTTCTCGGCGGTGAGCGCCCCGAACCTGGGATGGGCGTTCAGGCCGGTGCCGACGGCGGTGCCGCCGATCGCCAGTTCACGGGCACGCGAGTCGGCGTACTCGATGCCTTCCAGGGCGAAGTCGATCTGGGCCACCCAGCCGGAGAACACCTGGCCGAGGCGGATCGGGGTGGCGTCCTGCAGGTGGGTGCGCCCGACCATGATCACGTCGTCGTACTGCTTGGCCTTCGCGTCCAGGGTGTCGCGCAGTTTCCGGACCCGCGGATACATGGCCGCCAGCTCATTGACCACGGCGATGTGCATGGCCGTCGGGAAGGTGTCGTTGGACGACTGGCCGCGGTTGACGTGGTCGTTGGGATGGACGGGGGTCTTGGTGCCGAGTTCGCCTCCGGCCAGCTCGATGGCGCGGTTGGAGATGACCTCGTTGACGTTCATGTTGGACTGGGTGCCGGACCCGGTCTGGAACACCACCAGCGGGAAGTGGTCATCCAGTTTGCCCTCGATGACCTCGTCGCCGGCCTTGGCGATGAGATCGGCGATGTCGCGCGGAAGCTCTCCGAGCTCCGCGTTCGCCAGCGCCGCGGACTTCTTCAGGATGCCGAGCGCCTTGACCATCGGCCGACCCCACACGAAGGTCTCGCGCCCGATGTCGAAATTGTGAAGCGACCTCTCGGTCTGGGCACCCCAGTACCGGTCGGAGGCCACCTCAATGGTGCCCATCGAGTCGGATTCGGTGCGGGTGTTCGGTGTTGCCATTGGAACTCCTTTGCTCTGTCGCCAACGCCTCCAAGGTTATCGTCAACGAACCGGCATCGGGCCAGCGGGTGTTGCACACGTCTCCCGCTCTGCCGTTCTCAGCCCCGGGACGCGGGGCGGGAACGGGCACTCCATCTGCCGTCATCGGTGCGGGCGACCACCAGGTCCATTCCGAATGTGGCACTCAGGTTGGCGTCGGTGAGCGTTTCCTCCAAGGGCCCGGCGGCAGTCACCCGTCCCCCGGAGAGCAGCAGGCAGTGGGTGACACCATCGGGGATCTCCTCGACGTGGTGGGTCACCAGGACGCTGGCCGGGGAGCCGGGGTCTTGGAAGAGCTCGGTCAGGGTGCTAACGAGAGCCTCGCGGCCAGCCAGGTCGAGCCCGCCGGCGGGCTCGTCGAGGAGCAGCAGCTCCGGGTCGGTCATCAGCGCCCGGGCGATCTGCACGCGTTTGCGCTCCCCCTCGCTGAGAGTCCCGAAGGTGCGATCCGCCAGGTGATCCACGTAGAGGGAGTAGAGCAGGCCGCGGGCACGTCCCTCGTCGCCGCTGTCGTACTCCTCGCGCCAGCGCCCTATCACTGCCCAGGCGGCCGAGATCACCACGTCGAGGACCCGTTCCCCGGCGGGAATGCGTTCAGCCAGAGAGGAGGACGTCAACCCGATGCGGGGCCGCAGCTCGAACACGTCCACCCGGCCCAGCACCTCGTCAAGCAGACGAACCGTACCGGAGGTCGGGAACAGGTTCGCGGAAAGCATGGACAACAGGGTGGTCTTGCCTGCCCCGTTGGGACCCAGCAGCACCCAGCGCTCGTCCTCTCCGATATTCAGGTTCACCGAATCCAACAGATTCGAGTTCCCACGCCTGACCGTCACATCTTCGAGCGCTGCCACCACTGCCATGCGGCCAACGTTACCCGTACCGGGGGTTTCGCGGGCAAGAACCTCGAATCCACCCGCGAAACCCTCCGGGTCCTGTCAGGCTCCGGTGGAGTGGAGGCCGCCGTCGACGTGGATCACCTCGCCGGTGGTGGCGGGGAACCAGTCGGACAGCAACGCCACGACGGCCTTCGCTGTGGCCGTGGTGTCGACGGGGTCCCATCCGAGGGGTGCCCGCTGTCCCCAGATGTCGTTGAACTCCTCGGCCCCGGGAATGGCCTTCTTCGCGATGGTGTCGATGGGCCCAGCAGCGACCAGGTTGGACCGGATGCCCTCGGAGCCCAGGTAACGGGCCAGGTAACGGCTGGCCGATTCGAGCCCGGCCTTGGCCACCCCCATCCAGTCGTAGTGCGGCCAGGTGACCCGGGCGTCGAAGGTGAGGCCGACGATGGAGGACCCGGCGTGCAGCAGCTCCCGGCAGGCCACCGCAAGCGACACGTAGGAGTAGGTGGAGGTGTTCAGGGAAATCCCGACGTCCTTCCACTCGGTGTTCAGGAAGGCCCCGCCGAGGGCCCGCTCGGGATTGGCGAAGGCGATGGAGTGGACGATGCCGTCCAGGCGGTCGCCGAAGTGTTCACGAAGCTGCCCGGGCAACGCCGCGAGGTGTTCGGGATCGGTGACGTCGAGTTCCAGAACGGGCGGAACGGTCGCGAGCCGCCCAACGACGCGCCGCGTCAGTCCGACGGCCCGTCCGAGGTTGCTGACGACCACCTTCGCGCCCTCAGCCTGCGCGATCTCGGCGACGCGGTAGGCGATGGATGTGTCCATGGTCACTCCGGTGACCAGGATGTTCTTGCCTTCGAGGATTCCCATGTAGATGCTCCTTGGTTTTTCTCAGTGCCCCATTCCGAGGCCGCCGTCGACCGGGATGACGGCGCCCGATACATATCCTGCCCCAACGAGGAACAACGCCGCACCCGCGACGTCCTCGGCCCGCCCGAGGCGTGCTGCCGGGATTCGTTCCCGGTAGCCCTCGACGACCTTCTCGTCCAGTGCCGCAGTCATGTCTGTCTCGATGAACCCGGGAGTGATCACGTTGGCGGTGATGTTCCTGCCTCCCAGTTCGCGGGTGAGGCTGCGGGCCATGCCGATCAGCGCCGACTTGGAGGCCGCGTAGTTGACCTGCCCGGGCGATCCGAGCAACCCGACCACCGAGGAGATCAGGATGATTCTCCCGAACCGAGCGCGGGTCATGGGGCGGACCGCCCGCCGCACCACGCGGAAGGTGCCGGTCAGGTTGGTGTCGATCACCGCGTCCCAGTCCGCATCCGACATCCGCGCCAGCAGGGTGTCCTTCGTGACACCGGCATTCGCGACGAGCACCCCCACGCTCCCCAGCTCGGCCTCGACCCTCTCGAAGGCCGCGTCCACCCGGGTTTGGTCCGTGATATCGCATTCAACAGGCAGCACGCCCTCGGGAACCTCACCTCCGGCGCGGTGGGTGCCCGCGACGCGGTACCCCGCGTCGCGGAACTTCTCGGCGATGACACGGCCGATGCCGCGCGTCGCCCCGGTAACGAGAACAACAGGCTTGTCTTGCACGGACCACACACTATCGTGGGCGCCGTGATGGCCCGCCCCGTTCCCGAGGGACTCTCCCGTGTGATCCCCTGGCTCCACTGCCCGGTCTGCACCGCTTCCCTGGAATTGGCCGGCACAACGCTCGGCTGCGAGAACCGCCACTGCTTCGACGTCGCCCGGCAGGGGTACTTGAACCTGCTACTGCGGGCCGCACCGAGGAACGCCGACACCCCCGGGATGCTCGCCGCGCGCGACCGTTTCCTGTCCAGGGGGTGGTACGAGCCACTGACCCGGAGGGTGGTCGCCGCCTTGGCTGGCGCCGACCGGGTCCTTGATGCGGGGGCTGGAACCGGCCACTACATCGGTGCTTTCCTCGACGCGGCCCCCGGGGCGACCGGCCTGGCGGTGGATGTCTCTCCGGCGGCCTGTCGCCGCGCGGCCGGACGCAGCCCACGCCTGGGATCCGTCGTTGCCGACGTCTGGCGTCGCCTGCCCATCGCATCGGGAGTCCTGGACGCCGTGCTCTGCGTTTTCGCTCCCCGCAATCCGGACGAGTTCGCCCGGATACTCGCCCCGGGCGGGCGGCTCGTGGTGGTGACCCCGGGCGGGGAGCATCTCGTGGAACTGCGTGAATCGCTCGGTCTGCTGGGACTCGGCCCGGAGAAACTGGAACGGCTGGACGGTTCGATGACCGGTTTCGATCTCCTGGACCGGCAGGAACTCACCCACCCGTTGAACCTGTCCGCCGATGCCGCGGCCGACCTCGTCGCAATGGGGCCGAACGCCTTCCACACCTACACGGCCCCCACCGCGACGACGACCACTGCGGCCTTCACCATCAGCACGTTCCGGTGCCTGTGATCCCCGCCCGGCTCCGGGACGGAGAAACCCGCTCCCGGAGAACCTCTAGAATGGCGGCGTGCTGCATTCTGTCCCAGGTTCTTCGCGTGCCACCACGACGCGCCTGCAGCTGAATCACTGGAGCCTCTTGGCCGTGATCGTGTGCGCCTGCCTGCTCGTCTTCGCCTCTGCGGTGGTCAGCGAAGATCAGGTGGCTGACACAGGAATTAGTTTTTTCCAGCTCTTCCTGGCGCCCGCAGTAGCGATCCTGGCCGTCGCCACCGCTGTGAAGCTGCGCGAAGACCCACTACGGAAGCCCCCCTCCAAGGCATTGGTCACTGCCACAGCGGCTTTCACCCTCCTCCTGGTGATCGCAGCAGTATCGCTGCCCTTGGCGAAGCACTGGGTCAGTGTGGAATACGGAGTCCCCTCGGCGGTGGTTCCCGTCCCCCTGTCGTACCTCGTAAACCCATTGATCACGGCAGGATTGACATGCCTGCTCGCCGTCCTCGCCGTCAACCTGGTTTCCCCCTCCCAACTGTTCGATGTCCTCTGGTGGTTCGCTTTTGCCGGGGCCGTGACAACTCCCATTGGCGTGTGGTGGAACGCCGAGAACGCAGAGTTGTATGGTCGATGGGCCACCCGCCTCGCGGGCGCTGCCGTGCTGCACACCGCCCTCTTGCTGGGTCTGGCGATCTGCGTGGCAGCGGTGCTCGTGAATTATCGGCGCGTCCTGTCGGCACTGTCAGCAGCAGCGTATGTGATGTGGATCATGGCGACTGGAGCCCGGACCGGTGTCATCACTCTTGCGTTGTTCCTGGCTCTTTTCCTACTGCCCTCAATCATTGACATGGCCAAGCGCCACCCGAACCGATTGCCCTTGGTGATCTCTGGTGCCGCGGTCGGCACGACCACCTTCGCCGCAGTCGCGTGGCATGTCATGGAACAGCGAGGCTTCAAGCTGACGGGGGCGGGCCGTGTCGAGACCTGGGCTTACGGCATAGCGCAGGCGCTCGATTCCCTTCCGACCTTGATCTTCGGAGTTGGTTACGGCGTATTGTGGCCTTGGTACGCCTTCGAGACCAAGAGTCTCCCCCAGGCCGGTGCCCATGGTTCGAAACAGATGCCCGAGGGCATCACGCTCTCGCATGCACACAACACCTATGTGGCGGTTTTCTCTGAGCAGGGACTGATCGGCCTTACCCTGTTGCTCGTGCTGGCCGGAATTGTCTGCTGGGCCTGGTGGCGGGCACGCGGAGTCATCGAGCGTGCGATCGCTTCCGGCTTGGTGGCGACTCTCGTCGGCTTCGCCTTCGACACGTACCTGACGAAGAATTTTCCTGTGAGCTTCATCTGGTGGTCGGCTCTGGCATCGCTCCTGACGATGATGAATCACCGCCGCACTGAGCCGGAATCGCGGCTGCTGGGGGTTGACGCCGAAACCCCGGCGGTTCCCCCCTCGCGTGTGCTCACGATCGGGCATGGCTGACGACCAGACAAGCCACGAGCTTGGCTCCTGCTGCTTCCAGGAGATCGACAATTCCCCTGACCTGCTTGAGCGTGTCCCGTTGGTCTGTGAGCAGAACAGTCACTTCTCCCCCGGCCACGGCACGCAGAGCGACGGGATCGGCCCCGTTGGGGGCAGCCGTCACAGTCACCGCATCGGCACCCAGCCGTTCCCCGAGACCTCGGCACCACGGCCCCAGGTTCACTTTTTCCCCGGTGCCCACCAAGACCACTTTTCCTGTCGCTGATTCATCCAGGTGAGGAGAGAGCACCGCTGCCAGCTGTTCAAACGCCGTCTCATCCGCCTCGGCACGGAACACCAGCCGTCCGCCGGCGGTCAGGGCACCGCCTGACGCGACCAAAGGCCGCAGCGAAGCCAGCCCCCATACGATGGCGATACCGATGGCAAGACCCAGTACGCCTCCTGAAGCCGCTGATGTCACATGGCCAACCCCAGCCGGGACCGTTTTTGCGGGGGCCGTCACGGCCTCTACCCGGATCAGTTGCTGATCTCCGGAGTGCAGGTTCTTGATCTCGCCGGCCAGCTCATTGGCCAGCGCCTTGGCCACCGCAGCAGACTGCTCCGCGTTCGGAAGGGATACCGTGATCGCGATGACCTGGTCCGTGACGGTGACCGCTGTCGAACCCGACACTTCAGAGGCCGTCATCCCCGGCACTTGGGAAGCCACCCGGTCAGTCACGTCGACCTTTTGAGCGAGCACCTGGTAGAGCGACATCTCAGAGCGGATCATGGATGTGACGTGCTGCGCATCCTCGGGGGTCCCAACCGAGGGCGCCACCAGGACAACCACTCGCGAGGTGGTGCTGTAGACCGTGCGTGCCGAGTTACCGACGACCCACCCGCCTGTCAGGCCCACTACGGTGGCGGCCGCGATCACCAACCAGGACCGCATCAGGGCGCTCGCGAAATCGCGCAGGTTCATGTCACTCCAGGGACGTCGAGGTTCGTACGACGCAATTATAACGACGATCGTTATAAACGGTCGAGGCGACTGCCTACAGTCCGAGGAACGTCCTGAACTCCTCGCACGCCCGTTCAGCTTGTTCCCGGGTGGGCATCTCGCAGACGATGCGTAGGAGCGGTTCGGTTCCGGAGAACCTGGCGATGATCCACCCGTCCTCGAAGTAGACCGTGCAACCGTCCTGGTACGAGACCTCGCACACCATCTCCGAGAACTCCGGGAGAAGGTGCTCCTCCATGAGGATCCTCAGAATCTCTGGTTTCCGTTCCGGATCGAACGTGAAGTCGGTCTCGGCCATGTAGTGGGGAGCGAACTGTCCCGTGATCTCCTCGATCTCCTCGTAGATCTCGCTCATGGGTTTGCCGACCACGGCCAGCATCTCCACGAGCAGGGTCGCGGCGTAGATCCCGTCCTTGCCGGAGATGTGCCCCTGACGGTGAGGCTGCCGGAGGACTCGCCGCCGATGATCGCGTCAGTTTCGAGCATCTTCCCCGAGACCCACGTGAACCCGACGGGGACCTCGTGGCACTCCTGCCCGAACCGATGGGCCACGTCGTCGAGCAGCGACGTTGTGGCCACGTTGCGGGCCACGGGACCCCGCCGCCCCCTGTACTTGAGTAGGTAGTAATAGAGAATCACCCGCATCTGGTTCGGGTACAGGAAGTTTCCCTTGTCGTCGATGACCCCGAGTCGGTCGGCATCGCCATCGGTCGCGATCCCGAGAGCGCAGCCGTTGTCCACCACGTAGCGTTTCAACGACTCCAAGGAGGCGCTGTTGGGAGATGGCATGCGCCCCCTGACAGGGTGTCGTGGCTCGTGGATGACATCCACCCTGCAGCGGGCCGTCATGAGGATGGTCTGCAGCGAGGTGCGGGAAACCCCGAACATCGGATCCAGTGCGATCTTCAGGTAGGCTCAGCAGATGGCATCCACGTCCACCTGGTCGATGATCGAGTCGATGTAGCCGTTGAACGGATTGATCTGGCGGATCAGTCCCCGCGCAACGGCCTTCTCGTAGGGCAGCCCGAGGTTCTTGACGGTCCACATGGTCAGGCCAGGGCGATGAGCTCGGCGTAGTCGTCGCTCCACAGATCTTCGACCCCATCGGGCAGGACCAGCACCCGGTCCGGCTCCAGGGCCTCGACGGCCCCCGGGTCGTGGGTGACGAGCACGACTGCTCCCGCGTACGACCGCAGGGCGGACAGCACCTCCGCCCGGGAAGCCGGGTCGAGGTTGTTCGTCGGTTCGTCGAGCAGCAGCACGTTGGCGGCCGAGACGACCAGCATGGCCAGCGCCAGGCGGGTCTTCTCCCCGCCCGAGAGCACCCTCGCTGGTTTGTCCACGTCATCCCCGGTGAACAGAAACGAGCCGAGCACCTTGCGAACCTCCACATCGCCCAGATCAGGGGAAGCGGAGACCATGTTCTCCAGCACCGATCTGCCGGTATCGAGGGTCTCGTGTTCCTGCGCGTAGTAGCCGAGCCGGGCCCCGTGCCCCAGGACCCGCTCCCCCACGTCCGGTTTCTCCAGCCCTGCGAGAAGCCGCAGCATCGTGGTCTTTCCAGCGCCGTTCAACCCGAGGATCACCACCTTGGAGCCCTTGTCGATGGCGAGATCGACGGCGGTGAAGACTTCCAGCGAGCCGTAGGCCTTCGAGAGGTCGCGGGCCATCAGCGGGGTTTTTCCACAGGGCGCCGGTTCGGGGAAACGAATCCGGGCCACCTTGTCGTATTCCCGTTCCCCCTCGACGCCGGACAGCAACTTCTCCGCGCGCCTGGCCATATTCTGCGCGGCTACCGCCTTGGTGGCCTTGGCACGCATCCGGTCGGCCTGCGCCATCAGCTGGGAAGCCTTGCGCTCCGCGTTCAGGCGTTCCCGTCTGCGGCGTTTCTCGTCGGTCTCCCGCTGCTGCAGATAGCGTTTCCAGTCCATTGCGTAGAGATCCAGTTCGGCGCGGTTGGCGTCCAGGTGGAACACCTTGTTCACCACCGCCTCGAGCAGGCCGACGTCATGGCTGATCACCACCAAGCCACCCCCGAAGCTCTGCAGATAGCCCCTCAACCACGTTATGGAGTCCGCGTCGAGATGGTTGGTGGGTTCATCCAGCAGGAGGGTGTCGGCGTCGGAGAACAGAATCCGGGCCAGTTCGATCCGGCGCCGTTGGCCACCCGAGAGGGTGTAGAGCGGCTGTCCGAGGACGCGTTCTGGCAATCCGAGGTTGGCGGCAATCCGGGCCGCCTCGGCCTCGGCGGCATATCCTCCGGCCGACAGCAACGCATTCTCGGCCCGGGCGTAGGCCGCCATGGCCTTCTCCCGCTCGATTCCCTGCGAAAAGCTCATCTCCCGCTCAGCCCGTCTGAGACGCATCATCACCTGATCCAGCCCGCGCGCCCCCAGGATCCGGTCGCGCGCAAGCTGCTCCGGTTCCCCCGAGCGGGGATCCTGCGGCAAGTAACCGAGCTGCCCGGACCTGGTGACGCTCCCGGCCGCGGGCAGCCCCTCCCCCGCGAGTATGCGGGTGAGGGTTGTCTTCCCCGCGCCGTTGCGACCGACCAGCCCGATGTGATCCCCCGCGGCTACCTGAAAACTGACCGGGGACAACAGGAGCCGCGCCCCGGCGCGTACCTCCACATCCTTGACCTGCAGCACGTCCGCGAAGTTTACCCAACGGAGTCTGTGGCGACGGTGTTCACCATCCACTCGGACTCCCACTGAACTCCAGGGTCTGGCACCATGAAGAGGTGGCAACCGCGAATCGCCACCCCAGCTGAGTCAGGAGTTAGAACATGGGTTTCATCAAGGCCTTCACGGGCGCCCTTGGCGGCGTCTTCGCCGATCAATGGCTGGATTTTCTCACGGTCCCCCGCGGCATCAGCCCGACAGCGGCGTTCTTCCCGGCTGTCAACGAGGGCAGGAACGCGGGGCGCGGTTCCAACACCAAGGGCTCGGAGAACATCATCAGCAACGGCTCGAAGATCGTGGTTCCCGACGGTTACGGCCTCGTCTCCTTCCAGGACGGACGGGTCACCGGTTTCGTGGCGGAACCAGGCGGATTCGAGTTCCACGGCCAAGATCCTTCCTCCCAGTCGGTCTTCGCGGGTGACGGGGCGTTCAGCCAGGTGATCCGAAACACGTGGGAGCGCATCAAGTTCGGCGGACGGCCGGGCGCGATGCAGCAGGCCTTCTTCGTCAACCTCAAGGAACTCCCGGACAATCGCTTCGGCACCCAGTCCGAGGTTTACTGGGACGATGCCTATTTGGGCGCACAGGTGGGCGCGATCACCCGCGGCACCTACACGCTCAGGATCGTCGACCCCCTGCTGTTCGTCTCCACCCTGATTCCCGGTGCCGTGATCGCGAACAACCAGGTCTTCGACTTCGCCGATTTCGACAATCCCGTGACCGATCAGCTCTTCACCGAGGTGGTGGCCAGTCTGGGCGCCGCCTTCTCGAAGTACACCAACGATCCTGGGCGAGAAAACCGCATCACGCGGCTGCAGCAGGATTCCGTCGGGTTCGCGAAATCCCTCAGCGAGGCCGTCGAGGAGAACTACCAGTGGCGTTCCGGGCGCGGTCTCCTCATCGAACGAGTCGCCTTGGCGGCCATCGAGTACGACGCCGACACCCGAGCACTGCTTTCCGACGTGAAGAAAGCAGACGCGCTGCGTGGGGACCGTGGCACCTCCTTCATGCAGCAGTCCGTGGCCCGGGGAATCCAGTCCGCGGGGGAGAACGGGGGCGGTCAGGGTCTGGTCGGCATGGGCATTGGTGTTCCCATGATGGGCGGGATGATGGGGGGCCTCCAGCAACCTGCCCCGGCACAATCCGCGCAGCCCGAACAGCCCGCACAGGCGGCCCCCCAGGAGGATCCCGTCACGAAACTTAAGCAGATGAAGGAGCTGCTCGACGCCGGGGTGGTCTCCCAGGAGGAGTTCGACACGCTGAAGAAGCGACTGCTCGGGTTGTAAGAGGACACGAAGCCATGACAGCCTCCGGAAGTGGCGGCCAGGACTGGGGGCAGCAGCCCTGGCCGCCCGGGTATCCCCAGCAACAACCACACGGCTACCCTCCCCCGCAGCAGGCCACCGGGTATCCCCAGGCCCAGCAGCCCTGGCCCGGGTATCCCTCGCAACCGGGAGTTTTCCCGCCCCAGCAGGCGCCCCGCACCCTGAGCGAGAATCCGTACGCCAATCCGGTTCGTGGCGCGGGGTCACCCCCTGTTCCCGCGGCCCCGGGCAACCCCGGGACACCAGTGCCTCCGCAGCAGGGCATCCAGGAGCCGGCACCCGGCCCCCATGTGATCGAGCTTCCTGACGACGGCCGCACCGGCGTTATGATCAAGTGCACCAGTTGCGGAGGCACGGACATCCGTTACGTCGTCGAGGCCCGCTCTTTGGTCTGCGCGAACTGCCGGTCCCGTTACAACGAACCGCGTCTGGAGGACCAGGTGGACCTGACCGGGGGGATCCAGGACCTGGAGGGCACCGTGGTGACCCACTCCTCGCAGGACCTGGCCGGGCAGAGCATGGTGACCCTGAAGTGCGACGGCTGCGGCGCGGAGGTGGTCATCGATGCGCACGAGACCGTGCAGGTACGCTGCCACTGGTGCCGCAGCTATCTTTCGCCCAACTCCAGGATCGCGAACGGGGCGACCCCGGACGCGGTGGCCCCGTTCCTGGTTCTGCAGCACGACGCCGTGGAAATCATCCGCGAGTTCGTGAACCAGCGGAAGTTCTATGCCCATCCCAGGTTCAAGCGGGAGTTCACCCCCGAGAACGTGGTCGGCGTCTATCTGCCCTATTTCGTGTTCGACGGGCAGGCGCATGGCGATCTGACGGGACGGGGCGAGGTGCAGACCGGAAGCTGGACCGAGAAACACGGGGATTCCTGGGAAACCTACTACTCCGCTGATGCCTACAACGTTGCACGCAGTTTTGACATGAGCATCGATGACCTGCTGCTGGAGTCCAACCGGGAACGCGGAAACATGGGCGACCCGTCGCAGACGAACAACATCATCAACGCGATTCTGCCGTTCAACGTGAAGGACGCCCTGCGCTACAGCCCGAACTATCTTCGCGGTTTCACGAGCGAACGCCGCGACGTGAACATCACCGAGATGGATCACATCGTCCGGGACCACCTGCTCAGCATCACCCGCGCGAAGGGGGAGAACATGGTGGAGAGGTACGACCGGGGTGTCCGCTGGGACACCGAACACGTGGATCTCCGGGGTTCACGCTGGGTGACGGTCTATCTGCCGGTGTGGCTGTACTCCTACTACCAGCCCGATCTCGGGTTGAAGCACTTCGTGGCGGTCAACGGCCAGAACGGCCGGGTGATGGGGTCGGTGCCCATCAACCGGACAATGCTGTACCTGATGACCTTCCTGGTCCTCGTCATCGGCACCGTGATCGGGCTGGTGTTGTTCGTGGCAACCTTGTGATGGGAGCGGACATGTCCTTCTGGATGGTTCTGTTGGAACGCTCGTCCTCGGGAAGTATCCGGCTTGCCCTGTTGGCGCTGGGGCCGGCCGCCGCCATCGCCTTCTACGGTTACATCATGTCGCGGTACCGAAACGCCGACAAGTCGTATCAGTTCGAGGAAACCACCCGTGTCGAGCTCCAGAACGTCCAGGGGTCGGACACCTACCTCGATTCCATCAGCCGCACACGGGACAAGCACGTGGAGGGCCACGAGTACTCCAAGGATCCGAGAAACCGGCTGTGGCCGCAGTAGGAGTCCAGGCGCCGCCCGGCGGCGGCAAAGCGGCCGACAGGATTCGTTAGCTGCCCGCCAGGAAATTGAGGATAGCCGCGTTCCACTGATCCGCGTGAGAGACGTTGATCCCGTGAGGCCCACCCTCGATCACGACCAGCTGTGCCTGCGGCGCGTATTCGGGCATGCGGGCGCTGGACTTTGCCAGCGGAACGTTCTGGTCCCCGTCCCCGTGGATCACCAGCAACGGAACATCGATACGACGACAGTCCTCGCGCAGGTCCTCGACCCAGGTGAGAATGGTCGCGACCGCGGCGTACGGGGCCGACTGCCGGGCGATCTCAACCGCCCGTTGCCGGACCTCCTCGGAAACGGTGAGCCCTTGATCGTTGCTGTAGAACCAGCCACAGAACTGGTCCACGAAACCGGCATGGTCAGCAGCGCAGGCATCCGCCAGTTCCTGGAATCCCTCGCGGGGCATGGCACCGTCGGGGTTGTCCTTCGTGATGCACAGGGCCGGGCAGATGGACCCGGACAGGATCGCCGCGCTGACACGCCCCGATCCGCGCGTCGCCAGGTAGCGGGCCACCTCACCACCACCCATGGAGAACCCGAGCAGGACCGCATCACGCAGGTCGAGGCCGATCAGCAGGGCCTCAAGATCGGCTGCCAAGGTGTCGTAGTCGTAGCCGTCGCGGGGTTTCCCGGACTGCCCGAACCCACGCCGGTCGTAGGTGATCACCCGGTATCCGGCGGCTGCGAGCACCGTGGCATTGTCGGCAAAGGCGGCCCCGGACAACGGCCAGCCGTGGATCATCACGATGGGTCGCCCGGATCCGATGTCGGTGTAGTTCAGGTTCACCTGGTCCGGGGTGGTCAGCTTCGGCATCTTCGCCCTCCAATCATCGGCTTCCCCCGAGACTACTCGACTCCCTGCCGCAACGGTGCCGGTCACGGTTCCTGGATTTTCTGGTCCCGACGCCCTTACGTGGGCCTACCGCCTCAGAGGTTGTAGCCGATGGCCCGCAGCTGTTCACGACCGTCCTCGGTGATCATCTCCAAGGTCCACGGCGGTAGCCACACCCAGTTGATGGTCACCGAGTTCGCGAGGCCGTCAAGCGCGTACTTCGTGTCGTACTCGATGCGGTCGGTCAGCGGGCAGGTGGGTGAGGTGAGGGTCATGTCGAGGGTGACATTTGCCTCCTCGTCAACGGTGACCCCGTAGAGCAGACCGAGGTCGACGACGTTGACCATCAGTTCGGGGTCAACGACGTCCTTCATCGCCTCCTCGATCTCCTCCTCGGTGGGGATCGGAGGGGTCGGGTCGTCGTCGGGCAGTTCGTCCTTGACCAGATCCGAGGGACGCGGGTCGGGGGTGTACATCAATTCTCCTTCACTGAGGCCTGGCTAACGGCGTCCCGCAGGGCCGACCAGGCGAGCAGGGCGCACTTGACGCGCGCTGGGAACTTCGAGACGCCGGCGAAAGCGATGGCGTCCTCGAAGCGGTCCTCGTCGGGGGTGATCTCCCCCTTGGAGTGCATCATCTCCAGGAAGTCGTCGTACAGCCCGGAGAAGTGGTCGGCGTCCCGGCCGATCACCAGATCGCCCAGGACGGAGGTGGAAGCCTGCGAGATGGAGCATCCCTCACCGTCGTAGGACATGTCGGTGATCGTGTCACCGTCCATGTGGACGCGCAGGGTCAGCTCATCACCACAGGACGGGTTGACGTGATGCACCTCGGCCTCGTACGGCTCCCGCAGCCCGCTGTGGTGTTTCTCGCGGTAGTGGTCGAGGATGATCGTCTGATAGAGCTCGTCGAGGTTCATCGTGCTCCGAAGTAGTCGCGGGTGAACACCAGCGCATCCGCCAGTGCATCGATCTCCTCCCGGGTCGTGTAGAGGTGGGCCGATGCCCGGGTGGAACTCTGGTGACCGAGCCTCCTGTGCAGCGGCCTGGCGCAGTGGTGCCCGCCCCGGATGGCGATGCCGCGGGAGTCCAGCACCTGCATGACGTCGTGCGGGTGGATGTCTTTCAGGTTGAACGAGCACGCCGAACCGCGTTCGACGGCCTCCGCCGGTCCCAGCAGCAACAGCCCATCGATGCTGGTCAACTTGGCGAGCATGTACTCGGTCAGCTCGCGCTCGTGGGCGGCGATGGCATCCATTCCGATCCCCTGCAGGTATCTGATGGCGGCAGCGAGCCCGGCAGCCTGGGCGATCGGCGGGGTGCCGGCCTCAAAACGGTGGGGCGGGTCCGCGTAGGTGGAGTGGGCCATCTCGACCACCTCAATCATCTCCCCTCCGCCGAGAAAGGGTGGCAGGGATTCCAGGAGCTCTCCCCTGCCCCACAGCACACCGATTCCGGTCGGGCCGCACATCTTGTGTCCGGTGAAGGCCACCAGGTCGGCCCCGAGCTCGGTGACGTCGATGTTCTGGTGGGGTGCCGACTGGGATGCGTCGGCCACCATCACCGCGCCGACCTCATGGGCCTTGGCGGCGATGTCGGCAACGGGGTTGCGGGTGCCCAGCACGTTGCTCACGTGGGCCACGGAGACCACCCTGGTACGTTCGTTGATCAACCCGTCGCGTTCTGCCGCCTCGAGGTCGAGCCGTCCCTCGTCGGTGACGTCGAACCAGCGGAGCACCGCCCCGGTGCGTTCGCAGACCAATTGCCAGGGAACGATGTTCGAGTGATGTTCCATGACGGAGATCACCACCTCGTCGCCGGGAATCAACCGGGCCGCCAGAGTGTTCGCCGCCAGGTTGAGCGCCTCGGATGCATTCCTGGTGAAGATCACCTCCTCGGATGCGGCTGCACCGATGAAGGACGCCACCAGGCCTCGCGCCCCCTCGTAGGCCTCGGTGGCCTCGGCTCCGAGCACGTGCATCGCGCGCGCCACGTTGGCGTTGTGCTGCAGGTAGTGCTCGGCGATCGCATCGACGACTGCCTGGGGTTTCTGGGAGGTGTTGGCCGAGTCCAGGTAGACCAGCGGATGTTCCCCCACCCTGCGACCCAGGATGGGAAAATCCCGCCGGATCGTTTCGACGTCAAAGGTCACTTCGGTCCTCTCCTTCTTCGACTGCCGTGCCCTGGCCCCGGACGACTCAGCCGTTGGCGGCTGCCGCCTTGACGTAGGCCTCGTAGCCCTCGGCTTCGAGTTTGTCGGCCAGCTCACGTCCGCCCTGGTCGACGACACGTCCGTCGACGAAGACGTGGACGAAAGTGGGGTCGATGTAGCGCAGAATGCGGGTGTAGTGGGTGATGAGCATCACGGCCCGGTCCCCTTGGGCCGAGTAGCGGTTGACCCCCTCGGAGACGATGCGCAGGGCGTCGATGTCGAGGCCGGAATCGGTCTCGTCGAGGATGGCGGCCCTGGGGTTGAGGAGCTCCAGCTGGGCGATCTCGTGGCGTTTCTTCTCACCACCCGAGAAACCCTCGTTAACCGAACGCGCGGAGAAGGAGCTGTCCAGATTCATGCGGTTCAGGACGTTCTCGACGTCCTTGACCCAGGTGCGGATCTTGGGGGCCTTGCCGTCGAGGGCGGTCTTGGCGGTGCGGAGGAAGTTCGCCACGGACACCCCCGGCACTTCGACGGGGTACTGCATCGCCAGGAACAGCCCCTGCCGGGCGCGTTCGTCGACGGTGAGATCGGTCAGTTCGACTCCGTCGAGGGTCACGGAACCGGAGGTGATCTCGTACTTGGGGTGTCCTGCGATGGCGTAGGCGAGGGTGGATTTCCCGGAGCCGTTGGGACCCATGATCGCATGCACTTCACCGGAGTTCACGGTGAGATCCACGCCCTTGAGGATCTGCTTGGGACCCTCCTCGGTCAGGACGTCGACGTGGAGGTCGGAGATGACGAGATTGGACATGGTTTCAGGACTCCTGGAATTCGATGATGGGGTGGTCGAGATCGACCAGCACCTGCTGGTCCTCGATCTGGACCGGGTAGACGTTGACGGGTTCCGTGGCTGGCAGGCAGAGGGCGCGGCCGCTTCGCAGGTCAAAACGGGAGCCGTGGAGGTAGCACTCTATCGAGCCGTCCTCGACGTCCCCGTCGCTCAGGGGAACGTGCCCGTGGCTGCAGAGATTGTGGATGGCGAAGTATTCGCCCCGGTGAAGCACGATGGCGATCTCGTGCTCGTCAACGGCGAGCGGGATCTCGGGGATCAGCTCGTCGAGGGTGGCGACGGCGACGAAGCTCACTGAGCGGCCCCCATGGCCTCGGCCGCCATGTCGAGTTCCTTCTCCACTTGGGCGAGCAGCCTCTCCTCGACCTCGGGAACGCCGATGCGCCGGATGATGTCGTTGAAGAAACCGTGCACGACGAGGCGTCTGGCCTCGGCCTCCGGGATGCCGCGGGAACGCAGGTAGAAGAGCTGGATGTCATCGAACCGACCAGTGGTGGAGCTGTGACCGGCCCCCTCGATCTCGCCTGTCTCGATCTCCAGGTTGGGAACAGAATCGGCCCGGCAGCCGTCGGTGAGAACGAGGTTCTTGTTGGACTCGTAGGTTTCGATGCCCTCGGCGACTTTCCGGATCAGCACGTCACCTATCCACACCGAGTTCGCAGCCTCGCCCTGCAGCGCCCCGCGATAGTCCACGTTGGACCTGGTCTTCGGGGCGTTGTGGTCGACGAAGAGGCGGTGCTGGATGTGTTGCCCGGCATCGACGAAATAGAGACCGTACTGCTCAAGCTCACCGCCGGGGCCTGCGAAATGGGCGTTCTCCTGGAGCCGGATCACGGCGCCGCCGAGCGAGGCCTGGACGGTACGGACCCGGGCGTCGCGTCCGACCTCGAGGCTGATCTGACCACCGTGGACGGCATCGGCATCCCAGTCGTTGACGTACACGAGGTTCACCTCGGCTCCATCACCGACCCGAATGTCGTACTTCGCGGCGTAGGATCCACTGCCCTTGTAGTGGAAAACGATGGTGGCGCGGGCGTTGGCCCCGACCTCCAGCACGAAGACCTCTGCCGCCTCCGCGCCGTTCCCGGTCCCGACGTGGACATTGGCCTGGTCGAGTTCGGTGTCTGCTGGAACACGCATGAGCGCCAGCTCCGTGCTGCGGGCCACCGCCAAGGCAGCGACACGATCCACCGGAGGTTCGACAGCGAGGTCCCGCAGTGCGCTCATGGGCATGACGGTGAACTCCACGCCGGCAGGGGTTTCCCCCTCCCAGTCGAGTCCGGGAAGCACGTCGCCCTCGGCCAACAGCCCGGCAAGACGCTTCATCGGGGTGAAGCGCCAGATCTCCTCCATACCTGTCGGCTTCGGATGATCGGCGACGTTCCACGACGGGGTGGGGTGCAGATGAGATGCGATGGTCTCGACGGCTCCGACTCCGTTCGCTGCGGCGGTGGTGCTCAATTTTTCTTCCTCTTGTCCGTTTCGTTCCGGGGCCGACATCAGCCGACCGCACCTTCCATCTGCAGCTCGATGAGCCGGTTGAGCTCCAGGGCGTACTCCATGGGGAGTTCCTTGGCGATGGGCTCGACAAAACCACGCACGATCATTGCCATCGCCTCGTCCTCCTCCATGCCGCGTGACATGAGGTAGAACAGCTGGTCGTCGGAAACCTTGGAGACGGTCGCCTCGTGGGCCATGGAGACGTCGTCCTCGCGGACGTCCACGTAGGGATAGGTGTCGGAACGGGAGATGGTGTCCACCAGCAGGGCATCGCATTTCACCGAGGACGCGGAGTGGTGAGCCCCCGCATCGACCTTGACCAGGCCACGGTAGGAGGCGCGACCACCGCCACGGGCAACCGACTTCGAGATGATCGACGAGGAGGTGTGGGGAGCGCAGTGCACCATCTTGGAACCGGCGTCCTGGTGCTGCCCCTCACCGGCGAAGGCGATCGACAGGGTCTCACCACGGGCGTGCTCACCCATGAGGTAGACAGCCGGGTATTTCATGGTCGCCTTGGAGCCGATGTTGCCGTCGACCCACTCCATGGTGGCACCCTCCTCGCAGACGGCACGCTTGGTCACCAGGTTGTAGACGTTGTTGGACCAGTTCTGGATCGTCGTGTACCGGCAGCGAGCACCCTTCTTGATGATGATCTCCACGACCGCGGAGTGCAGCGAGTCCGAGGAGTAGATGGGGGCGGTGCACCCTTCGACGTAGTGCACGTAGGCGTCCTCGTCGACGATGATCAGGGTCCGCTCGAACTGGCCCATGTTCTCGGTGTTGATCCGGAAATAGGCCTGCAACGGGATGGAGACGTGAACCCCCTTGGGCACGTACACGAAGGACCCGCCGGACCAGACGGCGGTGTTCAGTGCCGCGAATTTGTTGTCACCTGCCGGGACGATGCTGGCGAAGTGTTCCTTGAAGATCTCGGGATGTTCCTTGAGGGCGGTGTCCGTGTCGAGGAAGATCACACCCTGCCGTTCCAACTCCTGATTGATGTTGTGGTAGACCACTTCGGATTCGTACTGGGCCGCGACCCCCGCCACGAGACGAGCCTTCTCCGCCTCGGGGATGCCGAGCCTGTCGTAGGTGTTCTTGATGTCCTCGGGCAGGTCATCCCAGGTCTGCGCCTGGCGTTCCGTGGAACGGACGAAGTACTTGATGTTGTCGAAGTCGATCTCGTCCAGTTCCGCTCCCCAGGTCGGCATCGGTTTCTTGCCGAACAGTCTGAGGGCCTTGAGGCGCAGGTCCCGCATCCACTCGGGTTCGCCCTTCAGCTCGGAGATGTGCTGGACCACGGCCTCGTTGAGCCCCCGCTGGGCGGCAGCACCGGCGGCATCGGAGTCGTGCCAGCCGTACTGGTAGCCGCTGAGGGCTTCCAGGTGCTCGTCCTGCGTGGCCCCCACTCCGGGGGCCTGTGGCGTGGTCGTCATAGGGTCACTTCCTGATCTTGCTCGGGATGACTGGGTTGGGGACGTGGGTGGTGCACACCCCGTCCCCGTGGGCGATGGTCGCGAGCCGCTGGACGTGACTGCCCAGCAGCCGTGAGAACAGCTGGGTCTCGACCTCGCAGAGCTGGGGGAACTCGGCGGCGACGTGCGCAACCGGGCAGTGGTGCTGGCACAGCTGGTCGCCTGAACGAACCGGCTTGACCGAGGGCGCATAGGTGGCTCCCAGGGCCTCGGTGAGCAACTCGATGGGGGTGTGTTCAGGATGAGTCTCGCGCAACTCGTTGAAACGACTCTCGATCTCGTCGACGCGTTCCGAGGCCAGGTCGACCATGGCCTGCGGCCCGGCCGCCTCGATCAACCTCCGGATGGCGACTATGGCCAGCTCGTCGTAGGCCTGGTGGAACTCGGAACGCCCTGCGTCCGTGAGGAAGAAAACCTTGGACGGACGACCCCGGCCACGCGCCCCGTAGACCCGCTGTTCGCGCGAGCCCAGGGTTCCCTCATCCAGGAGAGCTGACAGATGGCGGCGGATGGCAGCGGGGGTCAGGCTCAGCCGCTCGGCGAGCTCTCGCGCCGTGGATGGCCCGTGCTCCAAGATGGAGCGGACCACCCGTTCTCGGGTGGAGTTGTCGGTTTCCTGCATGGCCGCACTCATGACACCCTCCTCCCAGCGATTTTGCACACGCCAGTCTTTCGGAATCTTTCAAGCGTATCAAGCTAGGGCATCCTAACCATCACGGCCCACGACCCCCACCGGTGCGGGCGGAGGGGTTCCGCATCTTCTCCCAGGTCACATCAGCATTGTCGCCGGAATTCCAGGTCCTCTTGCAACAATACCCACCACCCGCCGCGGCGCAACCCGAAGGTCCACGAGAAATTCCCGGTTCACGCGACCTCAACGGGAGTAGCGCAGCGGATTGGGACGGCACCGGGTTTCCGTGGCGATCCTGATCCCGGGGGCCAGCCGCCCCGTTTCCCGGAGGGCGAGCAGTTTCTCGACCACCCTGTCGCGCAGCATCACGGGAGAGATGGTGTTCAAGTAGATCTTGGTGGCCCCCTCGAAACCGGCGAGAGTGGAGACCCGCCACTTGAGCATCACCCGCCATGGCATAGGGAGCGCAACGTCAATCGGCCGGTAGTGCCATTCCTCGTTGCAGGCCACACCTACCCCGGTGGCGGCGTGCATTGCGTGGATCAGGTCCGACATGCCCCGCACCTCCTCGACGGACTGCTCCCAAGGATCGGAGAACTCGGAGCAGGAGTAGATCTCCAGAGTGGGATAGCGGTGTCCGAAGCCCGCAAAGGCGACTGCGTGGTCGTTCTCGGCGACGATCAGGTTGTGGTAGCCCGCGTAGTTCGGCCCCACTTCGTTGAACAGGTTCGGGTCCTGCCGTAGCCGGGCGAGCGCCACTTCGTGCTGAACGCCTCGTTCGTCGATGGCCACGAGTTGTTTGTGGAGGTGGTCGAAGGACGCGCCCGCCGGTTTCAGCCAGTTCTGGAAGACGGTCACGTAGCGGGCGTACCGGTTGTTCTCGTAGCTGCGGCGTATCGAGTCGATCGTGAAAGCGATGAACTTCTCGTGTTCCCCAGGGGTCAGGGTCCCGGAGCCCGCGAGCTGTGTGTCATCGACCGCGCCATCAACGAAGTGCCGCCGGGCGACGATCACGTCGTGTCCACCGCCGAAGAACCCGGAGGCCGCTTCCAGGCGCTGCTCCTGGGTCATTGCGGCGACCTGCCCGGTGCCGTGTCCGGAGGCCCGCAACTTCGTCTCGGCGACCCGCAACACGTGTTCCAGGCCTTCGGGAGAGGCCAGATAGGACCGCTGGTGCTGGGCAACGGCCTCGGGAAGCTCGAAACCGTAATTGGCACGCCAGTAGTCGAAACTCAGAATCTCGAACAGGTTCGGGATGCAGCGGAACTCGGCGGTCGTGGCGAACAGTTCCTCTGCCGAAATCCCCATCAACGTTTCCCACTCGTCACCGGAACGCACAAGACGGGCCTTCTCCGGCGGGGTCTCCAGGTAACGCTGATCACAGAATGCGCAGTACGCCCCGCGGGCCGTCTCGTCGATGGGGCGGGGTTCGGGGTTTTGAAGCCCCAGGGGTCGGTTACCCCGCCCCGGCACGGTCCACACCTCGGTTCCGGTGAGTGGCCCGACTTGTTTCACCGTTCCATCGGCCATGGTGGACAGGTACTCGGGTTGCCTGACATAGGGCTGCATGACGCCACCGTAGATCATCGCTGGGCCCGGATGCTCTGCATCCGGAAGTTCCTCACCAGGAAATGGGATCGCACCGCAGCTCTGTCGACTACGAAACCCGGTCACCACCACTCCATGGTGTCCCTGGGCACGGCAGCAACCGGTATGGTCGGAGCTGTGACCAGCAGCAACCCGCTCCGCGACCCCCGGGACCGGCGACTGCCAAGGATCGCGGGGCCCTGCGTCCTGGTGATCTTCGGCGTCACGGGCGATCTTTCCAAGAAGAAACTGATGCCGGCCGTATACGACCTGGCAAACCGCGGCCTGCTTCCTCCTGGTTTCGGCCTGGTGGGGTTCGCCCGCCGCGACTGGGCCGATCAGGATTTCGCGAAGGTGGTCCACGACGCGGTCAAGGAGAACGCCCGCACCCGCTTCCGGGAGGAGGTCTGGGAACAGCTTCTGGAGGGTATCCGGTTCGTGCCGGGCACGTTCGACTCCGACGAGGCCTTCCAGCGGCTCCGCACCACCCTTGAGGAACTCGACCGGGCCCGCGGCACCAGTGGCAACCACGCCTTCTACCTGTCCATCCCACCGTCGTATTTCGAGCAGGTGATCTCCCAGCTCAAACGGAACGCCATCACCTGCGACGGCGAGAGCACCTGGAACCGGGTGGTGATCGAGAAACCGTTCGGGCACGACCTGCGCTCGGCCCGCGAACTGAACAACGTCGTGAGCCAGCTCTTCTCACCCCCCGAGGTGTTCCGCATCGACCACTACCTGGGCAAGGAGACGGTGCAGAACATGTTGGCGATGCGTTTCGCCAACGAACTGTTCGAGCCCTTCTGGAACCGCAACTACGTCTCCCACGTGGAGATCACCATGGCCGAGGACATCGGCATCGGCGGCCGGGCCGGGTACTACGACGGGATCGGGGCGGCACGCGACGTCATCCAGAACCACCTGCTGCAGCTGCTCGCCCTGGTCGCGATGGAGGAACCAACCAGTTTCGAGGCCTCGCAGCTGCGCACGGAGAAGACAAAGGTGCTGGCGGCCGCCCGGGTCCCCTCCGACTACGCGGCCCACACGGCCCGCGGCCAGTACGCTGCGGGCTGGCAGGGAGGGCAGCTGGTGCGCGGCTACTTGGAAGAGGATGGGGTCTCCCCCGATTCCCGCACCGAGACCTACGCCGCCATCCGCGTCGACGTGGACAACCGCCGCTGGGCCGGGGTCCCTTTCTATCTGCGGACCGCCAAACGCATGCCGCGAAGGGTCACGGAGGTCGCCCTGGTGCTGAAGCAGGCGCCGCACCTGCCCTTCCCCGCCACCGAGACCGCGGCCCTGGGACAGAACGCCCTGGTGATGCGCGTCCAACCCGACGAGGGCGTCACCCTCCGGTTCGGTGCCAAGGTGCCGGGCACCCAGATGGAGATCCGCGACGTCTCCATGGACTTCGTCTACGGTGGCTCCTTCACGGAAACCTCCCCAGAGGCCTACGAGCGCCTGATCCTGGACGTGCTGCTGGGCGATCCGCCCCTGTTCCCGCAGCACGAGGAGGTGGAGCTCGGCTGGAAGATCCTGGACCCGGTGCTCGACTACTGGGCCTCGCTGCCCACCCAGCCGGATCCCTACGCGGCGGGCACCTGGGGGCCTGCCAGCGCCGTCGAGATGCTGGCCCGTGACGGCAACGCCTGGCGCAGGCCGTAGAGAGGAAGCCGTGATCATCGAACTCAACAACACCACAACGCAGGACATCACCTCCGCACTGATCAGGGCCCACCGGGAGGTCGGGCCAACCAGCGGCATGGTCCTGACGCTGCTGGCGATCACCGACGACGACCACCAGGACGAGGTGCTCTCCGCTGCCCGCGCCTCCGCCACGGCGCACCCTTCGCGGGTCATCGTCGTCTCCAAGGCCGGTGGGGAGACGCGCCTCCACGCAAAGATCCAGGTCGGCGAAGGACTCCCGGGGGACCTGATCGCCATCAAACTGCATGGTGAGCTGGCACTGCACGGCGACTCCGTCGTGCTGCCCCTGCTGCTCCCCGACTCCCCCACGATCGTCTGGTGGCCACACAATGCCCCCGACGCCCCCGCCCAGGACCCGATCGGCCGGTTGGCGACCCGCCGGATCACGGACTCGATGGGGGCACCGGATCCACAGCTGGCCCTGGCGGTCCGTGCCCGCAACCTGGTTCCCGGTGACACGGATCTGTGCTGGACCCGGATCACGCGCTGGCGTGCCCTGCTGGCCGCGTCCTTGGACCAGTTCCCGCACCGCGTCACCTCCGCCCTGGTGCGTTCCACCCCCGACAACGCCTGCTCCACCCTGCTGGTGACCTGGCTGGAGCAGCAGCTGGGGGTCCCGGTGCTGCACGAGGACAGCGACCAGCCGGGAATCTCGGAGGCGAGGCTGACCACCGACCAGGGCGACATCGTCATCAACAGGGGCCGCTCAGAGACCATCGCCCGCTACGCCGTGCCGGGTCAGCCGGAACGGAAAGTGGCGTTGAAACGACGTCCTCTCACCGAATTGCTCACGGAGGAGTTGCAACGTATGGATCCCGATGACGTCTTCGAGTCGGTCGTGAGTCACATCGCCACGCGGGTGGGTGAGTGATGTTCATCCGAGTGGTGCGCCTGGAATCGGCGCAGCAGGTGGCGGAGGTCGTAGCCCGCCGGTTCATGAAGAAAACCACGGAACTGCTGGGCAGCCGTGAGGAGGTGCACGTATGCCTGACCGGCGGCGGCACCGCGGACCTGGTCTATGAGCGTTTCGCGGACCTGTCCGCCGAGGCGAAACTCGACCTGGGGCGCCTGCACCTGTGGTGGGGGGATGAACGTTTCGTGGCTGCCACGGATCCTGACAGGAACTCCCTCCAGGCCATCAGCCGGCTGGGACGCACCCTGCCCATCCAGTCGGCACGGATCCACATGATGGCGGCACGCGACGGCCGAGCGGACCCGCACGACAGCGCATCCGAATACGCTGCCGAGTTGGGGGAAACCCGCTTCGACCTGACCTTCCTGGGGATGGGACCGGACGGTCACGTCGCCTCGATCTTTCCGGGGCATCCGAGTTTCGAGGCCACCTCCCGCAGGGTAATCGGGGTGACGGATTCCCCGAAACCACCCTCGGAACGTATCTCGCTGACGATCCCGACCCTCAACCGCTCCGACGAGATCTGGTTCATCGTCACGGGGGCCGGCAAGGCCGACGCGCTCTCCCGGGCCCTCGACGGTGACGAGACCCTGCCCGCATCCCACGCCCACGGGCAGCAGGCCACGTACTGGTTCATCGACGACGCGGCCGCTTCGAAGCTGCCGCCCCGCTACGCCTGTCCGCTCTGAGCGGCAGATTCCACGGGTTCCCCGACAGCTTGGAACATTCCGAGCACAGCGGCCCGGCGGAATCCGAGGGCCTCGATGTCCGATCTGGGCCACGCTTCCGATAACGTTGATCCATGAAGAGGATCGCGCAACCAACACGGGGAACCAGCGGTTGCGACACACTTCCGAGGCATGACGGACCGCGGTCCACATCCGGACGACACCCCGGGAGTCGCCATGACTGACTTCCTGACCTGGTTCGGCCAGAACCCGTGGGCGGGCTGGGGCGTGCTGGCGCTGCTGCTGGCAGTCGCCGAGTTGCTCACCCTGGACCTGACATTGTTGATGCTCGCGGTCGGCGCCCTCGCCGGTGGTGTGGTCGCGTTGTTGTTCCCCCACCTGCTGTGGCTCCAGGTGATCGTCGCCTTGGCCACCGCGGTGGCGACGCTCTTCTTGCTGCGCCCCACACTCCTGGAAAAGGCCCGTCATGCCCCGGGATACCGTTCCTCCCTCGACAAACTGATCGGCTCGTTCGGGGAGGTCACGTCCCGGATCACCCCACACTCGGGGGAGGTCAAGATCGACGGACAGGTCTGGCAGGCCCGCAGCTACGACGAGACCATCGTGATCGAAACCGGGGAGAAGATCGAGGTCTACAAACTCGATGGCATCACCCTGGTCGTCTACCCCGTCGCCCGCTGAGCCACAACCGTAAGGAGCAACATTGCCCGTAACTATGCTGATTCTCTGCTTCCTGGCCATCCTCGTGGCCATGATGCTGGCCGCGACCCTGAAGATCATCCGCCAGCAGCAGGTGGCCATAATCGAGCGCTTGGGTAAGTTTCGCAAAGTCCTGGATCCCGGCCCGCACCTCGTGGTGCCTTTCCTGGATCGGATCCGCTACACCCTCGACATGCGCGAAGAAGTGGTGCCTTTCCCACCCCAAGGCGTCATCACCGAGGACAACCTCATAGTCTCGATCGATTCGGTGATCTACTTCCAGATCGTCGATCCGGTCCGGGCAGCCTACGAGGCACAGAACTATCGCGCCGCCATCGAGCAACTGACCATGACCACGCTGCGTAACATCATCGGTGGCATGGATCTGGAAGCCACCCTCACATCCCGTGAGGAGATCAACAATCGTCTGCGCGCTGTACTGGACGAGGCAACCGGAAAATGGGGAATCAAGGTCAACCGGGTCGAATTGCGCGCCATCGAGCCGCCGCCGACCATCCGTGACGCCATGGAGAAGGGCGCCCGTGCGGAACGCGACAAGCGGGCCTCGATTCTTCTGGCCGAGGGCCAGCGCCAATCCCAGATCCTGTCCGCGGGCGGTGACCGGGAAGCTGCGATCCTCCGCGCTCAGGGTGATCGCGAGGCGGCGGTCCTCCGCGCCCAGGCCGACCGGCAGGCCCAGATGTTGCGCGCCGAGGGCGAAGCCCAGGCCATCACCACGGTTTTCAGTGCCATTCACGCCGCGGAACCAGATCAGGCCCTGCTCGCCTACCAGTACATGCAGATGCTGCCCCGCCTGGCCAATGGCGATTCGAACAAGATGTGGATCGTTCCCAGCGAACTCAGCGATGCCCTGAAGGGCCTGGGACAGGTGGCGAACTCCACCGACGTACGGGATTACGTCTCTCGGGCATCCCAGCACTTCTCCGCCCCGAAACCGGTAGATGTGCACGCCGAGATCGCGGAGCAGGCACGCAAGGACCACGAACAGAGCAACGCCACTGTGGAACAGGCCATCGCCGACGCCCAGGCCCTGGATGGTGGAGGAACCACCAGGACGGGTCGGTCTTCCCCGCGACCGCAACACCAGGACCCCGATTCCCCGGAGGCCTGGGGGCCGCCTGCCGACCCGTACGGCGCTCATTGACGTTGCAGCCCAAGGCGCGGAAAAGAGCGGGTCCCCGTCGGCCGGAGCCGGACG
>CALLVV010000022.1 GCA_938012815.1 uncultured Propionibacteriaceae bacterium
GTCCCGCTAGGCGACGGGCCCGCCGGACCCGCGGCGTCGCCGCTGCGGAACCGCGCCCCAGCCAGCAGCGCCCGCACGTGCGCCACCACGTCGTCCGTCACGGTGCGTTCCGGGTTTTCGGTGGCCCCGGGGCCGTGCCCGCGCAGCCAGATGCGGGCCGCGGGGGCGGCGTCGAGAACCAGGACCTCCTCATCCGGGGATCGGGCGGGACGCACGGGGGTGACCCGGATGTCCGAATCACCCAGGCAGAGGTCCCCGAACAGGTTCGTCACCCCCGCGACCACCCCGGGTTCGCTCCGGTGGTTGGTTTCCAGGGTGGCGCGGTGCCGGACCACCCGCGTGGCCTCCAGGTAGGAGCCGAGATCCGCGCTGCGGAAGCCGTAGATCGACTGCTTGGGATCGCCGATCAGTGTGATCATCGCGTCCGCGTCCACGAAGGTGCGCCGCAGGATGGCCCACTGGTCCGGGTCGGTGTCCTGGAACTCGTCGACCAGCACCACGGGAAAGCGGCGCCGGAGCTCCGCGCGCACCTGCGCGGCAACCGGGGAGTCAGTGACCAGGGACCGCAGCCTGCCCGGAAGGTCGTCGAAACTGACCAGCCCCAGCGCGCGACGTCGTGCCGCGAAACGGGCCCGCACCCGCTCCTGGAAATCCAGCAGCTCCTGGTCCGTCGAGGCGAAGGGAAGCCGCGACGGAGCCGCCGTGGCGGCTACGAGGAGTGCGCGGCGCGCGTCCAGCGGCGGGTCGGGGTGATGGAGGTAGCTGGCCAGGTACTCGTCGGTGGCGCACTCGCGCACCAGGGTGGAGACGTCGGCGGTCACCTCGTCGGCGCCGTCCCAGTCCCCCAGCACCCCCAGGCTCTCCAACTGTCCCTGGCAGAACGAGTGGATGGTGGTGATCGTCGCGGTTCCGAAGTCGTCCAGGGCCGCCTGGAGCCGTTCCCGGTGGCGTTGGACGTGGCGGTCCGCCCCGAGCAGCCGCGATACCGGGTCCACGGGTTCGGGGCCGCCCGCCAGCAGAACCCCCAGATCATTCGCAACGGAAGCGATCCGGGAGTGGACCCGCCCCCGCAGCTCCACGGCGGCCGCATTGCTGAAGGTGATGAGCAAAAGCTCTCCGATTCCCACCCCCGCCTCGGCGATGTGGCGTGCCGCGAGCCCCGCTATGGTCCAGGTCTTGCCCGTTCCGGCGCTGGCCTCCAGCAGCATCGGGCCATCGGGCAGGGAATCGGTGATCTCGAACGGAATCATCGCGCGGCCTCCAGGAGAGGGGAGTGCAGGGCCAGCGCCCAGCCCCCGAAGGCGCCGAAACACTCGGGACCCGCCGGGTCGCCGTCCTGGGGTGGATCGGTGAACAGCTCCGAGGCGGGGCCGGTGTAGAAATGCTCCCAGTGCTCCGGGCGCCAGGCCCAGGGGGAGTTCCAGCTGTTGGTGGGCAGATCCCAGTCGGCGCCGTTGAATCTTCGTTCCCGGGCCGACTTCGCCAGCGCCCGGGCCGGTTCCGCGGGAACCGGGACGAGCCTGGAACGACTCAGGCGGGCGCCTCGCACCAGAACCTCCAGGTGCGCGGCGGCCTCCTGGGGTGGGGCGAGCGTCACAGATCCCGGGAAGAACTCGCCGTAGTGGCGTCGCAGGTGATGGATGCGGGCCCGCGTCCTGAACCCGGAGGCCGCCAGGGCCAGCAGCTGCACCCACGGCTCGAACAGGGGACGGGGAAGGTCGCTGGGGGAGATGACCACCAGTTCGTCGCCGCGCAGCCGCACCGTGCCCGTCAGCCGCAGGCCGGAGCAGTCCAGGTCGACGGGGACGTCGCGGACCGGGCGGTCCCAGTCCGGGCGGGCCTGCTGCCAGAGCCGCCGGACCAGTTCCACGTCCGCGTCGAGAGCCGCACCACCCATGGGGCCGGTGGGCAACAGCTCCCTGCGGGCCTCGGCGCGGATCGCCTCGTTAGGGGGCTGCCCGCCGCGGGCCGCTACCAGCAGCCGGGAACGGATCCCCCAAGCGTCCAACCCGGCCGCGCTGAGCGGCAGGTCGTCGCTGATCTCCGGTGCGAAGCTCCCCCGGATCCCCGCCCGCTCACGCAGGAAAGCGGCCGCGGGGTCGCGCAGGAACCGGGACGCCTCGTCCAGGGACATGGGGCCGGTGTCGTCGCCGACGGGCAGCTGGAGGGCGGCCCTGCGACGCACCGCGCTGGCCGGCGCGGCCCTGGCGGACCCGGTTCGCAGGCGGCGGGCCATTTCGAAGGAGGCGGCGTCGAAACTCGGGTAGGGGCCCGTGAAGTTCCTCTCCGAATGCGATGCCAGGGGCACCTCCCGCAGTTCGGGTGTGACCCCCAGCCGGCGCCACAGCCAGGTGAGGGTGGTCGGGTGCTCCAGGACGGCGTCGGTGGTCTCGGAGCGGTGCTGGTGCACCACCACCAGGTGCCGGGCGGCCCGGGCGTGATCCAGCAGGTCCTCCAGGCGCTCCTGCCCGGGATCCGGCAGGATGCCGGGGATCGCGTCGGGAACGGGATCGAGCCCGCCGTCCTCGAAACCGAGCAGCACGACCACGGGGAAGGCCACGCCCTTGAGCTCCCCCGGGCCGACGACGGTGAGATTGCCATTGCCGACCCCCAAGCGCGGCGTGGGTTCGGTGGCGAGCTGCTCCAGCAGCCGGGTGAAGTCGGAGGCCGTCACCCTGACGGGGCTGGCGGACCCCTCCTCCGCCAACCTCGCCAGGCGGGAGGTGGCCTCCTGGAGCAATGAGTCGTCTCCGGGGGGCAGGTCGACGAGCTCATCGAGCAACCCCCGGGCCCGGGCGACCCATTCCGGAAGGGTGGCGGGTTCGGCGGCGGCCGCGTAGCGCCGCAGCCGGGTGAAGATCTCCGTGAGCGAACCGATCAGCTCCAGCTCCGATGTACCAACGGCATCCACACCGGAGATGGGCAGGGCGGTGCTCCCGGGGGCCAAGGCTAACCCGGCCAGCAGCCGGTCCAGGCCCCGGGCCCAGGTGTTCTGAGCGATCCCGGGAAGCCCCTGGTCCGCGCGGTGCCGGGCGTCGAGACCCCAACGGATCCCCGCGGCGTCGATCAGCCGGGCCAGTTCGTCACGTTCCGGCAGCCGCCAGCGGTAAGAGATCGGCGCGAGGCCCAGCAGGTCCAGCAGGAAACTGGCGGTGGCGCGGGAATCCCGCAGCCCGGTGGCCTCGGCCAGGGCACGCAGCACGGGATTGGGGACGCGGACCTCGGGGGGTGCCTGGAACCTCAGGCGCCGGCCCGGGTGGGAGCTGCCCTCGAGCGGCGTAAAGGCCAAGCCGAGGGCGGGCCACCAGGCCGCCGAGTCGGGAACGACCACCAGGACGTCGCGTGGTTCCAAGGTGGGATCCTCCTGCAGAATGCGGCACAGTTCCTCGCGCAGCACCTCGGCCTGCCGTAAGGGGTCGTGGGAACCCAGCCAGGTGATCCTCTCCGGCACTACAGCGTTCCTCAACTCCAGGACGGGAACCTCCTGGACCTGACCGATGGCCTCCACCAGCAGCTGCGTCGCCACGGGAAGGCGCGGGCAGTGCAGCACTGCCGTAGCCGGTCCGGGCGTCTCCGCCAGGGCGGCGCGCAGCCGCGCCAGTTCCTCGACCGGATCCCATTCGAGGATCTCAGTGACGCGCACCGCCAGCTCCGGTTGCCAGCGCAGGTGCCCCGGTAGTTCCTCGGCGGCCTCCTCCGGATCGGTGAGCCAGCGGGCCAGCAGTTCCGGGTGGTGCTCCGAGTAGCGGCGCAGCAGGACTGCCAGGCGTTGCGAGGCGCCGCGCAGCCTGCCCGGGCCCGCCCGGAGATGCTCCGCCACCACGGGATGCGAATCCCGGAACTCCGGGTCCTGAAGGACCTCCCGGATCGCCAGTTCCAGTGCCAGGCCCCGCCACGGAGAGGGTTTCCCGTCGCCCAGTTCCGCCTGCAGCTGCGCCGTCCAGCGGTCGGCCGGAATCAGATCCACCCCTGCCAGGATGCCGATCCGGGCGGCCAGGGCCTGTCCCGCCAGGCGTGCAGTGGCGGCCGAGGAGGTGATGATCCGCACCCGTTCCAGCGGCCCGGGGCGCAGTTCGTCCAGCCACGCCGCCAGGGCGTCGATCAACTCCTCCCAGCGCTCGGCCGATCTCCTGTCCACTGCGATGATCCTCTCCTTCCCCGCGACCGATCACATTAGTGCGCGCCACCGGCAAAACCTTAGGGGCGGGGCACCGGCCGGGGTTTTGTCGGTGCGGCCTGTTTGAATGGTCCTCGTGACTGATCCGATCCTCGACGCCCTTGACCCCGAGCAGCGACAGGTGGCGACGCTGCTGGACCGGCCGCTGGTGGTGTTGGCGGGGGCCGGGACGGGGAAGACGCGGGCGATCACGCACCGGGTCGCCCACGCCGTCCGGGAGGGGCGTTACGCCCCGGCCGCGACCCTCGCGGTCACCTTCACCACGCGGGCGGCGGGGGAACTGAAATCTCGGCTTGCGGGGCTCGGGGTGCGCAAGGTCTCGGCCCGGACCATCCACGCCGCCGCGCTCAGCCAGTGCCGCTACTTCTGGCCCACGGCCTACGGTTCCGAGTTCCCGGCGCTGCTGGACAACCCCTTCCCGCTGGTGGGGCGGGCCGCGAACCAGATTCTCGGCAACGCCGACACGAGCCTGGTGCGGGACCTGATCGGAGAGATCGGCTGGGCCAAGTCCAGCAACGTCCCCCCCAGCCGTTACGTCCGGCTTGCCCGCGGCCGTGAGGTCGCGGGAGCGGAACCCGAACGCGTGGCCCAAGTGATGGAGGCCTACGAGAAACACAAGACCAGCGCTGGGGTGGTGGATTTCAACGACATCCTCCTGTGCGCGGCCGCGCTGCTGGCGGAAAATCCCGCCGTTGCCGAGCAGATCCGGGACGCCTACCGACACTTCGTGGTGGACGAGTACCAGGACGTTTCCGCGATTCAGCACCGCCTGGTGGCGCTGTGGGTGGACGGCCGCCCCGACATTTGCGTGGTCGGCGATCCCCAGCAGGCCATCCACGGTTTCGCCGGCGCCAGGGCCGACTGCCTGACCGGTTTCGCATCCGAACATCCCGGGGCCCGCCAGGTGAGGCTGGTCCGTAACTACCGATCCAGCCCGGGCATCGTTCAGCTTGCGAATCGCATAGTGCGCCGCCGCCCCGGTGCGGGGGACCTGCAAGCCACGCGCCCCAAGGGACCACCCCCCGAGTTCCACGCCGACGGCACCGAGGAGGACGAGGCCCGGGCCGTGGTCGCCTGGCTGGGGGAGCGGCACGCCGAGGGCATTCCGTGGGGTGAGTGCGCGGTGCTCCACCGCGTCAACGCGCAGTCACCCGTTTTCGAGTCCGCCCTGGATGCTGCCCGGATTCCCTACCATGTCAAGGGCACCGACCGGTTCTGGGAGCGAACCGAGGTGCGAGACGCGGTGAACCGGCTGCACCGCGCAGCGCAGCGGGATCCCGGAACCCTTCCTGGGGAGCTGCTCGACGAGGTACTGGCCGAGCTGAGGTGGAACTCGGATGCGCCGCCGGGGATGGGCGCGCAGCGGGAACGCTGGGAGTCCATCAACTCCTTGGTGCAGATGATCCGCGACGCCCAGAGCGGTTTCCCGGACTGGACCGCCCCCGCGTTCACCGCCTGGCTGAATGATCATGCCAATCTCGAGACCCCGCCCGCCACCAGCGCCGTCACGCTGGCGACCATGCACGCCGCCAAGGGCCTCGAATGGGATGCGGTGGCCGTGGTCGGGGTGCGTGAGGGCATGGTGCCCTTCGCGCTGAGCCAGGAGGAACCCGCGCTGTCGGAGGAAAGGAGACTCCTGCACGTCGCGGTCACCCGGGCCCGCCTGCGGCTCCGGGTGTCGTGGCCCGGCAGCCCCTCCCGTGGCCGGGGCACGCGTTCCCGTTTCCTGACGGGCCTCGTGCCTGAGGAACAGGTTGCCGCCACCCGTGACGGCAGGGTGGGGCGTGGTAGTGTGCGCTCCCGCGCCTGCTTCGTCTGCCGGGAGCAGCTGATAGATGCTGCGGAACGCAAACTGGGTCGTCACACCGGCTGCGAGGCGCCTTTCGACGAGGAACTCCTGGCGGCCCTGAAGACCTGGCGCCTGGGGATCGCCAACGCCACGTCCCAGCCGGCTTTTGTGATCTTCACCGACACCACCCTGCAGGCCATCGCCGAGGCTGAACCGGTGGATCGCTCCCAGCTGCTGCGGATCAGCGGCATCGGCGCGGTGAAGGCGGACCGGTTCGGTGCAGACGTGCTGCGGATCGTGGCGGAACACGGCGCGAAGAGTGCGGCCTCAGCAGGGCGAGTGAAAAAGGTCCCGCCCGGGGGCTCGCCTTCCCCTGCGAACCGGCCCGGGCGGGTACCGTGATACAAGTCAACCGCGTGGGGGGCACTTTAGTCAAGTGCTACTCGCCGAGCAGCTTACGAAGCTCCACGTCGAAATCCCCGTCGTCCTCGTCCCGGTGGGCCGGGTGCACATAGGAGAGAGGATCCTCCAGGTGCCGGGCGGCCGGCAACATGTCGGGATGCTGCCACACCCCGTCGCGTTCTGTGGTTCCATGGCGGTGCTCCATGGCCGCCCACAGGTTCTCCGCGTCGCGCACCAGGCGGGGACGCAGCTCCAGCCCGAGCAGGTCCTGAAACACCTCACGTGTGGGGCCCGCGGATGCGCGGCGCCGACGCACCACTTCGTCGAGTTGTGCGGAATTGGTCATCCAGTTCGAGGCGGCGCGGTTCGTGACGTGATCCACCCAGCCCTCGATCAGCGCCAGCAGCACCTCAAGGCGACCCAGGATCTCCAACTGCAGTTCGGTGCTGGCGGGTTTGAAGAACGAACCGCGCACCTTCTCCCCGACGGCGACGATGTCCTCCAATGAAACCTCCTCGCTGCCGATGTCCAGTTGTGAGGACAACGCCTCGAAGTCGATCCGGATCTCGCGGGCGTAGTGGGCCAGGAGCGCCTCCAGCTGCGGGGACAACCATCCGACTCCATGGAAAAGCCGCTGCCGTGCAGCCTCGCGCAGCAGCAGATAGAGCATGACGTCGCCGTCCGGCAGGTCGAGATCGCGGGTGAACTCGGCTACGTTTGCGGGCAGCACCGTCACCGCCGATCCCTGGGCCAGGGAGATGCCTACCTCCGAGCCGGTGAGCGTGGAGCCGGCGACCGAGGCCAGCACCTTACTCAGCCTGTCGCGATAGATCAGCGACGCTGAGGTGCGCATCATGGGGGCGAGCAGCGAGGAGATGTCGGCGAGCTGCGGATCCTCGGGGGCCGAGGTGCCGCGCTGCAGTGCGTCGGCGAGTCCGTCGATGATTGGTTCGACCAAGCGCCGCCAACCCGTGGATGTGGATTCGATCCAGTCCTCACGGCGTTGCGTGACCGGCGGGGTCCCGGATGAGGCGAACCTTGTCACCGGGTCCAGCCAAGACTGGGCCAGCCGCTCCGCGTCGACTATTGCGAGCCTTTCTCCGGGGGACAAGGACGGGTCGGGACCCAGCTCCGAGGCGAGACGGCGTGCCGAGGTGATCGTGGTCCGCCAGGCGGCATCCGGATCCTGGTTGGCCGGGGTGATGCCGAACCTGATCCCACCGGATGCCTGCAGCCGCCGCATCTGTTCCATCAACTCGTCGAGATCCAGGTCCTCGGCGTTGAGACCGAGCTGCTCCATCATGCGTCTGAGCTGTTCGAAATCGAACCCTCCGGGAGTTGACATTGGGCATCAGGCCTTTCACAAGGGAAAACCAGTTCTCGGAAACCATTCAACCCTACGGGATCAAAGAAATCCGGGTGGCCGACCCGATGGATTCCAGTTGGTAGGCTTGTCGCCACCCACATGGCAGCAAGGAGGGGCGAGAGTTGTCTCGAAACATGGTGGCCGTCGTGTCCTCGGTGCTGTTCGTGCTGCTCGCCGCCGGTCTCGTCCTGATTCCGGTGCCGTTCGTGACCTGGCGTCCTGGGCAGACCGTTGACGTGATGGGCAGCACCGATGAGGGGCCGCTCATCGAGATCTCCGGGATTCCCACGAGCAACAGCGGCGGCAAACTGCTGATGACCACGGTCTCCACCACGCGGGTTGATTCCGGGGTCAGTCTTCCCGAGGCGCTGTTGGCGCACATTGCCGCCGACTCGGACTCCCTGCCGCGTGATGTCGTGTACCCGGCGGGCAAGTCGAACGCCGATGTGCAGAACGAAGCGGTCGCCTTGATGGACTCCTCTCGCGTCAACGCCACTGTCGCCGCTCTCAGAGCCGCGGGGCAGGCGGTAACCGAGATGCCGATGGTGTCCTCGGTCAGTCTGTCCGGGCCCGCGAACGGGCAGCTGCGTCCTGGTGACCTCATAGAGGCCGTGGACGGCAGCGAGGTGACCACCAATGAAGAGGTGAAAACCGCCATTCAGACCAGGGCCGTCGGGGATCCCATCGTGTTCAGAGTGACGCGGGGAAACAGCAGCGAAAACGTTACGGTGACAACGGTCACGGAACGGGACGGGTCTCCCTACCTAGGGATCTCGCTCTCGGTCGGTTACCGTTACGCACCCTCGATCTCCTACCGGATCGACTCCAGCATCGTCGGCCCCTCCGCGGGCCTGGTGTTCGCCCTGGCCATCTACGACCGCATCACCGACGGGGTGCTGCGCGAGGGACGAGTGGTGGCAGGCACCGGTCAGGTGGATGCCGCGGGGAAGGTGAACGGCATCGGCGGGATCCGGGAGAAGATCATGGGTGCGGAGGCCGCCGGGGCGAAACTTTTTCTCATGCCGGCCAGCAACTGCGCCGACCTGGGGGACCTGCGCACCGACCTCAGGCTGGTGCCCGTGGGGACCCTCAAGGATGCGATTGCTGCGCTGCAGCTGGTCAACGAAGGACAATCCACACAGGAGGTGCCCAGCTGTGGCTGAGGTGGATCCGAGCCGCCTGATCGCGGCCTTGGCCGACATCGAACGTCACGTCTCGGAACTCGGATGGGATCAGCCTGCGCGGCTCTTCGCGCTGGTGGAGACCGCCACGCTGCTCACACTGGAACCGCAGTTGCAGGAACGGATCGTCCAGACTGCGGAGGATGCGTTGACCGCTGTCGAGCAGGAGGACTTTCAGCTCGGTGGTGACATTACTGCGCGATTGGCGCGCCTGACCTGGCCTGCGACCGTGACAGGATGCGCGATCGCGATGGAGCGGGCCTTCCTGCCGCCCCGGTTCGAGTCCCTGGTGCCCGACGACCCCGAAGAAGCCATTGAGTTCGTGAACAATCACGAGGCCCGTACCGATGTTCGGGTGGTGGTCGGTGTTTTGCGCGATGGATCGCGGCACGGTCTGGCCCGTGTTCTCAGCAGCCCGGAAGACCTGCTCGGAGCCGAGGACCTCGTTCCCGGCCTGGCCGATGCCCTGCTGGCCACGTTCAAGGAGGAGAACGCATGAGTGCAGAAGCCGAAGTCGGTGCGGGGAAGCGCCGGAGTCCGCTGCTGATCTCTGTCCTGATCTTCGGGGTTCTCGCCCTGTTGGTGGTGTTGGTCTCCCGGTTCTACACGGACTACCTGTGGTTCAGCAGCGTGTCCG
>CALLVV010000023.1 GCA_938012815.1 uncultured Propionibacteriaceae bacterium
TCAAAATCACGGTTCGTCGAGGAGGCCTCCTCAAGAACCGGTGTATGGCGCCAGGCCGACCTCGACCCGCTGGCCGAAGACGGCGGCTACCTGCTGCCCGCAGGCTGCGTGGACACCCAGCCGCCCGAAGCCCGCGCAGGCTTTGCCGCCCGCTGGCTACCCGAAAGGGCCGAATGGCAATACCTGCCTGACCATCGCGGCAAAACCGCCTACCGTACCGACGACGGCGCGGAAGTGCAGATTGAACAGGTGGGCGAATTGCCTGACGAACTGACCTTTACCCCGCGCGAGAACGAATATCAAACATGGGATGAAAAAGCGAAGGCATGGGTGCTGACCAAGGAAAACCAATCACAGCTGCTGGCCGAAGCCATCGGCCGCGGTGTGGTGACCATCAACGATATGGTGGACGGTGCTTACCGGCACGTTACCCGCTTCCAGCCGGAGTACGAGCTGCGAGAGCAGCAGGCGCGGGAATACAAGGCACGGTGACGGTTCAGCGTCTCCCGGAGCAGGTCCACCGCGTCGGCCGCACGCTGTCGGGAGGCCTGACGCGCCTCCGCCTGTTCCAGCCGGGCACGGACCTCGGACAGCCTGTCATAGGTATCCCCGGCCAGCCGGTCATCGAGCAGCGCGGAGAGCCTGGTCAATTCCTCATCCATGTCCCCGCACTCCTTCGCCAACCGGGTCACCACCGCGCGGGCGTTCCCGAGGCGGGCTTCCAGACCGGCGGCATCGGCGAGTTCCAGTTCCTCGTCCACTGCGTCCTTTTCGGCGACACACTTCTCGAGGGCGGCGACGGCCTCGGTCACGGCCGCCCCTATCTTGTCGTCCGGGACCCCGGCCCGCGCGGCCTCGAGCCTCGCCGCGGCATCATCCCTGCGAACCTCCAGGCTGCGCAGCTCGGCCTCCTCGCGGATCAGGTCCTCCCGGGCCCCCTGGTGGGTGACCCGCGCGGATTCCAACGCCACGCGCGCGCCGAGCGTCCGGTCCCCGGCCGCCTCGACGGCCGCGGCGATCCCGGAGCGTTCCTCCTCCGCGCCGGCCAGTTTCCCGGCGACCACGTCCCCCACGGATTCGGCCAGCACCCCGGCGCGGGCCCGCAGCTCGGCGTCATTCTCGTCCCCGAGGATCATCCGGATGGTTTCGCTGGCGGCCTCCCACTCCCGCCCGGCCCGGTCGTTCTCCCCTGCCATCACCCGGGCCGCGGCGACGTTGGGGATGCCGTGGCTCGCCAGAGCCTCGGCCAGGGCGTTCTCGGCCTCCCGGGCCCTGCGTTCCACGTCGTCGGTCCCGTCGCCGGGAGAAACCGTGATCCTCGCGTGGCCGGGGATCTCAACGACGACAGGGGCCTTGGCCGGGATCGGACCGTGGGTTCCGGGTTCGAGGGCTTCTCCGTCCAGGAGGGTCGTGTCCGCCACCTCGATGGCGACCCTTGCCGCCCTGGTCTCCCAGGTCTCCCGGGTGATCCGCGCCGTGACCTCGAGTTTCTCCAGCATGCGGCAGGTCTCGTCGTTGATTGTGTTGGCGTTCAGGGCCGTCGCAGCTTCATGCAGCCGTCGTTCTGCTTCCGTGAGACGTTCCAACCGCTCCTTCAGGGCTTCGAGCTCCGCCACGTCACGGGCCTGCCGGACACGGTTGTCGATCTCACGCAGCCGTACCCTGAGAGCTCCTTCCTCTTCCTCCGCGTTCCGCGCCTCCTCGGCGCGGAACGCCAGGGCATCCTGCGCGCTGTTCGCCCGCTGCCGTGTCCGTTCGATTCCGGTCAGGGTCTCCGCGAGGGTGGCGTCGAGTTCTCGGGCCTGCACCTTGGCATCCTCCCGTTCGCGGGCCAGCCTTTCCGCAGTTTCCCGGGCCGCATCGGCCTCCGCAACTCGTGCGGCCGCCCGCTCCACGCGTTGGCGGAGTTCGTCGAGGAGCCTGCTCTCCTCGACGAACTCCGTCTCCTGCTGGCGCGCCTGCTCCAAGCGTTTCCCCTTGGCGTCACGAGCGGCGACGGCCTTTTCGTGTTTCTCGGTCAGGGAGTCGATCTCCTGGCTTGCCGCTTCGAGAAGCCGCGCTTTCTCGGTCAGGGCCTCCAGGTCCTTCTGTCCCTGGGCATAGTCTCCGGTCGGCTTGCCCGTGGGGGTGAAGTACCGGAGGTATTCCTTCTCGACGGCCTCCAGGAGGGCGTCGTGTTCCCCGGTCGAAGGGCCGACCCCGTCCAACGCCCTGCGGAGCGCGGGCAGCCGGGCCAGGTTGGCCTGCCCCAAGGAATTGCCCTGCGCCACCTCGAGCGCCTCGAAGAGCCCATCGTCCGTGGTTTCCGCGACGACCTGGAGGAAACGCTCGTGAGCATCGTCCCCGCTCAGTTTCTCGGAGTGTGGGGCCGTGATGTTCAGCTCGGTCTTCTTTCCCTTGAGCCACCGTTTGCAGTAGGTGAGGTGGTATGCGCCAGTGCTGAGCTCCACCTCGGCCTCGGGTCCGACATCCCGTCCCACCGGCTGGGTGTCACGGACCTCCTTCCGGCTCGTGCTGGCCTTGTGGAGGCGAAGGTGCCGAAGCGCCTCGACCAGGGTGGATTTTCCCACCTCGTTGCGGCCCTCGACCACGGTGACGCCATCGCGGAACTCCAGGGTGCGTTCCACGGTGCCGCGGTAGTTCCGCAGGGTGATCCGGTGAATCCTCATGCCAGGCCTCCTGAAAGCCGGTAGAGCAGGGACAGGGCGTCTCGTGCGGTGGCGTTCTCGGCGCCCAGCCCGACCAGCTCCTGCAGGGCATCGGATGCGAAACCAGTCAGTCCCAGGTCAGCGAAGTCGTGATCGTCGGGGAGGACCACGAGATCGGTGTGGCGTTCCCACGTGTCGAGCCTGGCGAACAGGGTCCCCAGTTCGGCGAGCTCCTCATCGAGCCGCGCGGATTCCGTGACCGACAGGGTGCCGCGCAGCTTCAGCCAGACCGCGGTGCGTTCCTTGTGGGGCAGTTCCTGCAGGCGGGCGATCAGCCGGTCCACGTCAGCACGGGAGGAGAGGTCCTCCTCCAGCACGGTGAAGCTCCATCGCCCGGTCCGGATCGGCTCCACCCGTGGGGAAGCACCGGAGATCTCCACGAGCAGGATGTTGCCGGGGTCGGTCTCGCGGCGGGCAGTTACCTCCGGGGTGCCCGGGTACCAGATCCCGGGAGCCACCTCTGTGAGGGAATGCCTGTCCCCCAGGACGGCGAAGTGAATCAGGCCCTCACGGATCCGCGCGGCCAGGGCCGCATCGTCGATGGTGGCCAGCGAATCCCGGTCCGGGTTGAGACCGGCCACCGCGCCGTGCCCCACCAGGATCCGGGTCACACCCTCGGCCGGGGGCCGCAGAGCGGCGCAGGCCGCGGCCACGAGATCGGCCTCCGGGCGTTTCGAGAACCAGGGCGCCGCCACCACCTCGACTCCGGGCACCAGCTCGATGGGCTCCGAGCTCTCCGCGACGACGACGTGGGAGGGGCACCTGTCCACGAACGCCCGGGACCGGTAGATGGAGGACGCGTCCAGGGGGTCGTGGTTTCCCGGGACCAACAGCACCGGGACCGGGCAGGCGCGCAGGGCCTCGAAGGCCCGAAGGAGGATCGAGCGGTCGAGCTGATTCGACTCGAACACGTCACCGCCGACCACCACGAAGCCGGCGTCACGCCGCGCGGCGATCCGCCCGATCTCGCCCACGGCGTCGAGCCGGGCCTGGTGGAAACGAGCGCGGGCGTCGTCATCCAGGAAATGGGCGGTCATTCCCAGTTGCCAGTCTGCGGTTGCAATGAACCTCATGGTCTTCCCTCCGTCGCACATCAGGTATATCAACCACCACCGACAAAATTCCCGGGACCCGGGAACCATTGACCCAGATACCTGCATATGTAATTATCTTCACATGAATGCAGGTAAGCCCGTCCTTGGTTCCCCCGACCCGGAGTACATCGACCTCGCCGTGGCGGTCTTCTCGATGCTGGCCGAGCCGACGAGGGTGCGCATCATCCTGGCGCTGCAGGACCGTGAGCTCTCCGTCGGGCAGATCGCCGAGGCCGTCGACAAGACGCCCACCGCCGTTTCCCAGCATCTCGCCAAGCTGCGGCTGGCCCGCATGGTCGCCAGCCGCCAGGAGGGGCAGCGCATCTTCTACAGCCTCACCAACGAGCATGCCCGCCAGCTGGTGGCCGACGCCCTGTTCCAAGCCGAACACGCCGTCGACGAGCATCCGGCGCACCACGGGAGGGCATGATGCTGGCCGCGCTGCGCAACCGCGCCTATGCCCGGTTGTTCGCCGCGCAGGTACTGGCCCTGGTCGGGACGGGACTGCTGACGGTGGCCCTCGGCCTGCTGGCTGTCGACGTCGCGGGGAGCGAGGCCGGAATCGTCATGGGCACCGCCCTGACGATCCGCATCGTCGCGTTCGTGACGATCTCGCCGGTGATGTCCGCCCTGGTGAACCGGCTGCCCCGGGTCACGGTGCTGGTGGGCTCCGATGCGGTACGCGCGACCATGGCGCTGTGCCTGCCGTTCGTCACGGAACCCTGGCAGATCTATCTGCTGATCTTCGGCCTGCAGGCCGCCTCCGCCACCTTCACGCCCGCCTTCCAGGCCACCATCCCGCAGGTCCTGCCGGATGAGGACGAGTACACGGCGGCGTTGTCGCTGTCGCGGCTGGCCTACGACCTGGAGTCGCTGCTCTCCCCCGCCCTGGCGGCCGTCCTGCTGACCGTGATGAGCTACCACAACCTGTTCGCGGGCACCGTGTTCGGCTTTCTGGCCTCGATCGCGCTGGTGTTCTGGGCGCACCCGCCCGCCCCGGTGACCGATGCCCAGTCCCCCTTCCGGGACCGGCTGACCCGCGGGGTTCGCATCTTCCTGCGCACACCGGACCTGCGGGCCCTGCTGGTGCTCAACCTGGTGGTTGCCTGCGGCACAGCGATGGTCCTGGTCAACACCGCCGTGCTGGTGAAGACCCGGCTGGGTGGTGACGACTCCGGGGTGGCGTGGTTGCTGGCCGCCTACGGCGCCGGGTCGATGCTGGTGGCGCTGGCCCTGCCCCGGGCCCTCAAACGGCTTCCGGACCTTTCCGTGATGAGAAGCGGGGCCGTTCTGCTTCCCGTGGGCCTGGTGCTGGCCACCGCGGTCATCCACATGCCACCGGGTCCGGTCCACTGGGCGGCCCTGGGTCTCGTCTGGTTCCTGCTGGGGGCCGCCACGTCGCTGCTCGCGACGCCTTCGTCGCGCCTGCTCCGCCGCTCGGCCGAGGCGAAGGACCAGCCGGCCGTGTTCGCGGCGCAGTTCTCCCTGAGTCACGCCTGTTATCTGGTCGCCTACCCGGCCGCCGGCTGGCTGGGGGCGTGGCTGAGCCTGCCCGCCATCTCACTCCTGCTGGCCGCCACGGCCGCCACGGCAGCCGTGGCCTCCTGGCCGCTGGCCCACTCCAAGACACCTTAGGGATTGCTTTTGGCAATGCTAATCTTGCGCAAGTGAGCACGGTTCCTGAATCGCTTCCCTTCGCAAACCGGCCGACCGAGACGGCTCCGGGACACTGGGTGCTGGCTCGCGCAGGCAAACGGGTACTGCGGCCCGGTGGGTTGGGGCTGACCCGCGCCATGCTCGGGCGCTGTTCCCTCGGCGACAAGGACGTGGTCGAGTTGGCCCCCGGGCTCGGACGCACCGCGAAGGAAATCCTCTTGGCGGCCCCCAGGTCGTACACGGGAGTTGACAGCGACGCAACGGCAGTGGCGCGCGTCAACGAGGTGGTGAAGTCGGCGGGCGGTTCCTGCCGCCAGGGCGACGCCGCAAAAACCGGGCTCGACGACGCCTGCACGGACGCAGTGGTCGGCGAGGCCATGCTCACGATGCAGAGCCCGCGCGGAAAGGCGGAGATCGTCGCCGAGGTGGTCCGGATTCTGCGGCCCGGCGGTATTTATGCGATCCACGAGCTGGGATTGGCGCCGGACGACATCGACCCGGAGATCGGCTCGGAGATCTCGAAGGCCCTCGCCAGATCCATCCACGTCAATGCCCGGCCCATGACCCTGGCCCAGTGGAGCGAGTTGCTGACCGACCACGGATTGGTCATCGAATGGACCAGCACCGCCCCGATGGCCCTGTTGAAACTGGGCCGCAACATCGCGGACGAGGGAATCACCGGGGTGTTGCGCATGGCGAAAAACCTGATCACCCAGCCCGACCTGCGCCGCAGGGTCATGTCGATGCGACGGACCTTCACCAAATACGAGTCATCGATGCGCGGGGTCGCACTGGTGGCCCGCAAACCCCTCTGAACCCGAAAGGAAAACATGACCGCCAATCCCGTCCTGAGCTACGTCCACGGCATGGCCTCCATGATCGAGATCAACGAGGCCGCCACCGTTTCCCGCACCATCATGAAAGCGGAGACCTGCCGCGCGGTGCTGTTCTCCTTCGACAAGGACCAGGCACTGAGCGAGCACACCGCCGCGATGCCCGCCGTGGTCCAGGTGCTTGAGGGACGGCTCCGCATCGACGCCGACGGACAGAGCGTCGAACTCGCCCCCGGGGACATCCTGCACTTCGGCACCCGCCTCCCCCACGCCGTCTTCGCCCTGGAACCCAGCAAGATGCTGCTGCTGATGCTCGACCCCAACGAGAAAGGCGGCAAGAAGGAGGAGTGACCTCCGGTCAGAAGAGACCTTGGCCCTGTTCGTCCCCCGGTGCCTCATCGGGGGACCAGAACAGGAGCGAATCGGTGAAACCTGAGATCACCGAGATGAACGCCTCGGGCTGTTCGACCCACGGGTAGTGTCCACAGTCATCGATCGCCACGAATTCACCTCGGGCAAAAACATCGGACAACGCACGAACCGGTGAGCAGCCGACCAAGGCATCCTCAGTCCCTGCAATGCTCAGGACGGGAACCTCGATCTGGCCGATCCGGTCGAGCAGATCACCAGGGGGCTCGACCTCCAGGTAGGCCAGCGCCGCCTCCAGCCGGCATTCCCCTACCTTCGAGTGGGCCTGTTCCGTCTCCCCCCAGTGGGCATACCCCGCCGGGGCGATCGCCCGTTGCCACTGATTGAACGTCGGTTCGTCACGGTAGGTCCTGGGGCCGGTGACGAACCGCCACGCGTCGCGGAAGGCCTCTTCCTTCATGCGCCGCGCCGCGATCTCCAGCCTGTCGGCGACGGCGCGGACCAGCCAGTCGACGGCCGGGGTGATCAGCACAAGGCCCTTGACCCGCGAGGGATTCTGCTGAAGGTACCGAATGGCGACCCGGGCGCCTGCCGAGTGGGCCAACACCAGTTTGGGACCACCCCCGAGCGCTTGATCGAGCAGGGCAATGTCCTCGGCCTGCCCCACCCAGGTGGCGCGCCCGGGCTCCTGCGCGGCGGGAGATTTCCCCACCCCCCGAAGGTGCGGCAGGACCAGCCGGTTGTTCCCGCCGAACCCGGCCAGGTCACCCATGTAGACGGGATTGCGGGCGGGCCCACCGGCCAGCACGATCACCGGCTCGGCATCGGCCGAGCCGATCTCATCGAACCACAGCTCGGTCCAATCAGCACCTCGGTACAAGGTCATGATGCAACCCTATGCCTCTTTTCCAAGACCCCGGGGCGGCCGCACACCTCAGCCCTCCCGGAACACCCGGGCCAGGGAGGACAACCCGCGGTCCATGTATTCCTCCAAGGAGCTCGACGCCCCGTCCTTCTGCCAGCTCAAGGTGGCGGACAGCATCCCGTTCAGCAGCGCCGCCACTATGAATCGCGCTTCCATCTCGTCATAACGCCCTCCCGTCACGACGGCCTCGACCACCCGCTCCGAGAGTTTCGTCAGGTACAGCCCGACGGCCGCCCGGATACCCTCGTGCGATGCCCACAGCTTCGTCCTGGCCAGGGTGATGTCAAGGTCGTGGTGGAAGTGTTCCTCGATCATGCCGCCCATGCCCTTGTCGAGAGCGCCCAGGACCGTCGCCCCGGATTCGAGCTCCGCCAGTATCGTCCCGAAAACAGCATCGTCGTACTCATCCCGGAACACGAGCCCTTCCTTGGTCCCGAAGTAGCGGTAGACGCTCGACTGCGACACATCGGCCGCTTCGGCCACCTGTTCGACCGTGACGTTGTCGAAACCCTTCTCCTCGAACAAGGCGAAAGCCGTGTGTTGGATGTGCCGCATGGCGGCCTGTTTCTTGCGTTGCCTGAGTCCTGCCACTGCGACCCCTTCCCTGTCCTGGTCCACGATCCTGCCACAGGCTGGCACCGCGACCGAGGAGGTGTACCATCGCCACATGCGACAGTCACTTTCAATTGATACTGACTTTCCTATTGTGTTGGAGGATGCGGCCAAGCGTTTCGGCAGCGTCCAGGCGCTCGCAGGCCTCGACCTGAGAGTCCGGCGCGGAACCGTGCATGGTTTCCTCGGGCCGAACGGCGCGGGAAAGTCGACCGCGATCCGGGCCCTTCTGGGTCAGATCCGCCTGAACAGCGGAAGGGCCGCGGTGTTCGGGGCCGACCCCTGGCGCTCCGCCCCGCTGATCCACGAGCACATCGCCTACGTTCCCGGCGACACCGTCCTGTGGCCCGGGCTCACGGGCGGCGAGTGCATCGACCTGATGGGGCGTCTCCAGGGCAGCCAGGACCGGAGACGACGCGACCAGCTAATCGAGCGTTTCGAGCTCGATCCCCGGCGCCGGGTCGGTGGTTATTCCAAGGGCAACAGGCAGAAGGTGGCCTTGATCTCGGCCCTGGCGACCCGGGCCCGCCTGCTACTGCTGGACGAGCCGACCTCCGGCCTGGACCCAGTGATGGAACGCCGTTTCGTGGAAACGATCCGAGAGATCGCCGCCGAGGGTCGCACGATCCTGTTGAGCAGTCACATCATGAGCGAGGTGGAGTTGCTCTGTCATGAAGTGACGATCATCCGGGCCGGGCGCGCCATCGTCACCGACTCCCTCGACAATCTCAGGGACCAGGCCCGCGTGCGCATCGGGGCGCGGCTCGATCACCCGTTGCCCGACGGGGTCCTCCCGGAGGGAGTGGTTCATAAGACGAACGACGATCCGCTGCGGCTGGATCTCTCAGTGCCGTCCGATGAGGTGATGCCGGTCGTCTCGGCGCTCGTGTCATCGGCTCCCCACGGGTTGACCGTAACCCCCGCGAACTTGGACGACCTGTTCTGGCAGCGCTACGAAGGGAGCATCCGATGAGGTCCGGTTCGGGGGTGTGGGCCCTGCTCAGGATGCAGTGGCGCACCGCCTGGTTCTGGTTGCTCCTGTCCCCCACACTGCTGGCGGCCCTGGTCGTCGCCATCGCTTCCGGGGTGAAGGATCTGTACGGCGAGGAGACCGAGCGGACGATCTATGCGGCAACCATGGGGGCCTCCCCCGCTCAGATCGCCATGAACGGTCGTGGTTACGACCTGGACGTTCTGGGTGGTATCGCCGCTTACGAGGTCGGTTTCATGGGGCAGTTGCTCCTTCCCCTGGTCGGTGTACTGCTGGCCGTCCGTCTCACCCGCGCCCCTGAGTCCAATGGCGTGTTGGAGCTGCTGACCTCCACCCGCGTCCACAGGACCGCGGTGCCGGCCGCGGCGTTCATGAGTCTGGTCATCTCATGGGCGGTGTTCGGTCTGGGGTGCTGGGCCGGTTTGGTGATGCTGGAATACCCGGCGACGGGCAGCGTCGGTTATTCGCTGGCCATGGCCGGGTTCGGCCTGGCCTGGTCCGGGGTGGGTCTGCTGACCGCCCAGGTGGCCAGCACACCGCGGGCCGCGAATGGCCTGGGCCTTCTGCTGGCCCTTGCCGGCTACCTGGTCAGGATGATCGTGGACTCGCAGAACTGGCCCGGTGTCTGGGTCTCCCCGATGAGCTGGGTGGTCGAGGTCCGCCCCTGGGACGACCTGCGCTGGCCGCCTCTGCTCTCGCTGTTGCTGCTGGCCGCAGGAGGCGCGGCCGCCGCCGCGCTGGGCACGGCCAACCGCGACCTCGGCTCCGGGCTGCTTCCCGCTCGGCTCGGCCGTTCCGGGGCGGGGCCTCTGCTGTCCCGGCCTGCCGGGCTCGCGTGGCGTTCCACACGCGGGGCGGTACTGGGCTGGTTGATGGGAGCGGTGATCTGGGTCGCACTTCTGGGGTTGATGACCGACGATTTCACCAGCACGATCGCGGCGAATCCCAATCTGCTGGCGGCCCTCGGAGGGAAAGCGGACGACCTGGCCCCGCAGATCGGTCTGCTGCTCGCCTCGGTCATGGCCACCGCCGCCGGGCTCGCCGTGACCTTGAGGTTCGCCTCGGAGGAGTCCCGGGCCCGCCTCGGGTTGCTGCTGTCCGGAAGGATCAGCCGGTGGGGTTGGTGGCTCGGATGGAACGGCCTGGCGTTGTTCGTCACCGCTTCGGTGCTGATGCTCTCCGCCGCCGCGCTCGGGATTTGTCAGTGGTGGGCGACGGGCGATCCGGCAGCGCTGGGAGACGACCTGGCCGCAGGTTCCGCCTTCCTGGCCCCCGCACTCGCCATGGTGGGGTTCGGCTCCCTGCTCATCGGAGTGGCTCCGCACTTGGGTTTCCTGTCCTGGGGGTTTCCCATCTGGACATTGATCGTCGGGATGCTCGCGGAGATCTTGCAGCTGCCCGGTTGGGCACGACGGTTCTCCCCCCTCGATTGGGTCGGTCACCTTCCGGGCGAGACGGCCAACGGCGCCGCGGTGCTGCTGCTCGCCACGGGCACCGCGGTCGCGGTCCTGGCCGGAGGATACACGCTCGACCGCCGTGATCTGCTGCATGGTTGAACGGCCGGGCCTGCTCAAGCGCACGGCGCCGTGCTCCGGGCACAGGTGCCGTTGCCCCAGGACGATGCCCATGTGCACAACCATCCGATGGTGCTACGGACCGCTCAGGAGCACGATGGCGACGCCGAGCAGGAGGGCCACCGCACCGAGGATCCCCCACGCCCTCGTCTCCATACCCATCGACTCGCCAACCCCCGGTTCTGAAACCAACCGGTCCACGGCACAGCTCCGCTCCGGACACCTCACCGCCCTCATCCCATTTGCCGAGACACCGATGTGGGGTGGCGCGGTTTCCCCGGTTCTCTGGCCCTGAGCGTCTCCAAGTGGAACAATTGAGTGATGCACGCACTCTCGGTATCAGCAACGAGATCGGCCTCGTCGGTTTCCCCACGCCCGCTCTCCGTGGTCGATCTGTTCCGCGTGGGCATCGGTCCTTCTTCCTCTCACACAGTTGGACCGATGCGCGCCGGGGTGGCCTTCGCCTCGGAGCTGGCGGGATCGCCGCGAGCGAACGAGGTCAGACACATCACCGTCGACCTGTTCGGTTCCCTGGGGGCGACGGGTCGCGGTCACAGCACAGACCGGGCCGTCCTGCTGGGTCTCGCAGGTCACGCCCCCGAGACCGTGTCGATTCCCGAGGTCGAATCCCTGCTGCCGGCTCTGGCCGACTCGGGCCGGCTGCCCTTGGCCGGGATCGCGCAGGTACCGTTCGACATCGCCAAGGACATGCGTTTCGTCCCCAGGACGGTACTGCCCTACCACGTCAATGCCCTGACGATCACCACCTGCAACGCCGTCGGCGAGGTGTTGCTGCGCCGCACCTACTACTCGATAGGTGGCGGGTTCGTCATGGAGCAGACCAATGACGACCCTCAGGCCCCGCTGGTGCGTCCCTTGGATCGGGCGGTCGCGGATGAGGATTCTCCTCAGCCCAATCTTCCCCACTCTTTCAACAAGGCCATGGAATTGTTGAACGCCTGCAACAGGTCCGGCCTGTCGATCGCCCAGCTGGTCTACGAGAACGAGATCGCCATGCGACCCGAGGAAGAGGTGGATGCCTACCTCGATCTCGTCGCGAACACGATGTTCGACTGCATCGACGCGGGGCTCCAGGAACATGGGATCCTGCCCGGCGGTCTCAACGTGCTGCGCCGCGCCGGAACCCTGGCGAAGCGGCTGCGTGAACGCGAGGCCTGCCAGCCCCGTGAGCTCCCGGACTCCATGGAATGGGCCGCCACCTACGCAGACCCGATGCGGGCAATGGACTGGGTGAATCTCTACGCCCTGGCGGTCAACGAGGAGAACGCGGCCGGCCATCGCGTGGTCACCGCCCCGACGAACGGCGCGGCCGGCGTGATTCCTGCCGTCATCGGGTTCCTGACCTGTTACTGCCCGGAGGCCGGAGTGCCCTTCGGGATGTTCACTCCCCTCGACCAAGATGGCCGTTTCCCCTTCCGTCTCTCCCCAGCGGACCGGGAGGGAAACAGGGCGAAGAGACGCCAGGCGGTGCACCGTTTCCTGCTGGGTGCCGCCGCCATCGGCTCCCTCATCAAGACGAACGCCTCCATCGCAGGTGCGGAGGTCGGCTGCCAGGGTGAGGTCGGTTCGGCCTCCGCCATGGCGGCCGCGGGCCTCGCGCAGGCCCTGGGTGGCACGCCCCGCCAGGTGGAGAACGCGGCAGAGATCGCCATGGAACATTCACTGGGACTCACCTGCGACCCGGTCGCCGGGTTGGTGCAGATTCCCTGCATCGAACGAAATGCCATCGCTGCCAGCAAGGCCATCAACGCGGCCCGCATGGCCATGTGGGGGGACGGACGCCACACTGTGAGCCTGGATGTCGTGATCGAGACGATGCGCCAGACCGGCAAGGACATGCTCTCGAAATACAAGGAGACCTCGGAGGGCGGACTGGCCGTCAACGTCGTGGAGTGCTGAAACCGCATCCTCCCGGGCCATGTCCAGCGGCCAGGCGGGAAACTCTCGTGGGAAATGTTGTCTTGGGTGGATGATAGGGCTCATGACACATGCACGATCCGATTCCCCCGCGACGAGGGGCCCGGTTCCCTCCTGGGTTGGGCGCGTGCTCCCCGGGTGTGTGTTGTGTCTGGCCGCCGCCGGAATCAGCTACGCAGTCAACCTGTTCCTGCCCGGCGTCAGCGCGTTGATCATCGCGATCGTGCTGGGGGTGCTCCTGACCAATGTCGTCCACCTGCCGGATGTCCTCTCCCCCGGTATTGACTTCTCGGCGAAGAAGCTGCTGCGCGCGGGAATCATCCTTCTCGGGCTCAAGTTGTCGCTGACCAGCATCATCAACCTGGGTGTGCCGATGCTGCTGGTGGTCGCGTGCATAGTCACGGGCGGAATGCTGGGAACGGTTCTGTTGGGAAGACTGCTGCGGGTTCCCCCGAATCTCTCCTTGCTGATCGCCTGTGGATTCTCCATCTGCGGGGCCGCCGCCGTGGCGGGGGCCGCCGGGGTCACCGATCCGGACGATGAGGCCGAGGAGGACACCATCACGGCGGTGGCGCTGGTGGTGATCTTCGGAACCCTGATGATTCCCCTCGTGCCGCTCGTCGCGGGCCTGCTCGGCCTGGATGTCGTGGCCGCCGGAAAATGGGCGGGCGGCTCCACCCACGAGATCGCCCAGGTGGTGGCGATCGGGGGTGTGATCGGCGGTGGGGCGCTGGCCGTCGCGGTCGTCGTCAAACTCGCCCGTGTGCTGCTGCTGGCGCCCGTGATCGCAGTCCTGAGTTTCCGGCAGCGCCGGCTTCAACGATCGGACGTACCCGGGCGGCAGGCGTCGCGCACGAAGCTTCCCCCGATCGTGCCGCCTTTCATCCTCGGGTTCCTGGCGATGGTGCTGCTGCGTTCCTTCGTGGCGTTGCCGGGGGCGGCGCTGGGCGCCGGTGAGACGTTGCAGACCCTGCTGCTGGCGGCCGCCATGTTCGGGCTGGGGTGCGGGGTTAGGGTCAGGAATCTCCTGAAGGTCGGCCTGCGGCCCTTTGGCCTGGCGGCCGCATCGACGCTGCTGGTCGCGGTGATCGCCCACGCCGGGGTCGCGCTGGCCGGCTGAGACCAGGGGCAGGTCAATCCACCATCACGGTTTCCCGGCCACGCGGGAAAAGGGTCGCAGCAGCGGCCGGCCCTTCCTGTGTTCGCCGATCATCTGCCGTCCCCGCGTCAAGGCCTTTCCTCCCCGGCCCGTGGCCCGGGGCCTCAGCTTTTCCTTCCCAGAAGTTTGAGATGCACGATGATCGTGCGGCGTTTGCGGTCGGCCACCATCATTGCGATGCGCGATCCGATCTTGAGTCTTCTCCTGACGCCGGGCTCCATGTCCTTGAAGAAAGGACGTTGTTCGAGCAGTTCCGCCCCGCATGCGCGGGCGAATGCCTCCGGGTCGTTGATGTAGAAGTTCATCGGGGCGGTGGTGTTCCTGGTCTTCTTGACGTATCTGTTGGCGTACCTCATGCCCACCTTGTCCGTAGCGTCGAACACCAGTTCACTGCCCGGCAGGGATTCCCCGAGTTTCCGGGCGAGACCGATGACGTCGTCTTCGCGGAAGTACTGGAACACGCCCGAGGCCATGAACAGTGTCGGGATCGATGAATCGATGCGTGGAAGCCAGTCGAGGGAGAGGACATCGCAACCGATCAGGACCTCGCCGGGGCCTTTGGGAATCACCTTCTCCCTGGCCTCGATGACCTCGGGCAGGTCGATCTCGTAGAACCTCGCGTCGCAATCCGCCAGCCGGAAGGCGGCTGTTTCCAGCCCGGCCCCGAGGTTGACGACGTTGCACTCCCCGCTTCTTCCGGCGAATTCCCTGACGATCCGATCCAAATTGCGGTATCGCGCCACCGAGGCCAGATACATGTACTCCGAAGATGATCTCCGGATACCGTCGCCGGGAACAAAGTTTTCGAGCGACAGCGCCTTCTCGTCATAGAAGTACTCCAAGAATCTCCTGGACACGTGGATCCGCGCGACCAGCGGAATGAACAGTGTGTCGGCAACGCCTTGCAGATCGCGCATCACGCACTCCTCTTCGTCCATCCCATGGTAGAAACAAGCGCCTCGCGTGTCGATACCCGCTCCGGGGTCCGGGACTCCCCGGCCCCTCCCGCACGCGAGCTTCACGGCATCTGCCGGGGCCCTGAGAGCATGAGGTGGAGTTATGCCCGAACGCTTGAGCATCGAGAGTCTGCGGTAAGCCCGGGCAGTCGCCGAGACAGGATCGTTCAGCGCAGCCGCGCGCCAACGGGGTGACACAGCCCGCCCTGTCGAGTGGCATCTCGAGACTCGAGAAGCACTTGGGCGGGCGTCTTTTCGACCGTTCGTCACGAAGCATCGCCCCCACACCGATGTCGGCCAACGCTCGTTTGGTGCGGGCATCGTCGCCTTCGTTGGCCTGAGGGCGGCCTTCGACGGGGTACGGTTCCGGCTGACCTGGTCTTCTTGGATGCGGTCTTCTTCTTGCGAAAGGAGCCTGAAAGCTCCTGTCGTCAGTAAGCGTACCGTGTTAATAGGCGCGGGTCGGGGTAGGAACGTGCGACGACGTCCGCACATATCCTCCACCGTAGCGATCTGCCTTGAAACTCATTCGGGCGTGATATAATCCGCTCTCGCCCGGTGGGATCACTTGACACCACGCAGCAGCCCACCCCCGGCAAGCTGATCCATATCGCGACATCGGGCCACGAATGCTGGGCACACGCGCATCAAAGCTTGTCGGTTTGCCACCAGATCAAAGCTTGACGGCGTACTGCAGTACTTTTGTTTCGCCGTCAAAAGGAGTCTTCCTGTAGAAGGCTATCGCGTCTTCATTGTCATCTTGTTCGGTGTCGACAAAGATGTCGTGAAAATCATTATTCTTCGCATGGTCCATCAGATGGCCTATCAGGCTTTTCCCCACCCCTTGGCCTTGAAAGCTCTTCTTCACCCCCAGATCGTGAATATAAATACTGGGCCTTGCCACTTCATAACCGGGGAGAACGTAGGCCGTCAAGCCACCGACCACTTCGTTTCCGGCCTTGGCAACCACGACCAACAGGTTGACGTCCTTCAACAGGCGTAGGAGATACTCCTCGTCGGGGTGGTCATGATCACCCCAGTCAAATACATCCCGGAAAACATCGAGCAAATTTTTGAATTCTTCAATATTCGCGTCGATGAGTTTGATGTCTAATTCTCGTGTACGCATTTTCCCTCTCTCGGAGTTGGGGTGCTATTTTCTGGCCTCAAAGCGGTACTCGCCGCTCGGCCCGCACGGCATTCAGGTCGTCGCTGCCCCAAGGTTGCTACTTGTCGTGGAAAGCATAGGGGACGGTCCTACCAGCGAGTGGGTGGGGGATCACGTTTCATTTCCGTTCTTGTGGACCTAGCGGGAGGTTTATCGAAACTCGCCCCGCGGATGACACAGATAGTGCAAGCGCATCGGATCATCCGCAGCCGACAACGCCAAGCGCACAGCAGCGCCCGCCACTCGCAGCAGGCGCCCCAAGTATCCGAGGAACTACTGCACCGAACCGAAACCGCCTACCGCTCCGGCCGGTCTCTCAAAGCAGTGGCTAGACAGGTCGGGATCGGGCATCAGCGCCTGTCACGCTTATTGCGCGAGCGCGGCGGCGTGCTCCGCAACCAGTCCCCCTCTGAGGCCGAGATCGGGCAGATGGGAGCCATGTACGAGTAAGCAACATCACTTGATCGTGTGGGACAGAGGTGGGGCTACGCGGCGAGGACCGTCCGGAAGCACTTGCTTCGTACCGGCTTCTCCACATTCGCGCCGACTTCTCCACAAGAGTGGCTCCCGGAGCGGAGGCACCTCACCCGCGATGAGTCACTCAACGCGTCCCGATACCGACTTGGATTCACGAGTTGCCGTGGGTCTCTAGAAACCATAGAGATGTTGGCGCGCGTTAAACGCTGCTGGTCCTCCTTCAAGCACGTTCTCGACATGTGAACGAATAGCCACGTCGTCCAGGGATCCAATCCCATTCGCTGCCGCTCGGCCGTTCTGGCCATCTCCTTCGAGAACTATGATCAACTCGGCGTCGCCAAGCACAGGAACGTTAGCGTTGTGAGTACTCGCGATGATCTGACGCTTACCCTTCAGACTTCGAAGGTTGGTGACGATGCCGTCATAGACGAACCGGTTGTCGAGATCATCCTCGGGTTGATCGATCACGAGCGGAGCGTTCGATGCACTGAGCAGGAGAAGGAGCAGGGCGGTCGCGCGCTGGCCCTTCGACAGATCAGTCATCTTCTTGAACTCACGCGTGCCTGTTCCTGCTTGTACATCCAGCTGCACCTCCACAGCTTGCCCAACCGACTGCTCCTCGAGCTGGCGGAAAAGAGGCTCACCGGCCTCAAGTAGAGCTTGCGCCTGCGCGCCGGTGATCGAGAACTGTGCGCTCAGTGCCGACTTTCCGTCTCGCGCCGCCTCCACGAAGGCACGCGTTGAGAAGTTATCTTGGTCGATAGCCTCCATAATTCGCTTGCGGTGGCCGGAGATGGACTGCTCAATCAGCGACTTGATGTGCTTCCGATCCGACGCGGGAACCGGTTTCACGATCACGACTCCGCCGGTCGCGGCGTTCGCGGCACGGATCGCCTCGGTCAGCTTTCGTGCTCTGTTGTTCTCGTGGCCTGCGAGCGCCTGTAGCAGGGTGTCCCGTTCGGTTTGCAGGCCCCGGAAGCTTGTGGCGATGCCGGCACGGCGAGACTCCCTGGCTTTCAACATCTCCAGCGCTTTGGTCGTGTCAAGGTACTTGTTGGGTTCTAGCCCCTCTTTCTCAAGCTTGCGAAGAACCTCATTGTGCTCGTCGCGCTGCTCGCGAACTGCGTCCGACCATTCGGTCTTCGCTGTCTCGATCTCTGAGGATGCCGCTTCGAGCGCCGCGCGGGCCTCAGCCGCAAGTGCCGTCAGCTTGGCGGCAAGTGCAGTTGATGCAGCCTGTGCGCGCCTGAGATAGCCAGACCTGGGTGAGTCATCAATGTTCTCGAACGCGGCCTCTAGCTTCGTGATCAGCTGAGGGTCTGTGAGGGCCGTCAACGATTCCTGAGCCGTGGTCACGCGCGCCGTTGCCTCGGTGAACACCGCTTCATCCTGGGTGAGTCGCGTGACATCCTTGAGCCGAGTTGGCACGTCCGTGTCGGTGTAACGCCGCACCTGCTCCTCTAGCCGGGGAATGTCCTCAAGCTCTTCTTCGAGCTGAGTTCGCTCCTCCTCTGCGCGATTCAACTTCTCTCGGTTGAGCTTGAGCTTGTCCAAAGTATCGATGTGCTCGGTAGTCAGCTCGCCGTCCCCTTGGAATCGCTGCAGCATGCTCGCGACCTTCGAGCTGTCGTTCGTCAGTTCGGCAAGCTCGTGCTGTCCGAAGATCTCCACGTTTGCGACAATGTCGATCGGCCGGAAGTTGGTGGCAGTACCGCTCTCGTCTTTTACTACCGGGGGATTGTTGACGGAGCGTTCAATGGTGAATGTACGCACGGACGGCGAAGTGGTCTCGACAAGCAGCTTCACGACGGTACCCGACTTGAGCACGCCGCTCACGATGCCGTCATGGTCTCGTTTCGCCTCTTCGCCAATCGGAGTGAGGCCCAGCACGAATCGGAGGCTCTCGATAGCGGTCGATTTCCCAGTCCCTCGCCCTCCGATGAGTGTCGTGAGATCTGTAGAAAGCGGGATCGTCACGCCGTCCAGGAAGCCGCCGACCCATGAAATCTCTTTCAGGGTGGGGCGCGCTTGGATCGCGGGATCTTCCAGCGAGATTCGGGTCTCGGGAGTTCGGACGGCGAGCTTGAGGCTGTCCACGGAAAGGTGGCTGACCTTGAACCAGCAGCTTGTGCCTTGGCTCTGGAACGCGGCGGGCTTCGTCACGTCGTCAGCGTGGATCACGGCAAGCGGGTGGTCTCTGTCGTAGGGCTTGGTGGCCTTGAGGATCGCCTCCTGGTCGGTGCCGTCTGGTTGGCTAGGTGTGATTCCGAGTGCGTGAAGATCGGGATGCTTGATCTTGGTGCTGAGCGGCCGTCCTGCGCGGCCGGTCAGGAGGCCGCTGTTCGGGACGTTGACGTGGGCAGGAATCACGAGCGCGCCCTGCGCGGTCATCTTCTCGAGAATGTCGGTGAACGGCGCGCCGGTTGTTCCGTTGGCGCAGCCAGGTTCAACACCGCACATCCCGATCGCGGCGTTAATCGTCGCTGCGCTGGTGTCTGCCTCGAAGATCACGAGGATATGGATGCCCTCGCTGGAGTTCGCTTCGAAGCCGGGAAGGGCAACGATTCCCCGATCAGATGCATCGCGGATGAGCTGAAGTGCAGAATCGACCTTCCAGTGATCCGTGACTGCGAACAGCTCGATACCTTGGGCCTCGCACTCGTCGAGTAGCGCCGTGTTGTAGTCAGCCTCAGTGCTGTACGTGGCCGACGGTGCGTTCTTCCCTTTGTACTCGTAGGGGTTCACCTGGAGTGCGGCCCGCACCCACCGTGCCCCCGGTTCCGTCTTGTCGTTCATCCTGTCTCCCAAAGTTTCTCAGAGCTGACTGGCCCCATTGTCGGCGTTCGCGTTACATTTCTATCTCTGGCGATAGACAGCAGCCTATCGGTCAACTGAATCGCGCAGTATGAAGTCTTCGCTATGACTTCAGCGTTCCTCCTTCTTGGCTGCGCGTTTCTGCGCGTCGAGCGGAGCACCAAGCAATCGGATGGCTTCAGATCGCACCGCCCGCTCGAGGATATCGGCTACGGTCGCGAGGTGCTGGGGTTCGAATGATTCTGAGCCGTGCGACAGGGCGTTACGGGCTCTCGTGAGGGCGGCCTGAAGCGAGAGCGTTCCCTTACTGGTGTCCGTCTGTCTCACGGTCTTGACTAGTTCAGTAGTTTCAAGCTCTTCTGAGACCACGTCTGGCAGTCGCTTCAGCAGATCGGCAAGCGCCGAGTCAAGGCCCTGCTGAGCCTCCCGACGGAGATTCTTCTTAACGAATGTGAAGTCAGTCTTCTCAAGAAGCTCCTGGGCACGCGCTAGTACACCCTCCCGCTTAGCACTGTACTTCTCATTGTCGGCCTGATGCTTGGCGCGGTTCTCGAAGCCGTACGAACCCTCCAGCGCCTGCAGTAGAAGCAGGAACCGTGAGCGGGGATGCTGGTCGGTAGCGGTCACCATCGCGCCGTAGGTCTCAAAGAGGGGGTGTCTGGCGGCGACCTGTTGCTGCCAGGCCTGCAGTAGGTCGAGCAGGCTCAGGTCGTCGCTCGCAAGACTGGCCGCCGAACGGATCTCTTCGACGGCAGCGCGGTTTGAGTTGACGGGCAGGTGGGTGATGTCCCAGCCGAACACCTGATCACGGCGCGAGCGTGGAGCGGCGCTGTCGACCGCCATGAGAAGGTACCGAACTTCACGCGGAGCACCTGTCAGGAGTGAGATGAGCTGGCGGAGCGGGCGCACCCACTCAAGCCACCAATCGACGATCGCCAGCGGTTGGTCTGAACTGAGGCGCAGGACAGGACCAAAGGCCATCCGGAACTCGTATCCGTCAAGCGCACGAACACTGTAGTCGTAGCTGAAAGTCATCGACTGACCGCTCCCACTCCATGTGAATCTAGCGTCCTTGTCGACGGTGGCTTCCCAGACTGGCTCGTCTCCGGCCTTCATCGGCATCTTGACGTGCGAGATTGGGGCAACCCCTGCGACCGATTCCAGCCCCTCAACCTGGAGCTCGATAGCGGCATACCTCCGATGCTCCGACATGTCGAATGCGTCAAGCGACAGGGCCGCGAAGGCTCCCACAGCTCGACCGTTTTCTGGGAAGCTGTAGCTGAGTTCGCCATTCATCAGCGCCACGTAGGCCCCGTTTGAGAGCCGGCCTGTGAGGACGTCGAAAGTGTGGTGCTGCGGGAACGAAGCGACTCCGATCGCCTTTTCGGACATCCACTCGATCGGCAGGTCGCCGTACAGAATCCCCGCGGGGTATTTTCCCTGCTCGACAGTAAGGAGTCCCGGGATCGCCAGGTGGCCCCCCTTACGATCGGGCACTTGCCACGTGATGAGGTACTCGCCAGTCTCAAACGGCAACTTGACGGCTGCGGTCTCCTTAGGTGGCCTCATTGTGTCGCTCCGTTCGCACACGCAAAAGCGATCATTCGTAGAACAGCGGTCGGGAGAAGATCCTCAACGTTCGTCTCACCGAACTCGAGCATACTGGTCTTACCACTGCCCCAGGCACCGGGGAGACCGATCGCCGCTGGATCGAGGCCATCATCAAAGATGGCGTCCAGGGCAGTCTCGGCCACCGCACGGAAAGCCAGCAGATCTTGGGTGGCTGATTCATCTGACCAGAGCACATAGGAAGAAGTCACAGCACGCTCCCATCTCCGACACAGGCTGTTCCGCTGATGAGCAGCTGGCGATCAGCAGCCCCGACGATGGGCTCACCTACGGCGTCGAATCCTAGGAGGTCCCCCCTGAGATCGCCATCCCACAGCCAGATTCGGGGATATGCAGCCATCGCCTACCTCGTTCTCGAGCTATGGCGCGGCTACACGAACTCGCTCGGTGCTAAAGATTCATTTCAGTTCCAGTATCCCATGCAGACGATCAAGACAAGGAGGCTTATTCATGGGGTGTAAGCGAAGATGAGTCCCGTGACGGCTTGTATTGTGGTTTCGAAGGTGTTGTAGGGGCGGCGGTAATCGGTGTGTAGAACACGCCAGGTCTTGAGGTTCGAGATGACCCGTTCAATGAGATAGCGGACACGATTGATGGCCGTGTTGTTTCTCCTGTCGCTGTCGGTGAGTTCACCATGAGCGGGTTTCCGGGCGGGGGTGATCATTCCCAAACCGATGTAGCCCTTGTCTCCAATATGACTTTGAGCATCGAGGGTTGTGAGGAAACCGGATTCCTTGATGGCCTTCGCATCATGAACACTGCCCGGCAGGGGTGGGGAGATCCAGGCGAGGTGCCCGGTCAGGGTGCAGGCCACTTGCAGGTTCACCCCTGTCGTGTGGTGTTTGCCTGAGTACAGTTCGGGACGCTTCGACCATGACCAGCAGGACACCAAGGGTGCCGTCGATGATGTACTGGCGGATCTGGGTCGAGGATCTTCCACGCCGGGCACGCAGGCTTGGAGGGCCTCGGTGATCAAGGGGGTGTAGACCGCCACCACTCGTGAGATGGTGGATTGGGAAACCGTGTGGATGTCGGCCAGCAACTCCTGGGGGAGATTGTGTCTGAGCATCAACAAAGTGACCTGGATACAGCGGAACAACCCCAAAGTGCGGGACCCTGCTGTGGGAAGGTTTCCGGAATGGGAGGTGTGGATCAGTTCGCACAGGTTGAGGATCTGGCCACGGTCAAGGCATGTGGTAATATTCACGGCAGCGGCTTGTCTTTCATCTGAGAGTGTTTGCGGTAGGACACTTTGAATTGTCTCAGATCGGGCAAGCCGCCTTCACGTCCCCCTCGGGACAAAGCGGTAGCTGAGAGAAACCAAAACACTCCTATGAATAAGCCTC
>CALLVV010000024.1 GCA_938012815.1 uncultured Propionibacteriaceae bacterium
ACGTCATCATCGACCTCATCTGCTACCGGCGCCGCGGCCACAACGAGGGCGACGATCCGAGTTTCACGCAGCCCAAGATGTACGACCTGATTGAGCAGAAACGCTCCGTCAGGCGCCTGTACACCGAGGCCCTGATCGGGCGCGGAGACATCTCCGTATCAGACGCCGAAGACGTGATGGACAAGTTCAGGGCCCGCCTGGAGAACGTTTTCAAGGAGGCGCGGGACGCCAAGAACACCGATGCGGTGATCGAGGAGTACACGAGGGTGCCCTACTACCCGACGAAACAGGGACACCGACTCACCGAGATCACACCGGAAATGATGCGCCGGATCAGCGAGGTGCACACCGCTCTCCCTGAGGGTTTCACCCCTCATCCGAAAGTACTGCCCCAGCTGAAACGGCGAGCCGAACAGATTCTGAACGGCCCCATTGACTGGGCAACAGCCGAGCTGCTCGCCATCGGTTCTTTGCTGATGGAGGGACGACCCGTCCGACTGTCCGGACAGGATTCACGCCGCGGAACCTTCTCGCAGCGGTTCGCAGCCATCGTGGACCGCCTCACCAACGAAGCCTGGGTGCCCCTGAAACACCTGAGCGACGACCAGGCAACCTTCGATGTCTACGACTCGCTGCTCAGTGAGTACGCGGCCATGGGTTTCGAGTACGGCTACTCCGTGGCCCGACCGGACGCCCTGGTCTTGTGGGAGGCGCAGTTCGGAGACTTCGCCAACGGCGCCCAGATCATCGCTGACGAATTCGTCGTATCCGGACAGGCGAAATGGGACCAGAAGTCCGGTGTGGTGTTGCTGCTGCCACACGGTTTCGAGGGACAGGGCCCGGACCACAGTTCAGCGCGTATCGAACGCTGGCTGCAGCTGTGCGCCGAGAACGCCCTCGCGGTCAGCCAGCCGTCAACGGCCGCCAGCTATTTCCATCTGCTTCGCCAGCACGCCTACGTCAATTATCACCGCCCGGTCGTGGTGGCCACCCCAAAGTCGATGCTGCGAAGCAAGGCTGCTTCCTCGCTTCCGGAGGAGTTCACCTCGGGAACCTGGCATCCGGTGCTGGACGACCCGAAGATCACGGATCCGTCCGAGGTCACCCGCCTGCTGATCTGCTCCGGCAAGATCCGCTGGGAACTCATGGCCAGTCGCGAGAAGTTCGGTCTCGACGGCAAGGTTGCCATCATCTCCTTGGAACGTCTGTATCCACTGCCTGGAGCCGAGATGGCCAAGGTGCTGGAACGCTACCGCCACGTCACTGACATCCGGTTCGTCCAGGACGAACCTGCCAACCAGGGGCCGTGGCCGTTCATCTCGGTTCACCTGCCGAATTCCGTCGCTAACCACACCGACCTTCCACTGCGAATGCACAGGGTGGCGCGACCGTGGTCCTCGGCTCCATCGGTCGGATCCTTGAGGGTTCACCAGCAACAGACCGTGGACCTGATGAACAGTGCCTTCGGGGCGTGAAGACGGACGTTTCCCGTAGCGCTGGCCCGCATCCATCGCTGGAAAAAATCTCACACGACCAGTTGAACCCAAAATTTCAGAAAGCCGGCGAACCATGCATGACATCGAAAAACTGACGATCTGCTATCAAGATTTGGTGTGCTCTGCCCCGGAAGGAATCTGGTTCGCACCCGGGCGGGTGAACCTGATCGGCGAACACACCGACTACAACGACGGTTTCGTCCTGCCCTTCGCATTGGAAAAGCGCGCGCTCGTCGCGGCGGGGCGTCGTGACGACGGTCGGGTCGTCATGCACGCCATGGATCTCTCGGAGACCGTGGAACTTCCATTGTCGGCTCTCAAGCCCGGCAGCGGGGGCTGGGCGGCCTATCTGGCCGGGGTGCTGTGGGCACTGCGCGAGGCGGGACACCAGGTGGGCGCGGTAAACTTGGTACTCACATCAGAGGTGCCTCCAGGGGCAGGTCTGTCCAGTTCAGCGGCGATCGAGTGCGCGGTGATGGCCGCCGCCTGCGATCTCTTCGGCCTGGAGATCACTCCCATGGAACGTGCACGGCTGGCCCAGCGGGCGGAGAACGCCTACGTGGGCGCCCCGACCGGCCTCCTGGACCAGGCCGCCAGCACCCTGTGCCATGAGGGCCGCGGGCTCTTCATGGACTGCCGCACGCTTGAGACCGTCGAGGTGCCCCTGCCGTTGCACGAGCAGGGATTCGAGGTCCTGGTTCTCGACACCCACACCCAGCACAGCCACGTGGACGGGGAGTACGGGGAACGCCGGGCGACGTGCGAGCAGGCCGCTGCGATCCTCGGGATCAGGGCGCTCCGCGATGTCACGGAACTGGATGCGGCCCTGGCCAGACTTCCCGACGAGCGGATGCGCAAGCGTGTGAGGCATGTGGTGACCGAGAATGACCGGACCCGCGCGGCCATGGAACTTGCCGTGAAAGGGAACTTGGCCGGGATTCCCTCCCTGTTGAACGAATCCCACACATCCATGCGCGAGGACTACGAGATCACGGCCCCGGCCGTCGACCTCGCCGTGGAGACCGCCTTGGCACAGGGGGCGCTCGGGGCCCGGATGACGGGCGGTGGATTCGGTGGCTGTATTATCGCATGGTGCCCCACAGGGCAGACCGAGCGCATCGGAACAGCCATCCGGGATGCCTTTGGGCAGGCGGGATTCCAGAAGCCCTCGTGGTTCACGACCGCGCCCTCGGAGGGAGCCGGTCGGCTGGAGTGACCTTCGAATTCTCCGGTTTCAAGCCCTGCTGCGGAGCGGCAGGGTTGTTTATTGTTGTGGACCGGAGTAAGTTCTATCCGCTCGAAAGATCATCTAACCAAAAAAGGAGTGCCATTCATGGACTGGCGCCACAGGGCAGCCTGCCTGACAGAGGACCCGGAGCTGTTCTTCCCTGTCGGCAACACCGGCCCCGCACTCCAGCAGATCGAGGATGCCAAGAAGATCTGCCAGAGCTGTGCGGTCAAGGACCAGTGTCTCAACTGGGCACTCGATGCCGGCCAGGATCATGGTGTCTGGGGTGGTACGAGCGAGGACGAACGCCGGGCCATGAAACGTCGTGCCGCCCGTTCCCGGGTGCGCGCCGGCTGAACTGGGCGCGATTCACATCAGCGCGGGAAACACCAAACGGGCACACGTGCCATGCCCGTCCTCCCGATTCCCGATCTCGAGGCTACCACCGAGATCCCCCACCAGAGTCGAAATGATTGCCAACCCGAGACTGGTCTGGCTCCCCAGCCGGAACCCGTCCGGTAGACCTGTTCCATTGTCGACCACGTCGATGACCATGCCCTCGTCCGATGCGGCCGGCCTGACCTCGATGCGCCCTGCGCCACCTTCCAGGCCGTGCTCTACCGCGTTCTGGCAGAGTTCGGTGATCATCATGGCCACGGACGTGGCAGCGTCGGCTCGGATCTCCCCGAAGCTGCCGACGCGAACCGCCTCAACGGCTCCCGAAGTGGCGGCGAGGTCACCGATCATTTGAAGAATGCGATCACACACACCGTCGAAGACGACATCCTCATCGAGGCTGTGGCTGAGCATGTCATGAACGACGGCTATGGACGAAACCCTGCGCATAGCGTCCTGCAAGGCCTCTCTGCCCTCCTCGGATCTGATTCGTCGCGCCTGCATCCGCAGCAGAGCAGCCACCGTTTGGAGGTTGTTCTTGACCCGGTGGTGGATCTCCCGAATGGTGGCGTCCTTGGTCACGAGCATGCGATCCCGGCTGCGCAGATCAGTGGTGTCGCGGCAGAGGATCAGGGAACCCACCGGTTCTTCCTGCACAACGAGCGGAAGCACCACCAGACGCATGGAGGCGCGCGGCTGTTCCACGTCAAAAACGACACTGCGGTGTTCCGTCAGGTCCGCCTGCACGGTCTGTCCCATGGACTCGACCCCCCGCATGACGCTCCGGATCAGGGTGGTGAAGTCCTCATCCGCGATGTCACCTTGGGCACCAAGCCGCCTGAAAGCGGTAATCGCGTTCGGTGATGCGTAGCTGATCCGGCCGCCGGGCTGGACCCGGAGCACCCCATCACAAACCCTTGGGGCGAAGGCCTTGTCGGAGACCGGAGCCAAGGGAAAGTCCCCCTCAAGAATCATGCTGGTCAGGATGTCCGCGGCCTCGAGGTAGTTCTCCTCCAGAAGCCCGGTGGCGCGCATGCCCATCTGGTTGGTGTGACGTTCCAGCACCGCTATGCAACGGCCTCCCCGGAGGATGGGTATCGCCCACACGTCCACGGGAATTCCGGCCGACAGCGCATTGTCACTGGTTTCGCTGATTTCGTGGCTCATGTACGCCACCACGACCTGGTGGTCCAGTTCGTAGGCGAGCTGCTCCCCGATGACATCGTCCTCCAAGGCCGTCGGGCCCGTCACCGGGCGGATCTGGGCCACGCATGTGAACACCTCGCATCCGGGATCGTCCTCCTCGGGAACCCACAACAACAGATCTGAGAAGGAGAGATCACTCAACAGGTGCCACTGGCTCTGAAAAGCCAGGAGCCAGTCAGAATCGGAGAGTTCCTCGGGGGGATGTGTCCTCGCCATGGCTCTACTCTGCCATCGTCCTGGCTGGTGACGCCATGCTGCATCTGGCACAATGGGCCGTCGCAACTCGAAGAAGGAGGCCCCGATGGGCAAGACCGGTCGTAAGCGTCGAGCACGTCGCAAGAGCAAGGCCAACCACGGCAAGCGTCCAAACGCCTGACGCATGGAGATGAGGCGCCCTCGTTCCTGTTCGGGAACGAGGGCGCTGGGTTTTCCGGGGAAACCTTCAGAGGGAGAGGCAGAGGGCTGTGAGTTTGTTGCGCAATCCTGCCGGAGCGGCGGTGGTCGGCTGACTGCGGCGAATCATCTCGGTGATGACGGATTCGATTTCGAAGCTCTCCATACATCGCTCGCAGGCGTGCAGATGGCGCCTCACCCGGTCGGCATCGGTCTCGGGCAGTTCTCCGTGAAGGAAGGCATGAACGGCCTCCAAGGCCCGCACGCACTCGCCCATCTCGTCGTGCTCGTGGTCCACCATGTCAGGATCGGTCATGCCCTGGAACCCCCGATACCACGATCCGCAGCATAATCGGCCAAGGATTTGCGCAGCTGTGCCCGGCCGCGGTTCAGACGCGACATCACGGTCCCGATCGGGGTGCCCATGATGGAGGCTATCTCCTTGTAGCTGAACCCCTCTACATCGGAAAGGTACACCGCAAGCCGGTAGTTTTCAGCCAGCCCCGCCATCGCCTCTGCGACGGCGGCATCTGGGGTGTTGTCGAGGGCCTCCATCTCGGCCGAACGCAAGCCTTGGGAGTCGTGGGAGGCGGCTCTGGCCAGCTGCCAGTCCGTCACTTCCTCCTCACCACTCATCCGTGGTGAGCGGGCTGCCTTTCTGTAGGAATTGATATAGGTGTTGGTGAGAATCCGGTACAACCAGGCCTTCATGTTGGTACCGGGTTTGAACGATTCGCGTCCCCTCAGGGCTTTTACGTAGGTCTCCTGAACCAGGTCTTCCGCGTCGGTCGGGTTCCGGGCCATACGCAGGGCAGCCGAGTAGAGGCGGTCGAGATGGGCCAAGGCCTCGCTCTCGAACTCGAGTCCGAGTTCCGCAGCGTCCAGCAGCGTGGTGTCCGTTTCTTCCATCAGGGAAGAACATACCGGTGTCCGGTCCCATACCAAAGGAGCGTCCAGCGACAGGGCAGCGGATGTCATGTGGGTTGCAACGCGCCACCGGGGAGGATTATTCCCAGACATCGGCCCCATCCGTGTTCACGAAATCTGCGCCCGGTCATTCCAACCAGACGCCGACATGGGTAAGTTTGAGGTCATGAGTCTGTTGCGCTTCCTAGCCCGTAGCCTTTTTGCCAGTGCCTTCGTCGCCGATGGCGTGCGCAAGGTCACCTCACCAGCCGAGTTGGCGCCGGAAGCCGAGGCGTTCACGGCCCGCGTCACCCCCCTCGTGCAGCGGGTTGTTCCCTCCGGCTATTCCTCACACGTGCCCGACCGAGCAGAGTCCTGGGTGCGTATCTGCGGTGCCGCCGAAGTCCTCGGCGGCGTGATGTTCGCCACTGGGATCGGGCGTCGGCTCGGGGCGTGCCTGCTCGCCCAGGCCAGCATCCTGAACATCGCGGTGGCCCTTCCCGAAAAAGGGGCCGACGCCGAGGAGAAACAGGAACGACGCCCCGAGGTGCTGAAGAACGTGGCACTTCTCGGTGCCTCCGTGCTGGCAACCCAGGATCTCCAGGGACGCCCCAGCGCTTCCTGGCGCCGCAGGAACACCTCCCGCAAGCTCCGCCGGGCGAAGGCGAGGGTCGCCAAGAAGGCACGTCAGGCGGTGGCGTCCTGACGGCTGCTCCCCTTGCGACGGCCAACACGGCCGTCCAGGGGGTCGTCGAGGTACCCGGTTCCAAATCGGGAACGAACCGGGCACTGATGTTGTCCGCGCTCGCGGACGGTCCGTCAACGGTGATGGGGGCCCTTGAATCGCGGGACTGCGACCTCATGGCTGATGCGCTGCGTGCGCTCGGGGTGATCATTGAGACGCCCGGCCCGGGTGAGCTGCGGATCACACCCCCGCGGCATTTCCGCGGCGCCCCGGGGGGTATTGACTGCGGCCTGGCCGGCACGGTAATGCGTTTCGTACCCCCATTGGCCGCCCTGGCCGATTCCCCCACCCGTTTCTTCGGGGACCCGCAGGCCAGCGCTCGCCCGATGTCCGGACTCCTGGACGGTCTCCGCCAGCTGGGGGCTGGGATCGACTCCAATTCGCTGCCCTTCGTCCTCTCCCCCGGCCCGATAACGGATGACTCCGAGGTGGTGGTGGATTCCTCTGCCTCCAGCCAGTTCATCTCCGGCCTGCTGCTGATCGGGGCACACCTGCCTTTCGGGCTCAGGTTGCGGCATTCAGGGGATCCCCTTCCCTCCCGGCCCCACATAACGATGACCGTGGAGATGTTGCGCGATCGTGGCGTGCGCGTCGACGAAACGGATGTCACCTCGTGGCGGGTTCACAGCGGTCCCGTCCTGCCTCTTGACGTTCGTGTCGAACCCGATCTGACGAACGCCGCGGTCTTCTTGGCCGCCGGGGCCGCCACGGGTGGTTCCGTCACGGTTCCCGGTTGGCCCTCATCCACCCTCCAGCCGGGAACACGGTTCTTGGCTGTGGTGGAACGAATGGGCTGCGCTGCGATTCGCAGCGGAGAAACCGTGACCGTCACCGGCCCCGGTCGGCTGCGAGGAATCGATGTCGATCTGCACGACGCTTCAGAGCTGACCCCCGTAGTCGCGGCCCTGGCAGCCCTGGCGGAGGGAACCACCCGGATCACGGGGATCGCCCACATTCGTGGCCACGAGACCGACCGCCTGTCTGCGCTCGCAACCGAGCTCCGGAAACTGGGGGTCTCGTTGACCGAACACCACGACGGTCTGGATATCACGGGAGGGCCACGGATGCGGGGGCCCGTCGAACTGTCCTCCTACGCCGATCACCGCATGGTGCACTTCGCCGCGATCATTGCACTGAACCAACCAGGAACCAGCATCGACGACCTCGACTGCGTCTCGAAGACCATGCCGGATTTCCCGCGACGCTGGAACCAGTTGGTGACCACCTGATGGCACGCTGGCAGGATGACCACGCGGCTTTCGAACGCCCCCGGAAACGCAGTCGCCCCCGCACCAAGGACCGCCCCGACTATTCATGCTCCCCGGATGCCCTGGTGGCCTCCATCGACCGCGGAAGGTACCGCTGCCTCCTCGACGACGGTACCGCCGTCACCGCGACGAAGGCCCGCGTCCTGGGGCGCAAGGGCGTCATCGTCGGAGACCGGGTGAAACTGGATGGTGATGTCTCCGGAACGGCCGGAACCCTGGCGCGCGTCGTCGAGGTCTCAGAACGCCGCACCTGGCTGCGCCGCTCCGCCGACGATGCGGACACCTTCGAACGCCCCATTGTCGCCAACGCCGACCAGCTGATGATCGTAACGGCCCTCGCGGATCCGGAACCGCGAATAGGAATGATCGACCGTATCCTAGTCGCCGCCTATGACGCCCATATTTCCCCTATTCTCTGCCTGACCAAGGCGGACCTCGCCTCCCCTGACGGTCTCCACATCACATACGCCCCGCTGGAAATCCCCATAGTCGCGACCCGGCCCGGCGGCGATCTCTCCCCGGTCAGGGAGCTCCTGGAGCGACACACGACCGTGCTGATCGGACATTCCGGAGTGGGAAAATCAACCCTGGTCAATGCCTTGGTTCCAGGCGCGGACAGGGCCACCGGTGCGGTCAGCGGCGTGACCGGCAAGGGACGCCACACATCCACATCCGCGGCCGCCATTGCCCTGCCCGGCGGCGGCTGGATCATCGACACCCCCGGTGTGCGTTCCTTCGGGATAAGCCATGTCCATGCGGAGGCCTTCATAGGCGCCTTTCCAGACCTTGAGAAACTTGTCGACGGCTGCCCTCGCGGTTGCCGCCACGATTCCTCCGCCCCGGAATGCGCTCTTGACGAGGCAGTTCGCTCCGGCAGGCTCGGTGCAGAAAGATTGCTCTCCTTTCGTCGGATGGAGCGGGCCTTCGCCTGATCCCAGAGGTCTCGGCTACCTTAGAGGCATGGTCGCCAGCAAAGAACTCACTGATGATGTCCGCCTGGCTCATGTGATGGCCGACGATGCCGACTCCATCTCCATGAGCCGTTTCAGGGCCCAGGACTTGAGGATCAAGACCAAACCGGATTCCACCCCGGTGACAGAGGCCGACACCGCGGTGGAGGAATCGATCCGACGTACCCTGTCCCGCACCCGTCCTCGCGACGCGGTGCACGGCGAGGAGATGCAGGACACAGGAGAGTCCAATCGCCGCTGGATCATCGACCCGATCGACGGAACTGCGAACTACCTGCGCGGAGTTCCGGTGTGGGCCACGCTAATCGCTTTGGAGCTCGACGGACAGATCGCCGCCTCCGTCGTCTCCGCCCCCGCACTCGGACGTCGCTGGTGGGCCAGCTTGGAAGGCGGCGCCTACACGGGTCGCTCGATCCTGAGCGCCACCCAGATCCACACCAGCAGGGTGTCGCAACTCTCCGACGCGTCCCTGTCCTACGCCAGTATCAACGGTTGGGTGGAGTCAGGGCGCGGCCAAGGTTTCGTCGATCTGATGCGCGAATGCTGGCGTTCCCGTGGCTACGGCGATTTCTGGAGCTACATGCTGGTAGCCGAGGGCGCTGTGGACATCGCCTGCGAGCCGGAACTCGCGCTCTACGACATGGCTGCTCTCGACATCATCGTCCGCGAGGCCGGTGGGCGGTTCACCAGCATCGATGGCGAACCGGGCCCATATCACGGAAATGCCCTGGCAACCAACGGCCTGCTCCATGACCTCGTCCTGGAAAAGTTGCGACCCTCTTCCGAGACCGGTTTCTAGATCATCCGCACCCGGATGCTCTCCTCAAGGCCTTGAAGCTCAGCGAGCAGTCCCTCGTAGTGTTCCCCCGAGACATCGGTGACGACGTAGCCGTACTCGCCCGAAGTGGCCAGGGTCTGGGAGCCAATGTTCATGTTGTGGGAAGCCAACGCATGGTTGAGCCGCGCCAACACCCCGGGAACGTTCCGGTGCAGGTGCAGAATGCGCTCCGCGGCAGGCGCCGAGACGGAAACCTCAGGGAGATTGACGGACATTGAAGTGTTCCCGTAGGCCGCGTAGTCGGCGAGCTTGCCGGCCACGTAGCGACCGATGTCAACCTGTGCCTCCTGGGTGGATCCGCCGACGTGCGGGGTGAGAATGACGTTCGGGATGCCTTGCAACGGCGATACGAACGACTCTTCTCTGCTCTTGGGTTCACTCGGGAACACATCAACCGCTGCGCCCGCGATGTGTCCCGATCGCAGGGCCGCCGCCAAGGCATCGACATCAACGACGTTACCCCGACACAGGTTCAAGAAGAGTGTGCGGGGCCGCATCTGGGAGAACTCCTTCTCCCCGATCATGCGAGCGTTTGAAGCTCTGCCATCCACGTGCATCGTGATGGTCTCGCACAACTCGAACAGCTCCTGCAGGCTGTACACCCGAGTGGCGTTTCCCAGAGCGAGACGATCCACGATGTCGTAGAAGTAGACCTTCATGCCAAGCCCTTCGGCCAGCACTGAAAGCTGCGACCCAATGTTTCCGTAACCGATGATCCCAAGGGTTCTGCCGCGCACCTCATGGGATCCGTTCGCTGACTTGTCCCAGATACCTGCGTGCATGTTGGCGTTCTTGTCCGCGAGGCGGCGAGCCATGGTGATGATCTCTCCGAGGGCCAGCTCCACCACTGAACGCGTGTTGGAGTACGGAGCATTGAACACTGCGACCCCCGCGGCTGCGGCTGCGGGAAGATCGATCTGGTTCGTGCCGATGCAGAAAGCCCCGACCGCGACCAGCTGTGGATGAGCCTTCAACACTCGTTCGGTGATGTGGGTTCGGGAACGGATGCCAAGAAGCTCGACCCCGTCAAGGGCATCGATCAATTCGGTTTCACTGAGGGCGCCGGAGCGCGCCTCGACCTCGTGGCCGCGGCTCTCAAGCGCACGGACGGCCTCGGAATGGATGTTCTCTAACAGCAGGGCCTTCACGGCAGGTCATGTTACAACCGGACCTCGCACTCACAGGGAAAGGCTGGCCTCCAGCAGCCTTCGCGTGTACTCGTGCCGCGGCTCCCCGAAAACCTTCGTGACGGGCCCCTTCTCTACTACCCTACCGCGATCCACCACAACAACCCGTTCGCACAGGTGACGCACAACCGCCAGATCGTGGCTGACGAACAGCATCGCCAAGTTCCGCTCACGGACGGCTTCACCGAGCAGATTCAGTACCTGAGCGCGAACGGAGACGTCGAGGGCGGAAACGGGTTCATCGGCGATCAGCAGGTCCGGCGAACTCACCAGCGCCCGGGCGATGGCCACCCGCTGGCGTTGTCCCCCGGAGAGCTCGTGCGGGAAACGTTCCAGCATCGCGACATCCAGCCCCACCCCCGTGATGGCCTCTGCAATGGCATCATCAACCTTCCTCCGGTTGCTCAGCCACGGTGAACGCAGCGGCTCGGACACGATCTCACGCAGCCTCATGCGTGGGTTCAGGGATGCGTTCGGATCCTGGGAGACCAGCGAGACCCGGCTCCGGAGATCGGTGAGATCCTTGTCGGGCAGTCCGTCGACCCTGCGACCGTCGAAACGCACCTCCCCGGCCGCGGGACGGATCAACCCCAGCAGGGTCCTCAGTATGGTGGTTTTTCCCGAGCCGGAACCCCCGACCAGTCCCACACGTTCCCCCGCGAAGAGGGCCAGGTTCACCTTGTGGAGGGCCTGGAAGGTCCTGCTGCCTCGGCGGAAAACCACGTCGACGCCGTCCAGTTCGAGCAGCGCACTCATTCCTCCACCCCCTGCCAGTAATCGGCCACGGTCGGAAGTCGTTCCCCGGGAGCCACGTCGGACAATCGCGCAGAGGCCACCAAACCGTGGGTGTAGGAGTGCTGCGGAGACCCGATCACTTCCTCGATGGGGCCGTGTTCAACAATCCTCCCATCGAGCACGACCATCACCCGTCGGCAGACCTGCCGCACCACCGCCAGATCGTGGCTGACGAACAACGCTGCTCGGCCTGCGAATTCGGCGTCGAGCAGATCGAGGATCTGTTTCTGCACGATCACGTCGAGCGCTGTGGTCGGTTCGTCACAGATCACCAGGTCCGGTCGGTTGGCCAGGGCCATGGCGATCAAAGCGCGTTGCCGCTGCCCACCGGAGAGCTGATGCGGGAAGGAATCGGCAATGCGCTCAGGATCCGGCAACCCGACACGATCCAGCCACTCCAGTACGAGTGCCCGGATTTCTCCCCTGCGTTCGCCGTGGTGCAGGGCCACCACCTCGCCTACTTGGCGGCCGACCTGCATGGTCGGGTCCAGTGCCGTCATCGGTTCTTGAAAAACCATCGAGACCGCGTCCCCACGAAGCTTCCGTAGTTCCTTCTCGGGACGTCCCACGAGTTCTTTGCCGGACAGCCGAATCGATCCGCTGACCTGGGCGTTCTCGGGCAGCAATCCCATGATGGACAGCGCTATCACGGTTTTTCCGGACCCGGACTGCCCGATGATACCGAGGCGTTCCCGCTCCCCCAGCGTGAACGAGACCCCGTCGACCGCCACCTTCCGGCGCCGACCAAAGGTGACACGCAGATCTTCAATCTCCAGGAGACTCACGTCAACTCCCTCAGTTTGGGGTCGAGAAGATCGCGGAGCCCGTCCCCGAGCAGGTTGCACCCCATGGTTGCCGCCGCTATGGCAAGCCCAGGCCATAGGGCAATCACAGGAGCCACGAAAATTTCCTTCTGTGCCTCCTGCAACATCCGCCCCCACGTAGGGACATCCGTTCCCGATCCCAGTCCCAGGTAGGAAAGCCCCGATTCCGCGAGGACAGCAATGCCGACGCTGACACTGATCTGCACCCCCAGTACCGGGGCGATGTTGGGTAGAACGTGCCTGAGCGCGATCTGCCGACGCGGGATGCCGGACAACCGTGCAGCCTCGACGAAGCTCAGTCCCATCACCTGAATGGTCGCAGCTCGGGCAACCCGCACGAATGCCGGGATCGCTGACAAAGCTATGGCTATCAGGGCGGTCCACACGGATCCACCGAGCGCAGCCGCGAAGAGGATGGCCAACAGCAGAGCGGGGAAGCCGTACAGCACATCGGCCCCCCGAGCGATCAGGACAGCTCCCCAGCCACGCGACATCCCCGCTATCACTCCGGCCGGGATGCCGATCAAAGCGGCTCCGGCCACCGATCCCAAACCAACCAAAAGCACCAGCTTCGCCCCAGTCATCAAGCGGCTGGCTATGTCAAAACCGCTGTTGTCGGTGCCCAACCAGTGGGCGATCGATGGCGCCTCCCGTATGCCTCCCGTAACGGCTGCAGGCTCGTGAGGGGTCCAGAACAACCCGACCAAGGCGAGCAGGAACACGAAGAAGATCAGCACGGCGCCGAAGACCAGGTTCGATCGGCGCATCATGAGATCGTCCCCGATTCCTTGAGTCTCGGATCGACCGCCTGGTAGACCACGTCCACCACGAAGTTGATCACCAGCACCGCCCACACGAGGATCAGGACGATGCCCTGGACCAACACCAAGTCACGTTGGGAGACCGCCAACAGCAACCGCGACCCCAGCCCTTGGATGGCGAACACCTGCTCCACGATAATCGCCCCCACCAACAGCGTAGCCACCTGGAGCCCGATCACGGTGAGTAGCGATATCGCGATGTTTCGGGTTCCATGGCGAAGCAAAGCCCCCAGCCTGGACCACCCGACAGCGCGGGCGGTACGGAACCAGTCCTCACTGGTCACCTCGATCACAGCACTGCGAACATAACGCGCCAGCAGACTGCCTTGAACCAATGCCAAGGAAGTTACGGGAAGCACCAGATGGGTGATCCAGCCCACCGGATCACGGCTCAGGGGAACATATCCCCCGGCGGGCAGCCACCGCAGGTTCACCGCAAACACGATGACCAGCCACATCCCCGCCCAGAAAGCGGGAATGGACAAACCGGCCTGGGAGAACATCGAAGCGAGGAACCCACTCGCGTTTCGTCTTTTCAGCGCTGCGAAGGAACCGAGCGGGATTGCGATGGCCAAGGCGAAAAACATTCCGAGAACCACCAGCCACACAGAGATGCCGAGCCTCGGCAGGATTTCCCCCAGCACGTCGCGACCTCCCACGAAGGTGGTGCCGAAATCGCCCACAATTACTCCGCTGAGCCATTCGACATAGCGAATCAGCAGCGGGCGGTTCAATCCGTGGCGCTCCTCGAAGGCGGCCACCTCTCCCGGACCCGCCTGAGTGCCCAGCACCACGTTGGCGATGCTCCCGGGAAGCGCGTTGGCGGCCAGAAAAATCAGGAGCGACGCCACCAACAGACTCGCTACAAGGCCGATCAGCCGCCGGCCAAGATCTCTGAACAACACCTCAGCGACTGGTGGCTACGTGGGTCATGTCGAACGACAGTCCCGTGGTGTTCGTCGTTATCCCCGAGATCTCGGTCGTGGTGACCACCAGATTGGGAAGCAGGAACAACCAGTCGGCCGCGGCGTCGTCCGCCAGCAGTTTCGCGGCTTCCTTCAAGGTGGTCTCCTGTTCCGTGTTCGTGGCGGCGGCGTCCGCCTTATTGATCAGCTCCGTGAACTGGGGGTTGTTGTACTGCCAGTAGTAGTTCGGATTGGCGAACTGGGGGAGGTCCCAGGGCTCGACATGGGCCACCACGGTCATGTCGTAATCATGCTGGGTGTAAACCTGCGACAGCCACGTGGAGAAGTCCAATTCCTCGACGTTGGCCTCGATGCCGACCTCACGCAGCTGAGCGGCGACGAGTTTCGCGATGGGAGGGCCGTAGGGCAGGGTGGGCACCCGCAGGCGCAACGTCAGACCTTTGGCGTAGCCGGCCTCCTCGAGAAGTTGTTTCGCCTTGGTGGGATCATACGGGTAGGTGTCGGAAAGGTCCTCATACCATGGGTCGGTGGGGGGAACCATCGACCCGATCAAGGTTCCCTTCCCACCCCAAGCGCTGTCCAGGACGGCCCTGCGGTCAATGGCGTGGTTGATGGCCTGCCTGACCTTGAGATTAGACAGGACCTGGTTGCCGTGGTTGAACCCCAGCACCACTTCACCGTTCGTTGTGCCCTCGAGCACCTTGAACCGGGAGGTGTCGGAGAATTGTCCCGCCGACTGCGGAACCGCCAGGTTGGAGACGATGTCCAACTGCCCCGACAGCATCGCCGCCACCATGGCATTCGCATCGGCGTAGTACCTGAAATTCACTTCGTCCACACGCGGTCCGGTTCCCCAGTACTTCTTGTTGCGCGCTAGAGAAACCATGGAGCCGACATCGTGCCGCGAGAAGACGTAGGGACCGGACCCCGCGGGCTGCTCGCTCAGGTTCTGGTCGGACGAAAGATCGTAGACAATCCCGGCCGTGGACGTGATGTCATAGAGCCAACGTCGGCTGGGACCCACCAAGGTCACCTCTACCGTGTGCTCATCAACTGCACGCATATCCTTGACGCGGCTCATCTGCTTCTTGAGTACCTCGGTGGTGTTCTCACCATCCCGGGTGCGCTCGAAGGAAGCAATGACCGCGGCCGCGTTGACAGGCTTTCCGGACGCGAAGGTCGCATTGGGCTCCAGTTTGAAGGTGTATACACTGCCATCGGAGCTGGCGCTCCAGGACCGGGCGAGCAACGGTTTGATCTCACCCTTCTCATCGATGCGCACCAATGTCTCGTAGACGTTGTACAGCAGCACGAATGGCGTGCCTGCTCCCGTGTCAGTGGCCGGATCCATACCCGTGGGCTCGGTCGTCGCCCCGACATTGAGGACGACGGACTCCGCGCCACCCTCGCCGGACCTGCCGCAGGCCGCCAAGCTCAGACTGAACCCGAGCAAAATGGCCAGCAGGACCGCCAGACGAGGGACGGGTCGGTTGATTCTCATGTCTACATTTCTCCCGTGTGGACGGCGATGGAAGACCTCGGCAATCCTAACCGCCGACTCCCTCCCAACGTTAATGCTGCACCGACCAGCCGATTTGGTATTCCTCCGAAACCCGTGTAGTGTAGAGCGAGCGACGCGGGGTGGAGCAGTTCGGTAGCTCGCCGGGCTCATAACCCGGAGGCCACAGGTTCAAATCCTGTCCCCGCTACCAAGTCCGAGATCCCGGCCAGAGAGATCTGGCCGGGATCTTCTGTTTTCCGCTGTGGAAGCAGGCGTCCCAGGTCGACGCCGAGCATCTGGGCATGAACCGGACCTGTCCAGCAGGAAAACAACACCGGAGGTACGGTCACGGTCGCGGGACACGACGCGTCCCACTGCCGCCACCCCGGACACCGCGGAGCCCCTGGATCCTGTCGTGGGAGCACTGCCCGAGCGAGGACGCGCCGGACCGGATGAGATGACTTTCCCGCAATCGCGTTTCCCACGGAAGAGACGCACCGATCACGACCGCAGGAGGTTGAATCGCCCGATCCACTGCGCCACAGGCCTAGCATGACCCCCACAGCAGGATCAGGCGATCCGGGCTCCGAGACCTCGATCGATACATCCTCCAAGAGGAGACGAATGGCGAGAACGCTGCCCTGACCTCCGCAGTGCCCCATCGCAAGGACACCAAATCAGCGCACCCCTAAGGAACTTCTAAGTTTTCGATCACCCCTCCTGCACACCGAACCTCAACCAAGCTGTGAGTTTCCTGTGAAACATTTCGGTAAAATGCCTAGTCAAAGCGAATTTACTCTTCAACCTCCCCGCGGCGACCCACGAAACCCTGAAGTAAACTTGAACTCAATCTGAGAAACCCTCAGGATTAGTGGCATCTTCCAACCGAAAGGACCAACCATGGGATTCTTGAAGCCCACTCAGCCCCGCCGTGGCTGCGCCGCCTTTGGTCCGGGAGCCATCCCGCGCCGGGCCCTGCCGACCCCGCCCGCGCCTTGGCGTCGTCCGCTTGCTGCACTGGTGTTGGCAGGCAGCATCGGAACGATGGGCATGATGACCCAGAATGCGGCCGCTGCCGAAGTTGATCCCTCAGCGGGCCACCATGACACCGTCTCCGACGGCTCCGGCAATTCCGAGAAGCAGAGTTCGTCCTCCGCGAAGTCATCCGACCAGGGCCAGCAGGCCACTGGCGCGGAGCAGGCCGCGAGCCCGAAACGCGCAGCCCACAACGCTCGCGACTGCGAAGGGCAGTCCACCCCTAGGCGCGCATACTCCGAGGGTTCCGGTCGGAAAACCTCCAGCTCTTCCTCGAGCAGTGGCAAGAGCACGGGTTCCGCCTCGAACGCACGCCACTCCTCGAGTGGAAGCAAGAGCTCCAGCTCCACCACCGGCAAGAAGAGCAGCTACAGCAGCTCTCGCTCCACCACCAAGAAGTCGACTTCCACCAGCACGAAGCGCAGCAGCTCCTCCAAGAGCTCCAGCAGCAAGAAGTACACCAGCTGGTCCAAAGAATCGGGTTACGCCAGCAACAAAAAACGAACCGGCTCATCCTCCAGCGGTGGTTCGTACTCGGGCAACAGCTCCGGCACAGGCGGTTCTTCCGACGCCTCATCTGGCAACTCCACCGTCAGCAGCGATGCCGCCGCCTCCAGCAGCACACCGGCCGTCAACGGTGCGGCCGCTCCCCTGGCGAAGGGAAGCTACCGGGTCGGTGCTGCTTTCGGGGCCACCGGGAGCTGGTCCCGCTACCACACGGGCCAGGACTTCTCCGCCAGCAGCGGCACCCCCGTCTATGCCGTGACCTCCGGCACCGTGGTCAGCGGGAACGCCGGTTCTTGGGCCGGTAACTACGTCGCCATTCGCGCAGCCGATGGTTCCTCCACCCTGTACGCGCACATGAGCAGCACCGACGTGAAGGTGGGCCAGAAGGTCACCGCCGGACAGAAGATAGGGAACGTGGGCAGCACCGGACGCAGCTTCGGCGCCCACCTGCACTTCGAGTACTACCCCTCCGGGGTCACCCCGGGTGACGTGTACTCCGCCACGAACCCGATGAGCTACCTCCGATCGATCGGGATCTCCATGTGAGACTTCTTCTCCCTTCCCTTCAAGCTGCGCGGCGCCGGGTTCCTACTCGGCGCCGCGCAGCCTCAGCAGCGCATTGGCGGCGATGTCCAGGTTTCTCGTGCGCCAGAACCCTGGAAGGGAACTGGTCAGAAAGCTCCCATAGCGGGCCCTGACAACCCGGGGATCGAGAATCGCGACCACACCACGGTCATCCTCGCGCCTAATCAGCCGACCGGCCCCCTGCGCCAGCAGCAACGCCGCATGGGTGGCGGTGACCGCCATGAAACCATTGCCTCCCACATCGTCCACGGCCCTCTTGCGCGCCTGCATCAGCGGGTCATCGGGCCGGGGAAAGGGAATCTTGTCAATGATGACCAGTTGACACGTCTCCCCGGGAACATCGACACCCTGCCACAGGGACATCGTGCCGAACAGGCTCGTAGTCGGCCTCTCCCTGAAATTTCGTTGGAGTTCGGAAAGCTGCGCATCCCCCTGACACAGGAACTCCAGCTCCGGCAACACCCTGCGGCAGTGCGCCACCGCCTGTTCAGCGTTCCTGCGCGAGGCAAACAATCCGAGGGTCCGTCCGCCGGCCGCCCAGACGAGCTGCGCGATCTCGGCCAGTACGGCATCCGCGAGCCCATCCCTACCGGGTTGGGGCAACGAGGCCGCGGCATACAGGATCCCCTGCCTGGCGTAGTCGAAGGGAGACCCCACGTCGATCCCTCGCCAGTTGATACCACTTTCGTTTGCTCCCACGTCGCCGCCCGGCTCATCGGAGAGATTCAGTCCGATGCTGGTGGCAAAGACCCGAAAATCACCCCCCAACGTGAGGGTCGCGGATGTGAGCACGGTGATTGCCCGCCCGAAAACCTGTTCCCGCAGCAGCCCCGCCACCGAGAGCGGGGCGACGTGAGCCATCTCCCCCGCCTGCTCCGAACGGCTCACCCACACCACGTCCTGATCAGCCAGTCGCGCCATTCGTTCGGAGATGTCGAAGATTTCACTCAAAGCCCCGGCCGCCTGGGAGCGTTCGGGGTTGTCCCTATCCTTTCCCAGTTCGCTGATCGCCCGGCGCGAGGCATCACGAAGTCCGGCGCAGGCCACCGGCAACAGCGCATCGGCCCCGGTGATGCGCTCCGCGGGGCTGTCGGCCAGGGCATCGCGCAGTTCTTCGACCGCATCCAGCAGGTCACCGCCCAGATCATCCCCCAGCCAGGCCAGGCAACGTCTCACCACCCGTTCCGCAACTCCCGCTCCCAGATCCCCGGTAGCGGCCGTGGTGAGGCGGCCCGTCAGTTCGTGGGCCTCGTCGATGATCAACGCATCGTGCTCTGGAAGCGCCGTGCCGCCGTGCATGGCGTTGATCGCCACCAGGGCATGATTGGTGACGATCAGGTCCGCTGCACGAGCCGACTCCCGTGACCTCTCGACGAAACACTCTGCCCCGAAGGGACATCGGGAGGCGCCCGGGCATTCCCGGGTAGGAATCGAAACCTGCTGCCAGGCCGCGGCAGTGTGGGTCGGGGCGTCATCACGATCCCCGGCACCGCCTGCGAGGAGCTGCTCCTCCACCCATTCACGCAGCGCCAAGACCTCAACCCCAAGCTTCGAGGGGGACCCGGAGCCGCGGGACTCGCTCAGTTCGGCCGCCCCCAGGAGAGTTCCCTGGCCGCCGTCCGTCACCTTGTCGCGGGCGCGAAACAGGCAGGCGTAGTTGTTGCGTCCCTTCAGCACGCAGGCCCGGGGCCGCTTTCCCGTCACATGCTCGGCAGCGTCCAAGGCTGCGGGAATGTCGGATCCTGCGAGCTGGGCCTGGAGGGCCAGGGTGGCCGTCGCGACCACGATGATCTCGTCGTGCTCCACGATCCGCGCCAACGCCGGTGCCAGGTAGCCGAGGGACTTGCCGGTTCCGGTTCCCGCCTGGACCAGCAGGTGGGTGCCATCTTCCAAGGACTCCGCGACGGCCGCCACCATCGCCGCCTGGCCAGGTCTTTCGCCCCCACCGATCCCGGAGACCGCCCGCTCCAGGATCCGTTCCGCGAGGTCAGACACCGTATTCGCCCAGCTCCTCCGCCAGGCCGGGATGGACGCGCGCACGCACCCTGGTGCCCTCACCGGTGTGCTCCAGCGTCTCGATGGTTCCCGTCCGGTGGATGCGGTCCATGAGGTCACCACGGCTGTACGGAATGAGCGTCTCAACCCACACCTCCGGGCTCGGCAGGCGGGCCTCCACCGCGTCGGCCAGATCCTCCAGACCGTGTCCCGTGCGCGCGGAGACCACCACGCAGCCGGGATGCCCGGCCCGCAGGGCCAGCAGTGTGGTCGCATCGGCGCGATCCGCCTTGTTGCAGACCAGCAGCTCCGGCACATCGCTGGCACCGATCTCGGCGAGCACCTGACGCACCGCCGCAATCTGCCCCTCGGGGTCCGGGTCCGAGGCGTCGACCACGTGAAGGAGAAGGTCCGCGGTGGTGGATTCCTCCAGGGTGGAACGGAACGCCTCCACCAGGTCGTGGGGAAGGTGCCGGACGAATCCCACGGTGTCGGTCAGCGTGAACACCCTCCCGTCCCGGGTCTCGGTGCGGCGGGTTGTGGGATCCAAGGTGGCGAACAGCGCGTCCTCCACGAGCACGCCCGCGCCCGTCAAACGGTTCAGCAGAGAGGACTTGCCCGCGTTGGTGTAGCCGACGATAGCCACGCTGGGCACCCGGTTCCTGCGACGCTCGGCGCGTTTGCCCTCCCGGGTGACGTCCATCTCGCGGAGCCTGCGGCGAAGCTGCGCGATCCGGTGGTGGATGCGGCGCCGATCCGTCTCGAGTTTCGTCTCACCGGGCCCCCGGCCGCCGATACCCGCGCCGCCGGCGGCGCGGCCGCCGGCCTGCCGGGACAGGTTCCCACCCCAGCCACGGAGACGCTGTTTCAGGTACTGCAGCTGGGCCAGTTCCACCTGGGCCTTGCCCTCCGCGGATTTCGCATGTGATGCGAAGATGTCCAGGATCAGCGCGGTCCGGTCCACCACCTTCACATTGATGCGGTCCTCCAGGTTCCGCAGCTGCGCCGGTTGCAGTTCCCCATCGCAGATGACGGTGTCGGCGCCGGTGGCTCGAACCACATCGGCCACTTCCTCCACCTTGCCGCGTCCGATGTAGGTGGCGGGATCCGGTTGGCTCCTCCGCTGCACCAAGGCCTCCAAGACCTCGGAGCCGGCGGTCTCGGCCAGCAGTTTCAGCTCGGCCATCGCGTTGTCGGCGTCCTCCTGCGTCCCGGAGGTCCACACGGATACCAGCACCACCCGTTCCAGCCGCAACTGGCGGTACTCGACCTCGGAGATGTCCTCCAGTTCGGTTCGCATACCGACGACCCGCCTGAGCGAGTGTCGCTCGGCAAGTTCGGACTGATCGCCGTCGTGATTCGGCTGTGCGTGAAGGGGTGTGCTCATCGTCGGACCATTCTGGCAGGCCCCGGCGAGAAAATCTCAACTCCAGTACTCGCCTCGCGCCACGATCACGGCTGGTCCCGTCAACCAGACATCGTCACCCTCAAAGGTTACGATCAGGTCCCCGCCACGAACACGTACCTGGATGGGGCCGTCGAATCCACTGCGATCACGATAGGCGGCTGCAGAGGCGACCACCCCGGTGCCGCAGCTAAGAGTTTCCCCACAACCACGTTCGTAGACGCGCATGAGCAACTCACCGGGTATGACCTCGTGGACGAACTCGACGTTCACCCCTGCTGGAAAAACCTCGGCAGGTTCCCAGGCCGGGGCCCTGGAAAGATCCAGCCGCCCGAGAACATCGCGTTCCGTGAACACGACGGCATGTGGATTGCCGACATCAACCGGTCTTCCCGCGAACGCCCGTCCCTCGTGGGTGATGGTGACAGGTTCCGTTCCCAGGTCAACCACGCCGAGGTTCGTTGCTATCAGTCCTCCACGAGCGACTCGAACCTGTTTGAGCCCCGCCCGGGTCGCGACGCTGAACTCTCCGCTCTGGACTAGCTGATCGTTCAGGAGATGGCGGGAGAACAACCGCAGACCGTTGCCACACATTTCGGCGATCGACCCGTCAGCGTTTCGGTAGTCCATGAACCACAGCTCTGGATCGAACTCATGTCCGGCCACCTGACCGGCCCGCACCACCCGTAACAGCCCGTCCCCTCCGACACCCGTGTGGCGGTCGCAGAGCGCAGCGACCGCTTCGGCGCTCAGATCCTGCATCCCGTGTGGATCATCAATGATGATGAAGTCGTTACCGGTGGCATGACCCTTGGCGAACGTGTACCGGAACAAAGTGCCCACCTATCCCTTCCAGCCCGATTGGACAATTCTACGTCCCGGAGATTTCCATGATCCGGGCGGGGTTGTCTGAATCCCCTGCGGGCAGCCACACGATCCTGGGGTCCCGCCGATACCAGCCCAGTTGCTTGCGGAAAAACCTCCTGGTGGCCCGTTTCACGTCCTCCTTCGCTTCCTCCTCGCTGCACTGCCCATCGAGGAAGGCGAGAACTTGCCGATAGCCGATCGCCCGGGATGCGGTCCGCCCGTCCCGCAGCCCACGAAGAATCAAGTTCTCGACCTCGGCCACGATGCCCTGGCGCCACATCGCCTCCACCCGGGCATCGATGCGGCTGTCCAGTTCAGCCCGGTCGAGTTCCAACCCGAACTGGTGAACCCCGTCGAGTTCGTAGGTCCACTCCGGTAGCACCGCCTGATGTTTCCCCGTCAACGCGCGGATCTCCAATGCCCTCACGATGCGCCTGCCGTTTCCGGGTTCGATGTGAGCCGCGGACTCTGGTGCCAGGACTGCAAGACGGGCATACAGCTCTTCCGCCCCGACGCGCTCTAGTTCGATTTCCAGCCCTGCTCTGAGAACCGCATCAGAACCTGGGAACTCGAAGGCATCGGTGATGGCCCTTGTGTAGAGGGCGGAACCACCGACGAGGATCGGAATAGCTCCGCGGCTCCGCATCTCTGCGATTACGCCCCTGGCGCGAGCTTGGAAATCGGCTACGGACGCGGTCTCGGTGACCTCCAGGATGTCGATCAGGTGGTGTGGGACCCCGCCTCGTTCGGCCTCGGAGGGTTTCGCGGTGCCGATGTCCATGCCTCGGTAGACCAGCATCGAATCCGCGTTGACCACCTCGGCAGGCTTCCCCCGCCCAATGAGCTCGCGGGCCAGCGAGACCGCGAGCGCCGACTTGCCCGTCGCCGTTGGTCCGACGAGCACTATCAGGGGCGGATGCATGACCACCATCCTGCCAGTCCCGGTGCGGAACTTCGCCGGAACAGGCATGATGGACCCCTAGGGTGCGCCGAGCACCCGGACCAGGAGGCAATGACATGGGAATCTTCGACAACATCGGTGAGCAGGTGACCCAACATGGGGAAACCATCGATCAGGCGATCGAGAAGGGCGCCGAGTTCATCGACGAGAAGACCGGCGGCAAGCACAGTGAGCAGATCAACCACGCCGCCGATTTCGTCAAGGGCAAGGTCGACGACCTGGCCAGCAAGAAGGAAGGCGAGTAAAGGCTCCCCGGGCGGGGGGTCCGTGGGAGGTTGTGCGGGCGGGTACTGCTGGCCCTGCCCGGGGCGGGGCGGCGCGCTGGAGCACATCGTTCTTCGGGTTACGTATGCTCCGGCGCATTCCTCCCCATGTCGCCATGCCTGCCCACCACCATGGTTCTCTCCAGTGAGGTGACATTTGGATCTTGCCCGGCGACCTCCTGTCCCGGGCCGGAGCTGGCTTCCTTTCAGGGACGTCGCAGACCCGGCATTCCCAAGGGAACCCCCTTGGATCCGGGTGCATCGGTGTTGGTCGCCTCCCACGCATCGCCGCCCCGGGTACGCCGCAAACCTCTGAGCGGGGCATCAGAATTCAGGTGGTGTGGTGCCGCGTAGGTGATGGTCGCGTAGGCGATGTCCCCCGGCCTTGGCCACTTCGACGGATCCCCACCAACCGCCACGTGCACCAGTCTGTTGTCGCGGGCACGCCCGCTCATGCGGTTGGTTTCGGAGTCCTTCCGTCCCTCCCCTAGGGCGAACATCACCTCGATCTCCTGCCCCTCGAAACGGCGGTTCTCCTCCCAGGCGATCCTCCCCACCAGCTCGACCAGCCGTTCGTAGCGTTCCCGGACCGCCTCATGTGCCACCTGGTTCTGCATCTCGGCGGCCGGGGTTCCGGGGCGTTTCGAGTACTGGAAGGTGTAGGCGGCGGAGAAACGGGCCTCGCGCACCACATCCATGGTGGCCTCGAAGTCCTCTTCGGTCTCGCCCGGGAAACCTACGATGATGTCTGTGGTTATGGCCGCATGTGGGATGGCCTCCCGGACGCGTTCCAGGATCCCGAGGAAGCGCTTCCGACGATAGGAGCGCCGCATCGCTTTCAGGACCGCGTCCGAGCCGGATTGCAGGGGCATGTGAAGCTGCGGCATGACGTTGGGGGTCTCGGCCATGGCGGCGATCACATCGTCGGTGAAATCCTTGGGGTGGGGGGATGTGAACCGCACCCGTTCCAGGCCCTCGATCTGGCCGCAGGCACGCAGCAGCTTCGCGAAGGCCTGCCGGTCCCCGAATTCCACCCCGTAGGCATTCACGTTCTGCCCCAGAAGGGTGATCTCCTGCACCCCCTGATCGACCAGCATCCGCACCTCGGCGAGGATGTCCCCTGGTCGCCGGTCGGTCTCCTTGCCGCGAAGTTGCGGAACGATGCAGAAGGTGCAGGTGTTGTTGCATCCGACGCTCACCGACACCCAGGCCGAGTAGGGCGATTCGCGACGGCTCGGCAGGTTGCTCGGGAAGGTCTGGAGAGCCTCGACCACCTCCACCTGCGCGGCCTCCTCGACGCGAGCCCGTTCGAGCAGCGTGGGAAGGCTGCCGACGTTGTGGGTGCCGAAGACCACATCCACCCATGGCGCCTTCCGCAGGATCACGTCCCGGTCCTTCTGGGCCATGCAACCGCCCACCGCGATCTGCATCCCGGGATGGCGCGCCTTGATGGCAGCCATGTGCCCGAGGTTTCCGTAGAGACGGTTGTCGGCGTTCTCACGCACCGCACAGGTGTTGAAGACCACCACGTCCGCCCCTGCGCCGAGAACCGGTTCGGCGGGTTCCTGGGCACGCCTCAGCCCGGCCTCCTCCAGCAGCCCCGCGATCCGCTCGGAGTCGTGGACGTTCATCTGGCAGCCATAGGTGATTACGTGATAAGTGCGCGAACTCATGGTGGCCCAACTCTAGTGGGGTGTGCCGTGCGAAACAGCATTTCCTGCGAGGATTTCGACGGCCGTGATCTCCCCGGGCACATCGAACGCGTCATTCGAACCCATGCACTCCAGGCGCATCATGGCTTTCCCGGCCACGCAGACATTCGCCGCCCCTATTGACGCAGCATCTAGTGTTGATTCATGGTCTTCCCAACAGGTGAGCAATACGAGATCAACGCCGGGGGTTGCAACGCCGTGATCACCGAAGTTGGCGCCAGACTGCGCAGCTTCACCATTGACGGCACGGAAATCCTCGCAACGCACGAGCCCGACCAGGCTCCGAAAGGCTGGGAGGGGGCACATCTGCTTCCCTGGCCCAACCGGCTCCGCGACGGGCGCTACCACTTGGGCGGCCAGGAGTTCCAGCTACCCATCAACGAACCCGCCCGAAACAACGCGAATCATGGCCTGAACGTGGGCCTGGCCTGGGAATGCCTGGCCCATCTCGGGACCTCTGTCCGTCAGCGGTGCGTTCTCTGGCCCCGGCGCGGCTGGCCCGGAATCCTCGCGGTGGAGATCCTGCACCAGCTCGAGGCGCAGGGCCTGCGGGTGGAGGTCACCGCCACGAACATCGGGACCATGCCCATGCCCTGGGGTTACGGCGCCCATCCCTATTTCCGCTTCAAGGACATCTCCGACGTGGAGTTGACAGTGCCGTTCGACGCGGAACTGGCGGTCGATCCCGAAAGGCTGCTTCCCATCCGCCTCGGCCCCGTCGCCCCCGCGCACGACTTCATCCGGCCCCGCGCCATCGGGGAGACGGTCCTGGACGCAACCTTCACCGATCCTCTGACCAGGGACTGGACCGTCACCCTGAGCGGGGACGGCCGCACGATTGAGGTGTGGGGTGAGGCGACCACCCAGTGGGTGCAGGTGTTCACCACTCCCCACCGCGACAGCGTGGCGGTGGAACCGATGACCTGCGGTCCCGACGCCTTCAACGAGGGCCCGACGTACAGGGACCGAATCATGCTGCGGCCGGGAGAGTCCGCGCACGCCACGTGGGGGATTCGCGCCACCTGTTCCAGTCAGTGAGCCAGTTCGGTGGCGCGTGATTCACGCACCACCGTGATGCGGATCTGTCCCGGGTAGGTGAGGTTCGCCTCCACCTCGGCCGCGATCTGGCGTGCCAGCACCCGGCTCATCGCGTCATCCACGATCTCGGGGGCCACCATGATCCGAACCTCCCTTCCTGCCTGCATCGCGTAAGCGCGGGTCACTCCCTCATGAGCCATGGCGATGGATTCCAGATGCTGCATCCGTTCCACGTATGCCTCCAACGACTCGCGCCTCGCACCTGGGCGAGAACCGGAAATGGCATCCGCCGCCTGGGTGAGGATGGCCTCGACGGTTCGCGGCTCTACTTCGTTGTGGTGCGCCTCGACGGCGTGGACCACGTCGGGGTGTTCGCCATGGCGGCGCAGCAGATCGGCACCGATGATCGCGTGGGGGCCCTCGGACTCGTGAGTGAGGGCCTTGCCTATGTCGTGCAGGAAAGCCGCTCTTTTGCACTGCGCCACATCGAGCCCCAGTTCGGCCGCCATGACCCCGGCCAGGTGGGCGCACTCGACTAGGTGGGCGAGCACGTTCTGTCCGAAGCTGGTGCGGTAGGCCAAAGAGCCGATCACGGGTATCAGCTCCGGGTGGAGATCGACGATTCCCACCTCCAGGAGGGCCTCGTTGCCAACGGCCATGATGCGCTCGTCCAGCACTCGGATGCTGCGAGCATGCACCTCCTCGATTCGCGCCGGATGGATGCGTCCGTCAGCAACCAGGTCCATGAGGGTCAGCCGGGCGGCTTCCCGCCTCACCGGGTCGAAGCAGCTGAGCAGCACCGTCTCCGGGGTGTCGTCCACCATCACGTTGACTCCGGTGATCTGCTCGAAGGCCCTGATGTTGCGGCCCTCACGTCCGATGATCCGCCCCTTCATCTCGTCGCTGGGAAGGTCGACGCTAGAAACCACCGACTCGCTGGTCTGTTCTGCCGCGCACCGCTGGATCGCGGTAACGATTATTGCCCGCGCCCGCTGGTCCGCTTCCTTCTTCGCGGTCTCCTCAATGTCCCGGGCCAGCGTGGCGGCTGATAGGCGGGTCTGTCGTGCTGCTTCGGCCATCAGCTCTGCCTGGGCAGCAGTCGCCGTCAACCCCGCCACGCGTTCAAGCTCCGCCTGCACACGGCCATGTGCCACGGTGAGTTCCTCGCGCTGTTTCCTGAGATCCGCGCGCTGCTGCTCGAGAAGCTCCGAGCGCGTCGCGAGTCCCTCGGCCTCTGCAGCGAGCCGGTCCTCTTTCTCGTTCAGGCGTTCTTCCTGGCGTTCCTGCGCGCTGCGTTGCTCACGCAGCTCAGCACGCTGCGTGGATATCGACGCCTCCAGCTCCTCGCGGCGCCTGTCGATGTCGGCACCGGCCTCGTGTGCCCATTCCTTCGCCTGTTCCAGGGCCCGTGCCGCATCCGCTCTGAGCTGTTCGGCCGCCTCCACCGCCTGTTTGCGGATGGAAGCTGCATCGGAACGGCTTCTGCGTTCGATGCGGGCCCGTTCCTGGATGAACGACAAAGCAACCCGCCGCTGTCGCCACGCGAGGACCCCCAGGACGACACCCAGCAACCCGGCGATGATCCAGCCCAGCCATTCCATGGCTACCCCTTTGCACTTGACGAAGTGACCTGGAGGTTCAGGGCACCCAGAGCTGCTGAGTAGCGGACGTGACCACGTCATACCGGGCCGCGCACGAGCCCATGGGGCCAACCAAGATGTCTCGAACCGTGAGTCAATGACCTTACGACCGCCAAGGCTAGTTCACAAGGGCATGCCATCCGTGTCGGGGTCCATTTCCCCGAGCACCTCATCAACAACCGATGACACCACGGCTCCCCCGAATCCCCTGCGCCCGAGGGCCCCGGCCAGACGCCGACGCGCCACCCTGGAGTCCAGCCCGGCCAGGGCGCGGGCACGACGTTGAGCAAAGGCTCGCGCCGCCACCAGTTCCTCTTCTTGCCCCACCCGGGACAGGGCCTCCGCCACCACGTCCTCGTCCACACCCCGGCGTCGCAATTCCGCCCGGATCCGGGTGAAACCGTGCCTGTCCACCTGGATCCGGGTCTGTACTAGCGCTTCTGCGAAGGCGGCGTCATCCAGCAGCCCCACCTCATGAAAACGCTCAACCAGTTCCTCGACGACGTCCTCGGAAACCCCGCGGGAATCCAGTCGGTCCCGGAGCTCCGCCTCCGACCGGCTCCGGGCATCCAACAGCCTGAGTGCAATGCGCCTAGCGAATTCCACCTGCTCCGTGCGGCTGTTTTCAGGAGACAACCTTGACCTCTCCCGTCTCGGGGTTGATCCCCTCATCCGGGGCATCCTGCTCCACAACACCTAGCGCGGCCCGGATCCGGCGATCGATCTCTTCCGCTATCTTCGGATTCTTCTTCAGGAAGTTCCGTGCATTCTCCTTGCCCTGCCCCAGCTGATCTGATTCATAGGTGAACCAAGCGCCTGCCTTGCGAATGATCCCATTGGAGACACCCATGTCGATCAGACTTCCCTCCCGGGAAATTCCCTCACCGTAAATGACGTCGAACTCGGCCTGCTTGAAAGGCGGTGCAACCTTGTTCTTGACAACCTTCACACGAGTGCGGTTGCCGACCATCTCGGAACCGTCCTTCAATGTTTCGATCCTCCTGACATCGAGGCGCACGGAGGAGTAGAACTTGAGTGCACGACCGCCCGTGGTGGTTTCGGGAGAACCGAACATCACCCCGATCTTCTCGCGCAACTGGTTGATGAAAATAGCGGTGGTGTTGGCGGATTTCAGGGCCCCGGTCATCTTTCGAAGGGCCTGGCTCATGAGGCGAGCCTGGAGACCGACGTGTGAATCCCCCATCTCGCCCTCGATCTCGGCACGCGGCGTCAGCGCGGCCACCGAGTCGATGACGATGAGCGCCAGGGCTCCGGAACGCACTAGCGTGTCTGCGATCTCAAGGGCCTGCTCACCGTTGTCAGGTTGCGAGACCAGGAGGTCGTCGGTGCTGACGCCGAGCTTGCTAGCGTAATCCGGGTCCAAGGCGTGCTCCGCGTCAATGAAGGCGCAGAGCCCACCCTCTGCCTGCGCATTCGCGATGGCGTGGAGGGCAACCGTGGTCTTGCCCGAGGACTCCGGACCGTAGATCTCGACGATCCGCCCCCGGGGCAGGCCACCGATACCCAGAGCCACATCCAAGGCGACACTTCCCGTCGGAATGACGTCAATGGGCAACCGGGTGTCCTCCCCCAATCGCATCACCGACCCTTTTCCGTGCACCTTCTCGATCTGGGCGAGGGCGGCCTCCAGCGCCTTGGCGCGATCTGCAACAGCCATGGTGTGTGGTTCCTTTCGACTCCATGAGCCGTTCCTTCCGGTCCGGCTCAACCTTCACCCTCACTGTAGGAATCGGGGGTGACAAAAACTCCAGCTCACCTCCAGGCTGTGGAAAACCCGGAGACGCACACAGTCTAGCCGAACATGTGTTCGATTGCATGGAGGCGCCGGCATTTTGTTTTCACCGCATCGTTTCCGGCAGCTCAAGCGCGATCCACACGGCTCGCCAGATCTTCTTGCAGGGAACGCCCGCCGCCAATGCCTCTTCCACGGTGCGGCTCTCGAGTCCCTGCAGGGCGACCGTTGACGCCCAGCTACCGGCATACCCCTTTCCGAGCGCCGCATCGAGTCTCGACCACAATTCCGCTTCACGCATGCTGCAACCTTAGAGGTCCTGCAGGCAGGCGCCATCCGCTGTGGTCGCCCCGATGACACGCCGAGCCGCATCGCTCCCGGGGTGTTCCTTGTGTTCGTCACGGAACCATCCCGTTGTCACGCGACCTCTGTCGACTGTCGACACGTTCCCCTGCAATGTCCATCGCTTCCGGGTCGCTGGTGACAGCCGCTGTTCCCGTCCTCCCTCAGAACCCCGTCAGGGAATATAAGCCCCGCCCATCAGCTATTTGAGAAACCTCTTATCCCAAGTACCCTACAGCGAACCGACACGGTTTCTCGTACACTGACTCTCGAACACGATCATCAATTGGTCAGAAAGTGCACGAAGGAGTCGACATGAACGCTGCGGGTACGCATTCCCACAAGCGCTCCGATCGAATGCTCGCGATGCTGGCGCTGCTTCAAGAGAATGGTCAGATGTCGCTATCCACGCTCGCCACCGAGCTGGGAACTTCCGAGGCCACCATCAGGCGCGATGTCGCCGTATTAGCGTCCCAAGGGTTGTTGGAACGCACCCATGGCGGTGCACGCCCGATCCAGGGCAGTCGGGAGCTCCCGGTACGGCTGCGGGACGGACGCAATCAAGCCGCCAAGTCCCGCATAGCGGCAGCGGCAGCGAAGCTGGTTCCCGAGGGCAAGCACGCCATCGGTCTGAGCGGCGGAACCACTGCCGCCGAGGTACTCCGGGCCCTGCGCCACCGGACCGATCTGACGATCATCACCAACTCACTCAGCATCGGCCTGGAAGCGGCCGAACAGGGGCAGGGCCGCGTCCTCATCGCCGGTGGCGTGCTGCGTTCCAATTCCTTGGAACTCGTGGGTTCCCTGGCTGAGGCGACGCTCCGGCTCGTGAACGTCGGCACAGCCCTGGTGGGGGCCGACGGACTCAGCTCGTCCGGGGGACTGACCACCCATGACGACATCGAGGCGCGCACCAATCACACGATGATCGAACGGGCGCAGCGGGTGATCGCGGTGGCCGATGCCTCCAAGATCGGCCACGTCACTTTGGCGAAGATGGCGGATCTGAGCGAGATCGACATTCTCGTCACCGACTCCAACGCCCCGGAGGACGAGCTGGCCCGCATCCGGGACCTGGGCGTCGAGGTGGTGATTGTCCCGGTTCCCGTCAACCCGAAGGCCGCTACCGGAAGCTGATCTCTCCCACGATCATTCGGCGGAACGCCGTGGCTGCTTCCCCCGGGCGCGGATCCGGATTGCCTCGCGGATGTAGTCGGCGCCGGTCATCAGCGTCAGGATCAAAGCCGCCCACATCAGCACCCAGGCCAAGAACTGCACCGCCCCAGGCAGGCCCGGCAGCCACGCGAGGAAAACGATCAGGGCCAGCGACTGGGTGACGGTCTTCAGTTTGCCACCGCGATTGGCCGCCATGATCCCGTACTTCGCGATGGCCGCCCGTAGCCATGTGATCCCCCACTCACGGACCAGGATCAGCACCGTGAAATACCAGGGAAGCTCACCCAGCAGACTCAGGGAAATGAAGGCCGCACCCGTCAGGGCCTTGTCGGCTATCGGGTCCCAGAGCTTCCCGAAATCCGTGATCAGGTTGTAGCGCCTGGCGATGTAGCCGTCCGCCAGGTCGGTCAGCATCGCTGCCACGAAGATTCCGGTGGCGATGAATCGCCACCCCTGGTTCACCGGTTGCCAGAACAGCACCACGACGAACAGCGGCACCATGATGATGCGGAGCACCGTGAGCACGTTGGGAACGTTCAGATTGCTGGGCCGTGGTTCGGTCATCGGGCTTCTCCCACCATGTCGATTCCTGTGGCGTCGATGAGCTCAACTTCAATGAACTGCCCGATCCGGGCATCGGCCCCGGGAAGCTCCACAACCCCATCGGTCTCGGGACCCTGATGCGGCGCGCGCCCCGAGGCCCCGCCGGCGCCGGTTTCCTCGACCAGAACCACGGTCCGCTCCCCCACCCTCTCCGCGGCGCGGGACTCACACACCATGTTGGCGACGTCAGCCAGCAGCTCTCGCCGCGCGTCCACTTCCGTCTGGTCCAGGTGGGCGTCCAGGCCCTCCCCCTCCGTGCCCTCCTCGTCGGAATAGCCGAACACCCCGAGAAAATCCAGGTTGGCGTCAATGATGAACTCGCGGAGCGTCTCGACGTCCGACTCGGTCTCCCCCGGGAACCCGGCGATCACGTTGCTGCGGATCCCTGCCCTTGGCTCGGCCGCCCTGATCCGTTCGATCAGTCCGAGGAAGGAATCCGGGTCACCGAAACGCCGCATTCTCCGCAGCACCCCGGGCGCGGCGTGTTGGAAGGAGAGATCGAAATAGGGCACCACCTTGTCGGTGTCCAAGATGACCTCCAGCATTCCGGGCCGGATCTCGGCGGGTTGCAGGTAGGAGACCCGAATCCATTCCAGCCCGTCCACCCGGGCCAGCTGGGGTAGCAGGGTCTCCAGGTTCACGCCGGGGAGATCCTTGCCGTAGCTGGATGTGTTTTCGGAAACCAGCAGCACCTCCTTCACTCCCTGTTCCACGAGCCAGCGCGCCTCGGCGATGATGTCGGCGGCGGGGCGCGAGAGGTAGGAACCCCTGAAGGCGGGAATGGCACAGAAGGCGCAGCGCCGATCGCATCCGGAGGCTATCTTCAAGGGCGCTGCTGGTCCCGATCCCAAGCGGCGACGGATCACGCGCGGCCCCGTTGCCGGGGCCAGCCCTTCCGGCAGGGGGGCGTGTCCCGGGGTCACGATCCGCCCGGCGGCCCGTTGGCGGTCCGTCGGCGCGAGCGGCAGCAGTTTGCGCCGGTCCCTCGGAACGTGGGCCTCGTGGCTACCTCCGGCGAGGATCGACCGGAGACGATCGGCGATGTCCGCGTAGTCGTCGAACCCGAGCACCGCATCGGCCTCGGGCAGGACCCCCGCGAGTTGCGCCCCATAGCGTTCCGCCATGCACCCCACCGCCACGACCGCCTTCGTCGTGCCGGATTCCTTGAGGTCGGCGGCGGCCAGCAGGGTGTCGATGGAGTCCTTCTTGGCCTGTTCTACGAATCCACAGGTGTTGATCACCACGGTCTCCGCCTCCGCCGGGTCATCCACCAGCACGAATCCCCCCGCTGCCAGCCGGCCCGCGAGTTCTTCCGAGTCGACGTCGTTGCGGGCACAGCCCAGCGTCTGGATGTGGACCTTGTTCATGATCTTCCCAGTATCGCTCACCCGGTCCCGAAGGAGGCGAGCAGGTCATCGAGATCGTCGGGTTTCACCAGCACCTCACGCGCCTTGGAGCCTTCCGAGGGGCCGACGACCCCGCGGGATTCGAGAATGTCCATCAGGCGTCCCGCCTTGGCGAAACCGACGCGCAGCTTGCGTTGCAGCATCGATGTGGAGCCGAGCTGGAGTTCGACCACGAGACGGGCCGCGTCCAGCACCAGGTCGAGATCGTCGCCGATGTCGTCCACGACCTTCTTCTCGGCCGCTGCCGCGGTCACGTCCTCCCGGTAGGTGGGCTGCAGCTGCCCCGAGATGTGGGCGACGATCTCACGGATCTCGGATTCGTTCACCCACGCGCCCTGCACGCGAATCGGTTTGCCGGCCCCCATGGGCAGGAACAGCCCATCGCCCTTGCCGACCAGTTTCTCCGCCCCCGGCTGGTCGAGGATCACCCGGGAATCGGTCATGGAAGAGGTGGCGAAGGCCAGGCGCGACGGCACGTTGGCTTTGATCAGCCCGGTCACGACGTCCGTGGAGGGCCGCTGCGTGGCCAGGACCAGGTGAATCCCCGCGGCCCGCGCCAGCTGCGTGATCCGCACCACCGACTCCTCCACGTCTCGTGGGGCGACCATCATCAGGTCGGCGAGCTCATCCACCACGACGAGCAGATAGGGGTAGGGGGCCAGCACCCGCTGCGAACCCTCGGGAAGCTTGACTTGCCCGGCCTTGACAGCCTTGTTGAAGTCGTCGACGTGCCGGAAACCGAAGGCGGCCAGGTCGTCGTAGCGCATGTCCATCTCGCGAACCACCCAGGCGAGAGCCTCCGCGGCCTTCTTCGGGTTCGTGATGATGGGGGTGACCAGGTGCGGAATGCCCTCGTAGTGGTTGAGTTCCACCCGTTTGGGATCCACCAGCAGCATCCGCACCTCCTCCGGGGTGGCACGCATCATGATCGAGGTGATCAGCGAGTTTATGAAGCTGGACTTCCCGGATCCAGTGGCGCCCGCCACCAGCAGGTGTGGCATCTTGGCCATGTTGGCCAGCACGAACCCCCCCTCGACGTCCTTACCCAGCCCGACGGTGAGGGGGTGGTGGTCGGATCGTGCCTTCGGGGAACGCAGCACGTCCCCGAGGCTGACCACCTCCTTGTCGAGGTTCGGGATCTCGATCCCGATGGCGGACTTCCCGGGGATCGGGGTGAGGATGCGGATCTCGTTGCTGCCGACGGCGTAGGCGATGTTGTCCGCCAGGCCCGTGACCTTCGAGACCTTGATGGCGTTGCCGAGCTCGACCTCGTAGCGGGTGACGGTGGGGCCACGCGTGTAACCGGTTACCCGGGCGTCGATCGCGAACTCCTCGAGGGTGGCCGCGAGCTGCCGCACAATCCGGTCGGAGGCCTCCGTCCGGGCCTTCGGGCGGGTTCCGGGTGCAAGCAGCGACTCGTCCGGGAGCTGGTACATGATGTCGCCGCTGAGCTGCAGCTGCTCGGCGCGCCCCGCCATGGGGGTGTGAACCGGCGGGGGCAGGTCGGGTTTCTCCTCCAGCCCGGGAGCTGTCGGGGCATGGACCTGCGGCGTCGGGTCGTCCAGCCCCGTCCCGGATTCGAGGGGGTAGTCCTCGTCGGCCTCGTAGTCGTAGACCGAGTCGTCGTGAGAGGGTTCGTCGTCCTCCGTTATCAGCGGGGTGTCATAGGGCACGTCGACGCCGAGTTCCAGCTTCTCCTGTGGTTCCTCCGGGCGCTCCACCAGCGATGAGAAGGCCGTCCGGATCCCGGCGAGGATCACCCGCAAGGGTTTGCCGATCACGAAGAAGACACCCAGGAGGGTGACGATGAGAAGCACGGGAACCGCGACCCACGTGGAGCTCAGGTCGGCTATGAAACTGCTGGCCAGGAAACCGAGCACCCCACCGGCGCGCTGCAGCTCGGCCATCTGGTCCGGGCGGGGCAGCCCGCGGGAGAGGTTGATGAGCCCGAGCCCGCCCATGGTGAGCAGGAACCAGCCCAGCCCCGTGCGGGGCGCCCCGTCCACGTCCCTGGGGTGCCGCAGGACTCGCCATGCGCTGTAGAACAGGACCGCCGGCACCAGTGGAGCGGCCATTCCGAACAGGGTCGAGGTGATGGCCCCTATGGTCTCCCCCACGGGTCCCGGCAACATGAACCAGGTCCGTGAGGCAAACACGAGAGCGAGCACCAGGATGAACAGGCCTGTGCCGTCTCGGCGCCGCTCGGGTTCGACGTCTTTTTCCACTCCCCCGAAACTCCTGGCGAGCGTGCCCACCCCGTGGGCGAGTCCCCGGAGCATTCGCCCCAGGAACTGCAGCACGGGATTCGGTCCCGTGGCCTGGTCTCGCGCACCGGACGAACTGGCGGCCGGTTTTCGGGTGCCGGATTTCTTCGAGCCGCCGCGGGATGCGGTGCTCGATTTCTTGGTCCGCTGCCCGGCACCCGACTTGCTGGAAGAACTCTTGGCAGAGGAAGAGCCGCGTGTCGCCATGCTTCCAACCTAGTCCAGGAAGCGGATCAGATGCTAAACCCGCTCCGGTGACCCGCCCGGTCGGGTTTTGACACGCGAGTTCCCCGGCCTCGATTGGAAGAACTCCTCAGTCCTGCACACCCACCATCACGGAAGAGGCCTTGATCAATGCAACCGCTTCCCCGCCGACCTCGAGGCCGAGATCCCGGATGGCCTCGTTCGTGATCGAGGAACTCATGATCAGTCCCGGCGCGACCTCGATCTGGACGATGCCGTTGACGGCTCCCTGTTCGATGGAGACGACGGTTCCCCTGAACTGATTGCGGGCGCTGATTCTCACTGGTTTTCCTTTCATGCGAAGTGATCCCAGCCGACGCTACCCGTCCACGGCATGCCGTCCACAATCACCTCCGCACCTGAGGTCACCGTGCCGATTCGCAGCCAGCCCTGCGGGAGTTCCACCTCCGCCGGGAAGGTCGCCGCGAGGGCGTGGTCCTCACCACCGGCGAGAACGAAGCCCAGCGGATCCTTGCCCGTGGCGGCCGCGAGGCGCGCCAGGCTGTCGTGTATCTTCAGTGCCCCGGTCCTCACATCGATGCCCACCCCGGAGAGCTCACAGATGTGTCCGAGGTCCTGCAGCAGGCCGTCAGAGACATCGATCATCGCAGTGGCACCGGCCTCCGCGGCCACTTTTCCCTGCCCGTAGGGAACGGTTGGGCACTGCTGTTCCAGGACCAAGTCCTTGGGGGAACCGAATCCCCGCTGCAGGACCAGCAGGCCACCCGCCGAACAGCCGAGCCGGCCGCACACCGCGACCTGGTCACCGGCCCTCGCGCCCGCCCGGGTGATCGCGGGACGCCCGGCCAGGTTCCCGAGCGCGGTCACCCCGAGTGCGATGTGCACCGACGACGACAGGTCGCCTCCCACGAGGCTGACCCCGGCCCGGGTGCACTCCTCGACCACGCCCTCCTGGAAGTCGCTGACCCAGCGCCGGTCCAGGTTTCTCGGGAAGGCCAGCCCGATCACCACCGCGCTGGGTTCGGCCCCCATGGCCTCGACGTCCGAGACGTTGACCGCCACCGCTTTCCTGCCGGTTTGGAAGGCGGATGACCAGGCGCGTTTGAAGTGGACGTTCTCGATCAACACATCGGTGGTGATGACGATGTCGCCGCGCGGCACCAGCACTGCCGCGTCGTCGCCGGGCCCCAGCCGCACGTCGGGGCCGAATGCCAGGCCGTCGGTGAGTTCGGCGATCATCTCGAACTCGGCGCTCATCAGCGCAACCCCACCGGGCGTTCGAGGGCGAGTTCGATGAGCCTGGTGACCAGCTCGGAATACGGAATCCCGGATGCCTGCCACAGGGCCGGGTACATCGAGATCCGGGTGAAACCGGGCATGGTGTTCACCTCGTTGATCCACGCCTGGTCCTCGGTGGCGAAGAAATCGGCGCGCACGAGCCCCTCGGCGTCGAGCGCGTTGAAGGCCCGGCAGGCCAGTTCCCGGAGCTTGGCGGCCAGCTCCGGGGTGGTCCTGGCCGGGGCATCGAGGGCGGCCCCGTCATCGTCCAAGTACTTGGTGGCGAAGTCGTAGAAACCGCCCCCGTCCTGGACCCGGATCTCGCCGACCACCGAGGCCCGGCATCCCTCGGGGGATCCGGGATCACCCAGCACCGCCACCTCCAGCTCCCGGGTTCCGACGAATCCCTGCTCGAAGATCACCTTGGGATCATGGCGCTGCGCCTCCGCTACGGCGGCCTCCAGCCCAGACGGATCGGTGACCCGGGTGATTCCGATGGAGGAGCCTCCCCTCGCGGGTTTGACGAACACCGGGAAACCGAGCCCGACCACCTCGGCCAGCACGGCCTCCCGTTCGAAGCGCAACCGGCGCTCCGAGGCGACGACGTAGGGACCGACCGGGAGCCCCGCCGCCTCGAAGGCCAGTTTCATGAAGTGTTTGTCCATGCCCACCGCAGAGGCCAGCACCCCCGGCCCGACGTAGCGGATGCCCATCATCTCGAACATCCCCTGGATGGTGCCGTCCTCGCCATAGGGACCGTGCAGCGGAGCGAAGACGACATCCACCTCCTGGACGTCCACCAGCTGGTCGCCGACCCGGGTCGCGATCTCGCCCCCGTGTTCACCGACCAGCCAGACCGCGTCGTGTTCCGGTTCCGGAACCTCCGGCGTGGCGTCCCCGGTGATGTGGAGGCCCGCGACCTCCTCCAACGACATCCGGGACCACCGGCCGCTCTTCGAGATGCCGACGGCGACGACGTCGAACCGTTCCCGGTCGATAGCTCCGAGCACACTGGCCGCCGTCAAGCAGGAGATGCCGTGCTCCGACGATTTCCCACCGAAAACCAGGGCGATCTTGGTTCGTTCCGACACTGAGGCCTCCTGAGCTCGATTGCCGATTCATCCTACTTGCCGTGAAGGCCCGGACGGATCAGTTCCTGCGGCTGGCTCCGGCGAGGATCTCGTTCAGCTCGGAATCGGTCAGCTCGTGGTGGTAGAAGAGCGGGTAGAACTCCTTCACCTCCTTCGGGAGGTCGAAGTTGTAGACGCCCGGGTAGATGGTCTCCGCCGCCCAGACAGCGCCGATCACCTGGTTCACCGAGGGAGGGCCGTCCATCCAGGCCCGGGGGCCTGCGGGGAGATCAGCACGTTGCCCTGGGAAACCGCCCGCAAGGGCTTGAAGGCGTCACTCGATGCCAGGTCCATCCCGCCCTTCCCGGGCATGGCGATGCTCCAGTCGGGATCCCGGGTGAGCAGCTGCTCGGCGTTGGCCTCACCCGCTTCATGAGTTCCTCCTGATGATGTGGTTGAACATGCGAAGTCCTTGACGGGCCTCAGCCATCCCGCCTCCGAGGCCGATGGCCCGTCGGACGTGACCGGGATCGATCACCAACGATCCCCCGATCTCGGCGACACAGGCGGGCAGCACTTCGGGCGCGAAGGGCGCACTCGGGCCGACGAGGATCACCCTGGCCCCGCTGCACAGCTCGAGCAGCCGGGGCAGGGTTTTGTTGGTGAGGGCGGAGCCGGTGATGAAGACGAGCTCGCGGTCGGCCAGCAGGTACTCGGCCGCGGGGTCCGGGAGATCGTTTCCCGCGGGCGATCGCTCCAGGACGATGAGGTCACGGCCTTCCGCGTATTTCTCGATGTCACCGAAATGACCGATGGTGGCGATCCTGAGATCCGGGCAGGTTTCTGCGTGACGTTCGAAGGTGGATCTCTCATCCTCGCCCGAGGTGAGGTGGGCACTGACCCGTTCCTCCCTGGTCAGGAAGGAGTTGATGGCGGCCACCCCGAGAGCGGCCAGTTCCAGGTCCCAGGACCTCACGGCGGACGCGGCATCCCGGAGGTCGCGGCCGACCATGCCGCGTTCGACGAAACCGGTCCGGGGCCGCCGCGGTAGATCATCGCCACCCCGGTACCGGCGTCGGATGTGACGCAGGCCCAGTTGCCGATACGGGCGTCGCGCACTTTTGTCCCGGGCGGGATCAGGTCGATGAGGTCGTCATAGAGCTGCCACGGATTGTTCACTGGTCTCCTCTGGTCTCGGGCCGGGTCACGCAGAGGCGGAGCCCGGGCATGTCCGTCAGATCCACCACCCTCGCAGGAAGCTCGTAGAGGTGGCTGAGGTCCTCCCCCGTCAGGTCGGCGACGGGTTTGCGCCGCGACGGCGGGATGTCCCGGTCAACGACGGGGAACGCCTTGGATGCGCACGCCTGCTGACAATCACACGGCCGGTCGGCCGCTGTGGCCGGGCCCCGCTGGCGTCACCTCCCGGGGCCGCAACGGCACCGAAACACACCGGGATAGGATTATCGGAGAATATGTCCTGACAAATTGGGCATTGCTGCCCGGAACGGACCGCAGATGATTGACTCCCTGCCCCAGCCCCGCACCACCGACCCGGCCTCCGTGCCCGCCCTTCGCTGGGGCGTGATCGGAACCGGGTGGATCGCCGACCAGTTCGTCACCACGGTGACCCGGAACACCTCCCAGCGCGTTGTCGCCGTCGGTTCCCGCTCCCCGGAACGGGCACGCGAGTTCGCCGAAGGACACGGCATCGAGATGGCCTGTGGCTCCTACGAGGAACTCGTGGCCCAGGACGTGGACGTCGTCTACATCGCTACGGGCCACCTGGATCACGCCTCCCACGCCCGGCTCGTCCTGGAGACCGGGCGGAACGTGCTCGTCGAGAAACCCATGACCCCCACCGTCGAGGCCACACGGGAACTGGTCGAGCTGGCCCGCGACAAGGGCCTGTTCTGCATGGAGGCGGTGTGGTCGCTGGCCCTGCCCCGCTTCGACGTGGTCCGGCAGGTGCTCGCGGCGGATCTGCTGGGCAGGATCGAGGCCGTCACCGTGGACATGGGCGAGTACCTGGTGGATCACCGCCGCGCCATGGACCCGGCCCAGGGTGGCGGGGCCATGAATGATCTCGGGATCTATCCGCTGATGTTCGCCGACTGGGTCCTGCCCGGGGTCGAGGTGGTGGCGGCCGCCGGTCCCCGGCACGCGACGGGCGCCGTCGGACAGTTCATGGCCCTGCTGGGGGACGGCGAGGAGCGCCAGGCGAGCGTGTTCGCCTCGATGTTGACCGACACCCCGAGCGTCGCCGTCATCGGAGGCAGCGACGCGACCCTGGTGCTCGACGGCCCGTTCTACCGCCCGGGGCCCGTCGATGTGAGATTCCGGGATGGCCGGGTGCTGTCCTGGGACGAGCCGCGCATCCACCACGAGGGCCTCTTCCACGAGGCCGTGGAGGTGGCTCGCTGCATCACAGCGGGACTCACCGAGTCCCCGCTGCGTCCGCTGGACGCCACCGTCGCCACCGTCGAACTGATGGAACGGGCCCGCGCCCTGATGAACGATCCCGTCTGAGGTTCACCCCCGCTGGGGCACGCGGGCCTCGACCCGCATGTCCCAGCGCCCCTCAGGGGCGGGGCCGCCCCTGAGCTCGGCAACGACCGCGGTGATCGCGTCCATGATCGCGACGCTGGCCCGTTCCACATCCTCCTTCGTGGGCTCCTCCCCCACCGGGAAGGCGCTGAGGTCGACGGGTGGCCCCGCCTGCACCGTCACGGGGCGCCTGCGCAGGGAGAACAGCCGGTGAAGTTCCAGTTTCTTCCGGCCCAGGAGGGCGTCTGTCCCGACCTGGCAGACCGGGATCACCGGCACCCCGGTCGTGAGCGCCAGGCGGGCGGCACCCGAGCGCCCGGTCATGGGCCAGCCATCAGGATCAGCCGTTATGGTGCCCTCGGGGAAGATTGCGACGCACTCCCCCGCTTCCAGGGCCTCGCGGGCATGCACGAGCGAGTCCTTGGCCCGTTCGGAGTGACGCACGACGGGAATCTGGCGGCATTGACGCGCGAACCAGCCGACCACCGGCACCTTCCAGATCTCGGACTTGCCCAGGTAGCGGGGCCAGCGCCCGGACCAGACGAGGAACTCGCCGGTCGTGGGGACGTCGAAGTTCGAGAGGTGATTGGATACCACCAGCACCCCGCCGGGCGGGACGTTCTCCTGCCCCCGCCAGGTTCGCCGGACCAGACCGCCCATCACCAGGTGAACCAGCCGCGCCAGGAAACGGTAGGCGCGGGGCGCCGTTTCTTGGTTCGCCTCACGCAGAGAGCGTTGCCAGGGACGTTTTTCGACTTCCACGGAGCAGGAGAATACCGTCGGGATCGTCGCCCGTCCGAGCGGCGGTCCTCAGGAGATGGTGTCCGCGGTCCGCACGGGTAGGGTCTTCGGTTTGAATCCCGGGCGGGTCGCCTCGTACGCCCCGATCTCGTCGTCGTTTTGCAGGGTCATGGAGATGTCGTCCAAGCCGTTCAGCAGGCGGTACTTGGTGTACTCGTCGATCTCGAACCCGATCACGAGATCCTCGCGGGTTATGGTCTGCTCCGGCAGGTCCACCGTCGCCGGTTGGTCGGGGGCGGCCTCGATGGCGTCCCAGAGCCTGTCCCGGTCCTCCTCCGTGACGAGGGCCACGAGCAACCCTGCCTTGCCCGAGTTGGAACGGAAGATGTCACCGAACCGGGTTCCCACGATCACCTTGAAGCCGTAGTTCTGCAGCGCCCAGACGGCGTGTTCCCGCGACGAACCGGTCCCGAAGTCGGGGCCGGGAACCAGGATGGTCCCGTCCGTGAAGGGCTCATGGTTGAGCACGAAATCGGGGTCGCTGCGCCAGCCCGCGAACAGCCCGTCCTCGAAACCGGTCCGGGTGATGCGCTTGAGGTAGACGGCTGGGATGATCTGGTCGGTGTCGACGTTGCTGCGCCGCAGCGGAACGGCGATCCCGGTGTGGGTGGAGAAGGCGTCCATGTCTCAGACTCCGATCAGGTCGGCGGGGGCGGCAAGGTGACCGGTGACGGCGGTCGCGGCGGCGACTGCGGGACTGACGAGGTGGGTGCGTCCACCCTTGCCCTGGCGTCCCTCGAAGTTGCGGTTGGACGTGGAGGCCGACCTTTCCCCCGGGGAGAGCTGGTCGGGGTTCATGCCGAGGCACATCGAACACCCTGCCGCCCGCCACTCGGCCCCGGATGCGAGGAAGATCTTGTCCAGCCCCTCGAGCTCCGCCTGGAGCCGGACCCGGGCCGAACCCGGGACGACGAGCATCCGCACGCCTTCGGCGATCCTGCGTCCCCGGAGCACGGAGGCCGCCAGCCTCAGGTCCTCGATCCGGCCGTTGGTGCAGGAGCCGAGGAACACCGTGTCCACCGCGATCTCCCGCATCGGGGTGCCCGGGGCCAGGTCCATGTATTCGAGGGCCCGGCGGGCGGTGGCCCGCTCGACCTCGGAATCGAAGTCCTCGGGAGCAGGTACCACCCCCCCGAGCGGCACGCCGTGCCCGGGGTTGGTACCCCAGGTCACGAAGGGAGTGAGCCGGGTCGCGTCGATGTCCACCTGCGCGTCGAAATGGGCGTCGTCGTCGGAGCGCAGGGTCCTCCAGTACTCGACCGCGGCCTCCCAGTCACCCCCCTCGGGGGCGTGCGGGCGACCCTTCAGATAGGCGAGGGTGGTCTCGTCCGGGGCGATCATGCCGGCCTTGGCACCCCACTCGATGGACATGTTGCAGATCGTCATGCGACCCTCCATCGACAGCTGCTCGATGGTGCTTCCCCGGTACTCGACGATGTAGCCTTGGCCACCGCCTGTGCCGACCTTGGCTATCAACGCCAGGACGACATCCTTGGCGGTGACCCCGGGTGGCAGGTCGCCGTTGATGTTGACGGCCATCATTCTGGGTTTCTTCTGCGGCAGCGTCTGGGTGGCGAGCACGTGTTCTACCTCTGATGTGCCGATCCCGAAGGCCAGCGCACCGAAGGCACCGTGGGTCGAGGTGTGGGAGTCGCCGCAGACTATGGTCATGCCGGGCTGGGTCACCCCGAGCTGCGGGCCGATGATGTGAACGACGCCCTGGTCGCGATCGCCCAGGGAATGGATGCGGATTCCGAACTCGGCCGCGTTCCTGCGCAGTGTCTCCACCTGGGTCCTGGAGACGGGGTCAGCGATGGGTGCGAGGATGTTCAGCGTCGGGGTGTTGTGATCCTCGGTCGCCAGGGTGAGATCCGGACGGCGCACCCTCCGGCCATTCATCCGCAGGCCCTCGAAGGCCTGCGGGCTCGTCACCTCGTGCACCAGGTGCAGGTCGATGTAGAGAAGGTCGGGTTCACCATCGACAGCACGCACGACATGCGCATCCCAAACCTTCTCGGCGAGGGTCTTCCCCATTTTCACGCTTCCTCATTACGATTGAGTGCAGGACAAGGCCTGCCAGATGGCGACACTCTATCTTGCATGTCCAGCATTCGAAACGATAATCTCGGAATATGGACGAAGGAAGCGGAGTAGGAGTTCTCGACAAGGCGGCTGCGGTGCTGACAGCCTTGGAAACCAGTCCCCTGACACTCGCAGGGCTGGTGGGCGCCACCGGTCTGGCGCGCCCGACGGCACACCGGCTGGCCGTGGCTCTGGAACACCATCGCCTCGTTACCCGGGACCTCCAGGGTCGTTTCGTACTCGGACCGCGGCTCGCGGAGCTCGCGAGTTCCGCCGCGGAGGACCCACTGCTGGCCACCGCGGGGCCCATTCTCACCCGGCTGCGCGACATCACCGGCGAATCGGCCCAGTTGTTCCGCCGTCAAGGTGATTTCCGGATCTGCTCCGCCGCTGTGGAACGTCCCTCGGGTCTGCGGGACACCGTTCCCCTCGGGGCGCAGCTGTCCATGACCGCGGGATCGGCCGCGCAGGTGTTGTTGGCCTGGGAGGAACCCGAGAACCTGCCGCGCCTGCTCAAGGAGGCCACGTTCACGATGCTGTCGTTGCAGCAGGTACGCCGTCGCGGATGGGCGCAGTCGGTTGCCGAACGCGAGCCGGGAGTGGCCTCGGTCTCGGCCCCGGTGCTCTCCCCTTCCGGGAGGATCATTGCGGCCGTCAGTGTCTCCGGTCCCATCGAACGCCTGACCCGGCAGCCGGGGCGGCTTCACGCCCCGGCCGTGATGGCCGCTGCCGAACGCCTGAGTGAGGTGTTGCGCCGCAACGGCACCGAATGACCGGTGAGCGAGCGCCTACTGCGAGACCACGGGCCGGCGCCGCACCACCAGAACCGTCACGATGACCATGACGGCCGTCAGAGCTGTCGCTGAGCAGGCCAGTGGAAGCACTTCGTCCAGGCTCTGTCCGCCGCTTGTCGATACGGCAGCGGATCCCAGGAGCACGGTCCGGGTGATGATGGCCTGCGGGATCAGGAGGTCCGGCAGTCCCGTGCCTGCTCCCGAGACGGTGGTGGCGAAACCGATCATGCATCCGGCCAGGCAGATGGCCACGGGGGCGGCGAAGGACCTCATCAGCATCGACAACAACGATTGCAGCAGCACCAGCGGCGCGGACACGGGAACACACAGCGTCGCGGCAACGAGGAAGGAGAACGGAGGCGCGCCCCGGAGCCCCAGCAGCAGCCCGAGCCCCCAGCTGAGCCCGACGAACACCAGTTGGACGAGGATCACCAGCAGCAGGATCACGACGGACTTCGTCAACACCAGTGAAACAGGCGATCGCCCTGTGGTCAGAACGCGGTTCCACGAGCTGCTCCGATGCTCCGGACGCCACACCGCGGCACCCAGGAGCGCAATCCCGGTGGAGAAGAACACCATCCCGTAGAACAGGGTGATCTGCCCGGAAAGGACATTCCATCCCGTCTCCAGGGCCCCATTGGTCGTCTGGAGCCAGTAGTTGGCACCACCCGAGGCAACCGCAAGCAATGGCAGGAGCGCCACGACCCACCACACCATGGAGCGGCGGAGTTTCATTCCTTCGGCAGCAAACATCACCGTCACCTCTCAACCCGGTCGAGCCGTCTCGTGCACCAAGCAAAAGTCGCTGCCCCGAGTAGGACCAGACCGGCCAGCCATGGCCACGGCGGCAGGACGGGAACGAGCCCGTCCGATCCGGCAGCCATCGTTACCGGGGTGATCACGGCGTAGTAGCCCCAGGGAATGACACGGGCAAAACCCGGCACGAGAAACATGTAGAGCGCGACGAAACCGCCGACCAGTCCGGTACCGACACTAACGAGCTGATTCTCACGGATCACGGAAAGCCAGATGTGGAATGCCAGGAGGACCATGTCAACCAGAACCAACGACACCACGTACCAGGACCACATCGGAGCATCGAGGGGCATCCGGACGCCGGCCACCAACCCCAACGCCACAACGGCCCCGGTCTGCGCGAGGGTCGCCGGGATCACCACCGCCACGAGGGCGAAGAACTTCATCCGGCACAACGTCCCGGGGGTTCTACCCGTGGTGGCGTTCAGGAACCAGCCTCCCGAGGAGTGTTCAATGTCGGTCTGACGGGATGCCAGCACCGCCACGAGAATGGGATGGATGAGAGCATTCGCGAATGCGAGACTGAGAAGTGGTTGGCCCCAGGGCAACGCGTGGGGATCGTTGAGACGGGAAACAGCCCCAGGAGCGAACAAAGAAAGGGCGACGATCGGTATCGCGGCAGCCAACAGGACCAGTGTCAGGGGCATCACGTGAAGTCTCCGCATCTTCATCATCTCCCAACGGATTCCGCTCATCACAAGGCCCCCACCCCGCCGGTCAGGTCCATGAAGACCTCCTCCAGCGACTGCTGGAGGCGATGGACCTCGTGAATGGGGATCCCCGCCTGCACCAGTCGCACGATCAAACGGGCGGCGTCTTCCTGACCGCAACCCTGCACCCTGATCCCGTTCTTCTCCCGGCGGCAGCCCCTGATCAGATTGGCGGCGGCATCGGCCTGCGGTGTCACCACGAGCAGATCCGGGATAGACCGTTCGAACAGTTCCTCCCTGCTTCCCTGGAAAACCAGCCGCCCCCGTGAAAGGACACCGAGCACGTCCGCCATCCTGTCGATCTCATCGAGGAGGTGACTGGAGATCATGACCGTGACCCCTCCGGAGGCCAGGTGGGTCATCAGTTCCCTGATCTCCTCGATGCCAGCGGGGTCCAGTCCGTTGGTGGGCTCGTCGAGGATCAGCAGTTCCGGCTCCCGCGCCAGGGCCATCGCTATTCCGAGGCGCTGTTTCATCCCCAGCGAATAGGTTCGTTGCAGCCGGTCCCGGTGGTCGGTCAGACGCACCAGTTCGAGTGCCCTGTCGATCCGGGTGGTTTCCAGGTTCAGCAGCCGGGCCAGGAGCCTCATGTTCTCTGCCCCTGTGAGATGACCGTATCCGGGTGGGTGCTCGATCATCGATCCGATCCGGGGCATGAGCCGTGCCCGGGCCTCGCCCCACGGGGCCTCCCCGAGCAGGGAGATCTGTCCCGCGCTCGGATGGAGCAGCCCCAGAAGCATCTTCATGGTGGTCGACTTCCCGGATCCGTTGGGCCCCAGGAAACCGTAGACGCCCCCTCGGGGAATGGCCAGGTCCAGACCATCCACGACAGTGCGTTTCCCGAAACTCTTCGTCAAGCCCCTGGTCCTCACGGCCAAGTCGGCGTCTCGTAACTCCATGGCGCCAGTTTCGGGATCCGAGGGTCGGAAAACGTCATGCCGAAGGATGGTTCCGGCACGGTTGACACCTCATACCCGGGGATGATGAAACCGGAACGGAGCGCCCGTAGGTTTTCCCCATGCCCATCGCCGCATCGCGTGTCCATGCGTTTCTGCCGAAACCGTTGGATGCCGGCATCGCTGCCATCGTGCTCTGGCTGGGTGCAGTGACACCCGGGTTCTCCGACCTGCCGTACTCGGGAGTGATCTATCCGCTGCTCCTGGTCGCATGTGGAACCGCCCTGGCCTGGCGGCAACAACACCCCGTGTTCTCGGTGTCGGTCATCGGCGGGGCCATGGTCATCCATGCCGTGGTGTTCAACTCCATGTCGCTGCTGGCCCTGAGCTCCATCCTCCTTGCCGTGTGGACCATTCAGTCGTGTCTGAACAAACCATTACGGTGGGTGTTTCTCGGGTTCTTCACGGCCGGATCCGGGTTGGCCGCAGGCCTGGCCTCCGTTGCCGCGAGCCCAAGACGAGATCCACTGGAACATGTGATCCTGGTGAGCGCGGTTCTGCTCGCCGTGGCGGTGGTGGCACTGGCCGGGACGAACAGACGTGCCACTCATTCCCGGACCGAGCGGGCGCTGGAGCGGGTGGCGCTCCTGGAAGCGCAACAGGACGCTCTACACCGCCTCGCCACCGCGGAGGAACGGGCGAGGCTCGCGCGAGAACTCCACGACGTTCTCGGGCACACTCTCGCGATCATCGCCGTTCAGGCAGAAGGCGCTCTTCTGATGTTGGAGCGTTCCCCGGAACGTTCCCGGGAGGCGCTGCGCAACATGGCGGCCATCAGCCGCCGGGGAGTCGACGAGACGCGTGCCCTGGTGGATGTGCTCCAGGACGACGAAGGCGTGCCCACGGTCCCGGTTCCCGAACCGGAACGGACCCCGCGGGGAACCGCTCCGGGTCTTTTTCCGGAAATCGTGATGCTGGCCGAGAACGCCGGGCTCCCGGTCCGGGTCACGCTGGATCTCTCGCGGCAGACCTTGCCGCCCTCCCGGGAAGCACTCGTGCTGGACACGGTCAAGGAAGCGCTGGCCAATGTGGCAGGGCACGCCGGCTTCGTCCCTGTCCGGTTGTCGTGCATCATGACCGGGGCCGGTATCGTCCTCGACGTGGAAAACGGGTCAGGGTCCCGGAAAACCATCCCGGGCGATGTGTCCCACACCGGAACCGGTCTGTCCAGGTTGCGGAAACGGGCAACGGCACTGGGAGCGACCCTCGATGCAGGACCGGGCGATGATGGTTGGAAAGTCTCGCTCACGGTTCCGCGGGAGCCGCGCAAACCGTGACGACCGTCGCGCTGGTGGACGACGAGCCGCTGTTCACGGCAGGGCTCGCCATGATAATCGAGTCACAGGAAGACCTCGAGGTCATCTGGCAGGCGGACAGCGGGGCTGTGGCCCTCGAAAGGCAGCAGCAGAACCCTGCAGATGTGATTCTGATGGACATCCAGATGCCGGTCCTGGACGGGCTGGAGGCCACCGCCGAGTTGATCGCGCGTGGGCTACCGGGACGGGTGATGGTGCTGACCACCTTCGACACGGATGACCACGTGCTCCAGGCCATCGAGACCGGTGCGTCCGGTTTCCTGTTGAAGAACACGCCACCGGACCGTTTGCTGGATGCCATTCGGGCAGTTGCCAGCGGCGATTCGGTGATCTCCCCGGGCCCCACCCGCAGGCTCCTGCACTCCTTGCAACGGGGACCTGCGAATGACCATTCGCTCACGCCCGTCCGGCTTCTTCCGTCCGATCGCCTCGGCCTCGAGCAGATGACCCCCCGGGAGAGGGAGGTCCTGGCTCTGGTTGCGGCCGGTTGGACGAACCAGGAGATCTGTGAACGACTCTGGTTGTCGATGCCCACGGTCAAGACCCATGTGGGCCGATTGTTGTCGAAGACGGGGTCGAGGGATCGGGTGCAGCTGGTGCTGTTCGCTCTTCGCACCGGTGTGACGACCCTGGAGGAGATCCTGCAGGGCACCTCGTGAATCGCGGGATCAGGATGTGCGGGATGGCGCAGCCTCACGCATGACAGAAGCCTTGGTCAAACCTGCGTCTGACCAAGGCTTTCGTCCTGGTAGCCCCGACGGGATTCGAACCCGCGCTACCGCCTTGAGAGGGCGGCGTGCTAGGCCGCTACACAACGGGGCCAAGGATGGGATGAGGCCTCCTCGGAGGCCCTCTCCGCAGGGGTACCTGGACTCGAACCAAGACTAACTGAACCAGAATCAGTCGGGCTGCCAATTACCCCATACCCCTGTGCGCTCTCCCGAGCACGGAGTGAAACAGTACACGGGCCGTCTCGGGTGCGCAACTCGGTGGTTCACCCGTTCAGGGAGGCGAGATTCTCCTCCAGCTCGGGGCTGATGCGGACTTCGTCCGGTCCGCTGGTCACCGGGTATCCGAGGCGGGTAAGGATGGCGTCGACGACCTCGAACCGCCCGCGGCCCATGCCGTCGGAGATCTTCACTGCGATCCCGATCCCCTCGGGCAGGCCGACGGCCAGGATTCCCTCGGCGCCCACCTTCGCCACGGCTCCCGGCACCTGTTCCACGAGCCTGACGACAGGATGGGTGGTACCGGAGGTGTATTCGGGGTAACGGCGAAAGGCGTCCGCCACCAACCCGCCGGGGCCCTTCTTCTCGGAGCCCAGGCGCGCGAAACCACGCGCCAACCCCAGCAGGGTGGTGGTGAAGGCAGGTGCCGTGCAACCATCAACAACCGGATCGCCAAGCACATCGCAGTACTCCTCGATGACGGCCCTGATGGCCTGTTGCAGGGGATGCGACGGGTCGCGGTAGCCCTCGATGGGCCAACCCGCGAGTCGGCAGGTGCGCAGCATGGCCGCGTGTTTCCCGGAACAGTTGTGTGCCAGCGGCTCCTTCCTCCTGCCTGCGGCCAGCCAGGCCGCAAGCGACGCCTCGTCGCCGGGGAGGTCGGCGGTGTGCTGGAAGTCCGACGTGCTCAGCCCGGTCATCTCGAGGATGCGTAGCGCCCCTTCCGTGTGTATGGACTGCCCGAGATGCGAGGCAGCGGCCAGCGCAAGCAGCTGATTCTCGAGATCCAGGCCGCTGCGCAGCATCGCGATGGCCTGGAACGGTTTGAGAGCCGACCTGGGCAGGGTTGGCACGGTCATGTCCCCGAGGGACAGCAGAACCCGCCCATCCTCGCGAACCACACTGATCCTGCCCCGGTGGTGGCTCTCGGCCACCCGACCCCGGTCCACGAGCCCCAGAAGCACATCCATCATGAGGGAAGTGTAAGGCTCCGCCAACCGCTACTGTCCGGACGACGGACCGGGCAAGCAACCGAAGAGGTCAGGGAGTCAGGGTCGCGACGTGCATCCTGCGACCGATCCACCAGGCTACGAGACCGAAGACGGCGAAACTCATGAGATCCGAGCAAGCCGCCTCCCAGGAGATCTCCGAGGTCGCCTTGAGCGCGGCGACGCCGCCCGTGAACAGTGCGTACCCGAAGGCGAAGACGTTGTTGGCCACGTGGACGGCAATTGCGGCCTCCAGGCCGCCCGTGGCCCACACCAGGGTCCCTGCGATCAGCCCGAAACCCAACCGGTGCACGAAGAGCTCGGTGTTCTGGTCTCCGTGGAAGAGGGCGAATACCAGCGCCGAGCACACGATGCCGACCCAGGCCCGGCCGGTCAAGGAGCCGATGGCCTGCTGCAGATAACCGCGGAAGAAGAACTCCTCTGCGGCTGCCTGTAGGGGCGAGGTGATGAGGATCAGCGCGAGATAGATCACCCAGTCGGGTTGGGCCGCCTGCCACGCCATGTTCCCGCCGCGCATGAGCCACATGAAGATGTTCAGCACCGTTGCCGCCACCACGAAGCAGATCAACAGGTATCGCCAGCGTCCCCCAGGCTGGACGGAGATCACCCAGCCGGCCTTCCTGCCGTGCCAGTGCCGGTGGATCAGCGGCACGAACAGCAACAAAGCCGCGATCCCGAGATGACTCGCCAGGATCCCGTCGGGCAGTTCATAGGCCAGCGCCCGGGACCGGTAATCCTCGAAGTTCGGTTGCCCTCTGAGCAACCAGCCGACCCCCAGCACGGCCTGCGCCAGTAGCTGCACCACCAGGAAGACCAAGAACGCACCCAGCAGACCCATCACCAGTTTCACGGGATCCTCGCCCCGCAGGGCGACCGGATATCTGAGCCCCGATCCGGGCGGACGGGCGATCACGCGGAGGTCACGGGATTGCTCAGCACCCCGAGTCCATCGATCTCCACCGAAACCACGTCCCCGTCGGCCATCGGACCCACCCCTGCCGGGGTTCCGGTGAGGATGACATCCCCGGGAAGCAGGGTCGCGAACGAGGAGATGTAGGCCACCAGCTCCGGAATGCCCCGGAGCATCTGGGATGTGTTCCCCCGCTGCCGCACATCTTCTCCCACTCGGGTCTCAATCGCGAGATGACCCGCCTCCGCCGGGCTGAGGTGCGTGTTGATCCACGGGCCGAGAGGACAGAAGGTGTCGCATCCCTTGGCCCGGAACCACTGGTCGTCCTCCCTCTGCCAGTCCCGCGCGGTCTCATCGTTGGCGATGGTGTAGCCGAACACCACCTCGGCCACCCGTTGCTCCGGGACCTGTTTGCAGATCCGCCCGATGACGATGGCCAGCTCACCCTCGTGATGCAGATCTCTGCATTCCTCAGGACGCACGATGGGTTCGTCGGGTCCGATCACGCAGGTGTTCGGTTTGAGGAACAGCAGTGGTTCCTCCGGGACCGGTGCCCCCTGTTCAGCGGCGTGATCGGCGTAGTTGCGCCCGATTGCGACGATCTTGCTTCGGGGAATGACGGGGGCCAGCAACCGGATATCCGCGAGGTCGTGCCTGGCACCCGTGTAATTGACGGGAACCCCGGCAAGCGGGTCCCCCGTTATCGCGGCAACGGTTTCCGGGTGCTCCCCGCCGTCGACCTCCAACTCGATGATGCCGTAGGCGGGATCCTTGCCGGCCGCGGCGAAACGGGCGATGCGCATGCCGCAAGCCTAGCGAGGGAACCGGGATCGGGGCACGGAGCCGCGGCGATCGCGCCCATCTCGGGGAGTGGGAACCGCATTACCGCCGCCGATGGCACGCCTAATCTTCCCGCATGACACGACAGATCCTGGCAGTTATTGGTGGCGACGGCATCGGCCCAGAAGTGACCACCGAGGCGCTCAAGGTACTGCGGGCCGCCGCGGGCGAAAACGCCTTCGAGGAGGTTCACTTCGATCTCGGGGCGGAGCGTTGGTTGCGCACCGGAGAGGTCCTGCCCGATTCCATGCTGGAGGATCTGAGGGCCACGGACGCCATCCTGCTCGGGGCGGTCGGGGCGGCCCCCGGTTCGGACAAGATCCCGAGTGGTCTGCTGGAACGGGGGTTGCTGCTGAGGCTGAGGTTCGCCTTCGATCACGCCGTGAATCTGCGACCCTCGCGGCTCTACGCGGGAGTTTCCACTCCCCTGTCCCCCGAGGTCGTGGCCCGGGACGACATCGACTTCGTGGTGGTGCGTGAGGGAACCGAGGGGCTCTACTGTGGCAATGGTGGCGCGGTGCGAATCGGCACCCCCCAGGAGATCGCCACC
>CALLVV010000025.1 GCA_938012815.1 uncultured Propionibacteriaceae bacterium
CACGGTGCGCTTGGGGCCCTTGCGGGTGCGCGCGTTGGTCTTGGTGCGCTGGCCGTGCACCGGCAGGTGACGGCGGTGGCGCAGACCCTGGTAGCAGCCGATCTCGATCTTGCGGCGGATGTCCGCCTGGACCTCGCGTCGCAGATCGCCCTCCACCCGGTAGCTGGAGTCGATGTGGGTGCGCAGGGCGACGAGCTCGTCCTCGGTCAGGTCCTTGACGCGGGTGTCGGGGTCGACGCCCGTCGCCTTGAGGGTCTGGTCCGCGCGAGTGCGCCCGATCCCGTAGATATAGGTCAGCGCGACCTCGACTCGCTTCTCGCGAGGCAGGTCGACGCCGGAAATGCGTGCCACGGTGTGGTTCTCCTGTGTGCTCCCGGAGGTCGTCACCCGCCTCTCCGCTGTGCGCTGCGGCCCCGGCCTCCGGGGACCGGGGGTTGCGCCGGCCGGGGCCGGTCGCCGGGGCGGGTGCTGATGGCGGCCTCCCGCGGGGGGCCGTGCGCGGGCCTCAGCCCTGACGCTGCTTGTGGCGCGGGTTGTCGCAGATCACCATCACACGACCGTGCCGGCGAATGACCTTGCACTTGTCGCAGATCTTCTTGACGCTCGGCTGAACCTTCATTCGAGCAACCTTTTCAATCAGCGACTGAGCAGTTCCCTGCCCAATCTGCGGTGGATGAGCTGGCCGCCGGGAAACCACGACCGCCGCAGGCACGCGGCAGCATCCGGGCATGGACGACCGACGACAAAGCTTACGTCACGTCCACGGTTTTCGCCAAACAGGTACGGCAAAAGATGGACGCCCGGCCGTGGGCCGGGCGTTGGGATTTCGAATCTGGGCCCGCCCGGTCACTTGTGCCGGTACACGATGCGACCACGGGTGAGGTCGTAGGGGGAAAGCTCGACGACCACTCGGTCGGCGGGCAGGATGCGGATGTAGTGCTGACGCATTTTCCCGCTGATGGTGGTCAGGACCTTGTGTCCATTGGGCAATTCCACACGAAACATTGCGTTGGGCAGCGCCTCGACCACGGTACCCTCAAGTTCGAGGGCTCCTTCTTTCTTCGCCATGTGCTCTCATTCGTCGGTGGAACCCGGTTTCCGGGCGCGGCAAGGGACCGCAGTACCGAAAGCAGTTTACGCGGCACCCAGCGGCACCCCAAATCCGCCCCGGCCCAGTCGCTGCCACTTCCGGGCCGTAACGTGGTCCCATGCAGTACTTCGCCGTTCACTACACCTACGTCGACGACGCCGAGCTCATCGCCCGCCACCGTCCTGACCACCGGGCCTTCCTGTCCGGCCTGACCGACAAGGGACTCATCGCGGGTGGCGCCTACCCCGATACCACTCCCCCATCGGCCCTCCTCGTGGTCAGGGCCGAGAGCGCCGAAGCCGTTTCCGACCTGCTCGCCGGAGACCCGTTCCGGATCAACGACGTGCTGGCCGACGTCCGCATCGTCCGCTGGACTCCGGTGATCGGAATCTTCGCGGAGTGAGGTCTCAGGCGCTCCCGCACGTCCGCTCAGAGAAGTAGCAGGAGAACAGCGACGAGAGCCAGTAGGGTCGCGGCACCCGCGATTGCCCCGAAAGCAACCCATCCGGCGCGCGCCGGGGCGTTGAGCTCGCCGGTCTGCCCCGCCGGGAGTTTTCCCTCACCGACGATCGCGGGGGTGTCGAGCGCCGCTGCCGGAAGCTGCTCCACCACGGGGACCAGCTCACCCAAGGTCTTCGCCCCGTAGATCACGTCCATTGACTGCCGGTAGGAATCCGATTCCATCCGGCCGTCGGCGAAGGCGTCCGATACCCGCTTGGACAGCGCCTCCCGTTCCATATCACCGACCGGTTCGGCCGCGCGTTGAAGGTACCGGGAGGATGGCGGCAGCTTGCTCATGCGATCAATGGTAGAAGTCTCGCCCGTCATCCGTTGAGCGGTCCGAAGGGAGCGCCGCGCGCGGTCAGTTCCTTTTCTCCTCCGTCGGGTTCTGTGAGAACCCAAAGACCCCGCTCCGTGATGGCGACAGTGTTCTCCCAGTGGGCTCCGCGTTCCCCGTCGCGGCTGCGCACCGTCCAGTCGTCGGGAGCGACCACTGTCTGGTGCAGTCCGAGGGTCAGCATGGGCTCGACAGCAATCACCATCCCAACCCCGAGACGTGGGTTGGGGCGGAACCTGAACTGGTTTGGAACATCCGGTTCCATGTGCATCCGGGACCCTATCCCGTGCCCTGTGTAATCGCGCAGCGAACCGTAGCGACGCGGCTGGTGTTTGACGCACTGTTCGATGGCCCGCGACACGTCCCCGACGCGTCCCCCGTCGCGGATCGCTGCGATGCCGGCCCACAAGGCCTGCCGGGTCGCAGCGATCATCTCGAGATCCTCCGCCCGGGCCTCACCGACCACGAAGCTACGAGCCGCATCGCCGTGCCAACCCTCCAGTACAGCACCGAAGTCGATGGAGATGAGATCGCCGTCACGGATCACTCGGCTTCCCGGAATACCATGAACCAGTTCGTCGTTCACGGAGATGCATGACACCCCGGGGAACGGCGTACCGTGCTCGGCACCGTAGCCGAGGAAGTTCGAGGTTGCCCCGTGTTCGGCGAGCACATCCCGACCCACCGCGTCGATTTCGGCGGTGGTGACGCCAACCAAGGTGGCCTCCTGCATTCGACGCAAGCCCTCGGCCACGACCAGTCCCGCGGCACGCATCTTCCGCAGCTGTTCGGACGTCTTGATCTCGATCGACATCTCAGGCCTTGCGCGCTGCCACGGCCTCCAGCATGCGCCGCCGCACATCCTCGACGGTACCGGTGCCCTCCACCTCCACGAGCAGTCCCTGCCTCTCGTAATGGAACAGCAACGGCGCGGTCTGGCCTGCATAGACCTCCATGCGACGTCTGATGGTGTCCTCGTTGTCGTCGGTCCGCCCCTCCTTCTGGGCCCTGTCCAGCAGGCGCGCAACCAACACATCGGGCTCAACCATCAACGAAACCACGGCGTCGAGGCGCCGCCGCTGGTGGGAGAGATGTCGATCCAAAAAGTGCACCTGGTGCATGGTGCGTGGGAATCCGTCGAGAAGAAACCCGGATGCGCAGTCTTCCTCGGCCAGCCGGTCGGCGACGATGGCCTCCGTCACATCGTCGGGAACGTACTCTCCCGCCTCGATCAGGGCCTCGATCTTGACGCCCAGTTCGGTGGCGTTGCGGATGTTGGCGCGGAAGATGTCACCCGTTGATATGGCCGGCACCGAGTACGCTTCGGCCAGCGCTGTCGCCTGGGTGCCCTTGCCTGCTCCGGGGGCACCCATGATGAGCATTCTCACCTCAGGAATCCTTCATAGTTGCGTTGTTGCAGCTGACTTTCGATGCGCTTGACCGTATCAAGGGCCACGCCGACGATGATGAGGATGGAGGTTCCACCGAACGGGAAGTTCTGATTCGCCCCGACCGCGATGAACGCGAGGGTCGGGATCATCGAGATGATCGCCAGGTACAGCGACCCCGGAGCGGTCAGACGGTTCAGCACATAGGTCAGGTAGCGTTCCGTTGGCTTACCGGCGCGGATCCCGGGAATGAAGCCGCCGTACTTCTTCATGTTGTCCGAGACCTCCTCGGAGTTGAAGGTGATGGCGACGTAGAAGTAGCAGAAGCCGACGATGAGGAGGAACTGCAGGGTGCTGTAGACCCACCCATTGGTGTGGAAATTGGCGGCGATCCACTGCCCGGTTCCGGATTCCGGCCGGAAGGTGGCGTAGAGAATCGGCAGGTAGAGGATGGAGCTCGCGAAGATCACAGGGATGACACCGGACTGGTTTACCTTCAGCGGGATGTAGGTGGTCGAACCGCCGACGAGCCGTCGACCCACCATGCGTTTGGCGTACTGAACCGGGACACGGCGCTGTCCCTGCTCCATGAACAGGATGCCGAGCATCACGAGCAGACCGATGGCGATGACTGCCAGGAACAGGAACCAGCCGGTGGCACCTGGATGGCCCTGCTTGATGGACCACAGGCCCGCCGGGAACTGGGCAGCGATCTGGGTGAAGATCAGCACGGACATGCCGTTGCCGACACCGCGATCGGTGATGAGCTCGCCCAGCCACATGATCACGACGGTTCCGGCGGTCATGGTCAAGACCATGGTGATCATCGGGAAGAGTTCTTGGGTGTAGAGGATTCCCTGGCAGTTCAGCAGTTGGCCGGTGCGTGCCATGGTGACGAACGCCGTCGCCTGGAGCAGCGCCAACACGAGGGTCAGGTATCGCGTGTACTGCGTTATCTTGGCCTGCCCCGCAGCACCTTCCTTCCTGAGGGCCTCCAACCGCGGAATAACCACGGCGAGCAGCTGCAGGATGATCGAGGACGTGATGTAGGGCATCACGCCCAGGGCGAAGATCGTCAGGTGCAGCAGGGCACCTCCCGAGAACAGGTTGATCAGGGAGTAGAGTCCTGCCTGCGAGCCTGCCGTGGCATTGGCAACGCATGTGTTCAACGCCTGCATGTTCACGTTCGGGGCAGGGATGGTGGAACCGAGACGGAACACCAGGAGGATCCCAAGCGTGAAGAAGATCTTCTTGCGCAGCTCAGGCGTCTTGAACGCGTTAGCGAAGGCGGAGAGCATCCGGCCCCTCTTTCAGTTGCTCAGCAAATTATCTCGTCACCCACCTCAGGCAACCTAGGCAGCGTACCAAGGGGCACGCATATTCCCCAAGGCCATACCACTCCCAAGAACTCGCGGGTTCGCCCGGACACCGTCACCGCCGTCCATGCGACCTTCCCAACACACGTCCACTCCCCCGGAGGGTATTGCATACTTCCGGCCAGCTCTCCTATGCTCTCCAGCATTGACTTCGCGACGTGAGCATCGTCGTTGGTTGGGGGACATCATGAAAAAAGTAATGACCGTGTACGGGACCTGTCCCGAGGGCATCAAAATGGCACCTGTCATCCGCCGACTCGAGGAGGACCCGCGGTTCGAATCGATCTCGGTGGTCACGGGGCAGCACCGTGAGATGCTGGATCACGTGGGTGACGTGCTGGGAATCACCCCGACACACGACCTCAATGTCTTCGCACCGGGACAGACCCTCAACGAAATCATGGCCCGCATCATCACGTTGCTCGACCCGATCCTCGAGGTTAAACGACCCGACGCCGTCGTGGTCCAGGGCGACACCTCAACCGTCGCGGCGGCGGCCCTGTCCAGCTTCAACCGGCACATCCCGATCGTCCATCTGGAAGCAGGACTCCGCAGCGGCGACATCGCCGCGCCTTTCCCGGAAGAGGCAAACCGCCGCATAGCGACGCGGATCAGTTCCCTCCATCTGGCCCCAACACAGCGCTGCCGGAACAACCTGGAGCAGGAAGGGGTGCGCAGCGAGAACATCATCGTCACCGGAAACACCGTGATCGACGCCCTGATGCGGGCGGTGCAAGCCGAAGTTCCCATCCAGGACGAGAGAATCCGCAAGGTGGTCGCCTCGAACGCACCGATCCTGCTGGTCACCGCTCACCACCGCGAGAACTGGGGAGCCCCCCTGGAGCGGATCGGCAACGCCATCGCCCACCTGGTCCGCCGCCATCCAGAGCTCCGCGTGATCCTGCCGACCCATCTCAACCCGATCGTCAGACACTGTCTGCTGCCCCCACTGGTCGGCCTGGACAATGTCATTGCCTGCGATCCTCTCCCCTACGGCGAGTTCATTCAGCTGTTGAAGGCATCTAGCATCGTCCTGACCGATTCCGGCGGGTTGCAGGAGGAGGCCCCTGCCCTAGGCAAACCCGTCCTGGTGCTGCGCGATAGGACGGATCGCCCCGAGGCGGTCGAGGTCGGTGCGGCCCGGCTGGTCGGCACCGACGAGGAAGTCATCTTCGCGGAGGTCGGCAGCCTGCTCAACCTCCCCGCCAGCCATACCCCGGTCCCCGAGTCGGTCAATCCCTACGGTGACGGCGCAGCCGCGGTGCGAGCAGTCGCGGGGATCGCGGCTTTCCTCGGCGTCGGCGATCCCCTGCCCGACTTCGTCAGCCACACCCCGGTGCGTCCCTGGCCGCTCACCAAGTCCGCCTGAGAGGTTCCCCCGGGGGGCCAGAGTCCTGGCGGAAACGGAACACCCGGCGGAAAGAAAATAGGGCCGGAGCGCCGAATCCTCGGATCGGCACCCCGGCCCCATTCGTCTTGCGCTGTCGTTCAGGCCTCCACCGCGGAGCCGCCAGCCGCGGCCAGCTTTTCCTTCGCGGAGTTCGAGAACGCGTCAGCCGTCACGTTGAGGGCGACGTTGATCTCGCCGTTGCCCAGCACCTTGACGAGCGCACCGCCACGAACTGCACCGGCCTCGACGAGGTCCTCCACCGTGACCGCTCCCCCCTTGGGAAACAGCTCGGCGAGACGACCGACGTTGACGACCTGGTACTCGACGCGGAACGGGTTCTTGAAGCCCTTGAGCTTCGGGATCCGCATGTGCATCGGCATCTGGCCGCCCTCGAAGTTCGCGGGGACGTTCTTGCGAGCGCCAGTGCCTTTCGTGCCACGACCGGCGGTCTTGCCCTTGGAGGCCTCACCGCGGCCCACACGAGTCTTGGCGGTGTTGGCGCCCGGGGCGGGACGCAGGTGATGAATCTTGAGAGCCATTACTTGACCTCTTCCACTTCCACGAGGTGGGCGACGGTGCGGATCATACCGAGCACCTCGGGACGATCCTCACGCACCACCGTCTGGCCGATGCGCTTCAGTCCCAGGGTACGAAGCGTGGCCCGCTGGTACTCCTTGCCACCGACCCCCGACTTGATCTGGGTGATCCTCAGTTCAGCCATCAGCCGGCCACCTCTTCCTTGCGTGCACGGAGCAGCGCCGCCGGGGCGACGTCCTCCACCGGTAGGCCGCGACGCCTCGCGACGGCCTCCGGTTCCTCGAGCTGCTGCAGGGCGTCAACCGTCGCGTGGACGACGTTGATGGCGTTGGCCGAGCCGAGCGACTTGGCCAGCACGTCGTGCACACCGGCGCACTCAAGCACCGCACGCGCCGATCCACCGGCGATGACACCGGTACCGGGCGAAGCGGGGCGCAGAAGCACCACGCCGGCGGCCTTCTCACCCTGCACGGGGTGCGGGATGGTGCGCTGGATCAGCGGCACGCGGAAGAAGTGTTTCTTGGCCTCCTCCACACCCTTGGCGATGGCGGCGGGCACCTCCTTCGCCTTGCCGTAGCCGACGCCGACGGTTCCCTCGCCGTCACCGACGACCACCAGGGCGGTAAAACTGAAACGACGCCCACCCTGCACGACCTTGGCGACGCGGTTGATGGCGACCACGCGCTCGAGATACTGGTTCTTCTCTTCCCTGGAAGCCTGGCCACGACGATCGTCACGGCCACGACGCTCCCCACCGCGGCGATCACCGCGCTGCTGGGTCTCACTCATCGTGTTCCCTATCCTCTCGTCGTTCTCAGAATCCGAGACCGGCCTCGCGCGCCGCATCGGCGAGCGCGGCGATCCGGCCGTGGTACTTGTTGCCGGCGCGATCGAAGACGACGTTCTCGATGCCGGCCTCCCTCGCGCGCTGGGCGATGATCTCTCCCACCCTGCGGGCCTTGGCGGACTTGTCACCCTCCGCTGCGCGCAGGTCTGCCTCCATGGTGGAGGCGGAGACCAAGGTGCGGCCGACGGTGTCGTCGATCACCTGGACGTACAGGTGCCGCGAGGAGCGGGTGACCACCATGCGGGGCCGCTCGGCGGTGCCGTTGATCTTCTTGCGGCCACGCAGCTGACGGCGGGCGCGTGAGGCGGTCTTCGCCGCCAGGCCCTTGCGCATGCCAAGCGAGATAGCCATTACTTACCAGCCTTTCCGGCCTTGCGGCGGACGTGCTCGCCCGCGTAGCGAACGCCCTTGCCCTTGTACGGCTCGGGCTTGCGGATCTTACGGATGTTCGCGGCGGTCTCACCGACAAGCTGCTTGTCGATGCCGTGCACCGTGAACCTGGTCTGGGTCTCGACGGTGAAGGTGATGCCCTCCGGGGCGTTGACCACCACCGGGTGTGAGAACCCGAGGGCGAACTCCAGCTGGGTGGGGCCCTTCGCGACGACGCGGTACCCGACACCCACGATCTCGAGTTTCTTCTCGTATCCCTGGGTGACCCCGGTGACCATGTTCGACACGAGAGTCCGGGTCAGTCCGTGCAGGGAGCGGGACAACCGCTCGTCGTCCGGACGCGACACCTCCAGTTCGCCCTGCTCGTTCCTCGCGACGGTGATGGGTTCGCGAACGGTGAACTTCAGCTCACCCTTGGGGCCCTTGACGGCCACGTCCTGGCCATCGATCTTGACCTCGACGTTGGACGGGACCGCGATCGGGAGCCTGCCAATTCGTGACATGTTCTATCTCCTTTTCAGTCTCGTCGGGTCACCAGACATAGGCGAGCACTTCGCCGCCCACGGACTTGGCGTTTGCTTGCTTGTCGGTCAGCAGCCCCTGGGACGTGGAGATGATGGCGATACCGAGACCGCCGAGCACCTTCGGGAGGGCGTTGGCCTTCGCGTAGACGCGCAGACCGGGCTTGCTGATGCGACGGAGCCCTGCGATGGAGCGCTCGCGGGAGTCACCGTACTTGAGGGTGACCTTGAGCACCTTGCCCACCTGTCCTTCGACCTCGGTCAGCTCGAAGTTCGAGATGTAACCCTCGGCCTTCAGAATCTCCGCGATGCCGACCTTGATCTTCGACGACGGCATGGACGTCGATTCCTGGTACGCCTGATTGGCGTTACGCAGACGCGTGAGCATGTCTGCGATGGGATCAGTCATTGTCATGGCTGTTTGGCTTCTTTCTCGCCCCGGTTTCCCTCACTGCTGGGGACCTTTGGCAAATCGAAATTGGAAGTTCTTCTCGTGGCGCTCTGGGTCACCAGGACGACTTGGTCACGCCGGGAAGCTGACCCGCGTGGGCGAGTTCACGCAGGCAGACGCGGCACAGACCGAACTTGCGGTACACCGACTTGGGGCGACCGCAGCGCTTGCAACGGGTGTAGGCGCGCACACCGAACTTCGGTTTGCGGGACTGCTTGACCTTGAGTGCTGTCTTAGCCATGGTTCACGCTCACTTCTTCTTCCTGGGCTGGAACGCGGGGCCGCGGCCGCCCTTGACCGGCTTCGGGTCGTCGACGGCCTTGAAGGGGAAACCGAGGTGCTTCAGCAGTGCACGGCCCTCCTGGTCGTTGGTGGCCGAGGTCACGAACGTGATGTCCATGCCACGGACGCGGTCGATCTTGTCCTGGTCGATCTCCAAGAACATGACCTGCTCGTTCAACCCGAAGGTGTAGTTGCCCTTGCCGTCGAACTGGCGGCCGTTGAGGCCACGGAAGTCGCGGATACGGGGCAGGGCCAGGGTCAGCAGCCGGTCGGCGAACTCCCACATGCGATTCCCGCGGAGGGTGACGTGACAGCCGATGGGCATGCCCTCGCGCAGCTTGAACTGGGCGATGGACTTGCGAGCCTTGGTGATGGTGGGTTTCTGGCCGGTGATCACTGTCAGGTCGCGGACGGCGCCGTCGATGATCTTGGAGTCGCGAGCGGCCTCGCCGACGCCCATGTTGACCACAATCTTGGTCAGACCGGGAATCTGCATGACGTTGGCGTACTTGAATTCTTCCTGCAGGGCGGGGACGATCTGCTCGCGGTACTTCTTCTTCAGGCGCGGGATCTCGATGTCGTTGCTCATCAGATCTCCTTCCCGGTCTTCTGGGCGATGCGAACGCTGCGCTGGGCCTGGTACTCGGACCCATCGGAACGCCTCTTGGTGACATCGACACGCTGGTAGCCGACCCGGGTCACGACTTCCTTGCCGTCAACCTTGGTGACAAGCTGGACGTTCGAGACGTGGATGGGGGCCTCGAAGCTGATGATGCCGCCCTCGATGCGACGCCCGTTGGCGCCCTGGGATTCGCGTTTGTGCCGCTTGACGACGTTGACGCCCTCGACGGTCACCTTCTGGGCGCGGGGATCGACGGCGATGATCTCGCCGGTCTTGCCCTTGTCCTTGCCGGCGATGACCTTGACACGGTCACCCTTCTTCACGTGGAGCGAGTTCATCTCAGATCACCTCCGTGGCGAGCGAAGCGATGCGCGTGAACTTCTTCTCGCGCAGTTCCCGGGCCACCGGACCGAAGATGCGGGTGCCGCGGGGCTCCCCGTCGCTCTTCAGGATGACGGCGGCGTTGTCGTCGAACTTGATGTACGAGCCGTCGCCACGGCGACGCTCCTTGGCTGTACGCACTACGACGGCCTTGACGATTTCGCCCTTCTTGACGTTGCCGCCGGGGATTGCGTCCTTGACCGTGGCGACAATGATGTCACCGAGGTAGGCGTAACGACGCTTCGAGCCACCGAGAACGCGGATGCACAAGAGCTCCTTGGCACCAGTGTTGTCGGCGACCTTGAGTCGCGACTCCTGCTGGATCATTTGTTCTCCTCCGTCCGACCGGTTCCCGGGCCCGGGCCTGGTCGGAACTCGCATGATGAACCCCCTGGATTTTGCCAGGAGGCGCCCCGGGCCTCGGGCACGGGGTTTCGCCGCCCGAGAGAGGTCCCCACCCGGAAAGCCGGAGGGCACAGACTCAAGGCAACTTGCAAAGCGTACCCCAAGGGGCCCCGTCAGGCGAAACCGATGCCAGCACCTCCTCAACACCGCCTCAGCGGACTGCCCGGGAGAAGCCGAACCACCACGCAGCTTCGATTTTGAGTTCGAAAAATGACTTTCGGAGTTTCTTTTCCGGGGCGCTGAGCGACCGGTAGCGCGTGGTCGGTCATAGTGGAGTTACGGTGCGCCCCAGGCCGAGCGGAGAGGAGGCTCGCGGAGCCGTTTGAGTATCGGGGTGGCCCGGGGGGTGGGTGAGGCCGCGTCCCAAGATGGAATGCTACGCGTTTTGTGACCAGTGACGAAAAACAGGTTTAATCGAACACGTGAGGCATGACTCCGTAGTCATGCCAGCACCGAAAATTCAGTGAAAAATTCAATCAGCAGATCGTCGTGGAGGCCATTGGGAAGTCCTGCCCAGCAGCGCGCCGAGTCTCCCGAGCCACCCGGCGGATCTGTTTTCGCGTCACCGCAGCACGGCGAACTTCTCCTCGCTGCGCAGGATCAGATGTTGGTCTTCCTGCTGGATGTAGGAGTAGCCATCGAAGGCCTGTTTCCACAGCATCTCCGGCTGACCGGGTTTGATCGCCACCAGTTGCACGCCCTCGCCCCTGTCGTCGGACGCTATGACGTTTCCATCCGCCGTGCGGAACACCACCCGTCCAAACGCCACCGAGTACTTCTCCAGCTCGATTTTTCCCGTACCCATGTCGGCGACGCCCACGTACATCTCCTGCGATTCCGCCACCAACACCACCGGTTGTCCCCCGTGATCGAAGATGGTCGGGTAACCGCTGCCCCAGTTCTGCCCCCACTGCACGTCCCCGGTGCGGGGATCGAGGCGTTCGACCATTTCACTCTGCCGTGAACCGACGAGCAGGGCGTCCTTGAAGACGTGGAGCGGCCCGCCGGAATCCGGTTTCTGCCAGATCTGGTTGCCTGCCGAGTCGTAGGCGGTCAGGCGAGTGTTGTTGTGCTCGGAGGCGACGACGGTCCCACCGATGCGCACGAAACCCGCCGAATCGCTGTACCAGGAAGGTACGCTGCCGTCGGTCAGGGACATGGACTTGAAGCAGCTGACCTCGGCCCCGAACTCATTGATCCAGCAGAGATCGGCGAATCCGTCGCGTTCCTTGACCATGAACGCGCCCTCCTGCGGTTCGATGGCGAGCTCGATCGCCCACTCGGCGGCACCCGAGCCCGCGATGTCCGGGATGCGGCTGATCCTCACCTTGCCGACGGCCTCCTCGTCTGGTTCGTAGTGATAGACGGCCCTCGTGTCGCTTCCCACGATCACCCCGTGTCCCAGGTCGAGCTCACGCACAAATCCCCCATCCGAGGCCCGGTGCACCAGGAACCGGTTCTTCCCGGCCGCATCCGTGACGACCAGCCCGAACAGCCCGCCGGGCAGCTTGGTGTTGAACTGGACGCTCGCAGCCCCGACAATCCGCTCACCGATGTCAACCGACCAACGCTCCGAACCGTCGGCCCAGGCAAGCAGCTTGAGTTGTGTTCCCCCATCGGCCACGTCGGGGGGCAGCAGCAGCCCTTCCGCCACGCCCCCGACGGCCCCGCTCCGGCTCTGACCCTCCCATGCGATCCCAGGGGCCTGGTCGAGCCCGGCAACGGGTTTGATCACATCCTCGTTCCCGCTTCCCCGCGAGAGGTACCACCAGGTCCCGAATCCGGCGGCGGCCATCAGCACGGCTGCCAGCACGAGAATCAGGACCGTTCGTGCCCTGTTCGGGCCACGCGGTGGTCGCGGCTGTTCCGTCTGCCCGGGAACCGTTTCACCCGGGGTTCGGGGGGACGCCACGGAATGGTCGACAGGGTGAGGAGCGAGCCCCGACGGCGGCGGAATCATGTCCGGCCCCGGGCCGAGGTGCCCGTCGGGTGGGGTGTGCTGTTCGCTCATACAGACTCCTCACTGATCCGGTAGCCCCATTCTTACGCACCCGGGACTGCGCGGAGAAGGGTTTCCGGAACCGGTCCCGGATGGCTCCGCCCCATCCGGCGTGCTGTCGTCGTTTTGGTCACGCATCGGTTTTCGGTAGCCGAACCTAACCAAATCAGTGGTTCCGAGGCTGTGAGAGGCTAGTCTCTCTGGCATGGAACTTACTGGAGAACTCAAGGAAGCATTCAACGCCCAGGTCACCATGGAGCTGCAGGCTGCCGTCGTGTACCGGCAGCTTTCCATTGACATGGATGCCCTCGACCTGCCCGGCATCGCGGGCTGGTTCAAGGCCCAGTCCGCGGAGGAAGAGGTACACGCGGACAAATTCATCACCCACATGCTGGATCGTGACGCCACCCCGCTGATCGGCGCCATCACCACCCAGCCCAAGCACGTCACCACGGTCCTCGAGGCCTTCGAGGCCGCCCTCGCCCACGAGAAGAAGGCGTCCGAGACCATCCGTGTCATCTACCGCCTCGAGGAGGAACTCGGCGCGCGGGGCACCACAGCAGAGTGACCCATAGGTGGGCGGGGTACCCCGCCCACCTATCCCTTGCTTATTCGGTGATGAGGGCGTAGGCGGAGATGCGTTTGACCCGCGCCGACGCGCCCCAGACCACCAGCGTCCCAAGCAGGACAACACCGACCGCCACCACCAAAATCATCCACGGCTCGACGCCGAGTTCCACCTTGCGGAACCCCACCCCTGCCAGCAACGCCCCGAAACCAGGCGCGAGGGCGAACCAGCCGGCAGCCCCTCCGAGAGCTGTGCCGATCAGCAACGGCGGGAGCAGTCCGGCCAGGATCTGGCGACGCAGCTGGCGAGACGTGAACCCGAGGGCTTTGAGCACTCCGAAGTCGCGCGCTTGCTGGCGGATCTGGGTGGTGATGACAACCCCGGTGACGAGCGCCGTCGTCGCCACGGTGAGGGTGACGATGGTCGCGATGAGGCCGAGCATCATGTCCGAGTACGGGCGGCTCTCTGTCTCCATCGCCTGCTTCATGTCTCCGCCCGACCCGCTGGGCGTTAGTGCCTCAACCTGGCTGCGAAGTTCACCCGACGACTGGCCGGGCCGCCCGAACACCCACAGCCCTGTCGGCCGGTGCTCAGGAACTATGCGTCGGACGCCGTCGTAGGTCAGGTCCGCAAACATCCCCAGCTGCCGCGATCCCTGCAGCAGCCCAACGACGAGGAAGTCTTGGCTTTGGCCTTGGAAGTCGACTGCAATGGTGTCGCCGATCCCTGTGCCCGTGAGGTCTGCTACCCGGGGACCGATGGCGATCTCGTTGTCGTGGCGCGGCTCACGGCCCTCGTAAGCTGAAGTGGACAAGACGTCGAAGTCCTGAAGCGTTCTGCCTGCGATCTGCCTGCCGGAGATGGTCAGCGTGAGGGAATCGTGGCGGTAGGCCTTCTCGACCCCAGGAAGTTGCCGTATCTTCTCGAGCGTGGCGTCGACGTCCTCGGGGTGCATGCGTTCGACGGTTACGTCGGCGTAGTCACCGATTAGAAAGTGCGCGAGGTTCGGCTGGATCCTGACCATACCGACCGCGAAGCTCGCGAACACCAGCACCAAGGCGAGCACCATCGTTGTGGCGGCGGCGCGGCCGGGATGAACGAGCGAGTGGCCGAGCCCCAAACGTTCCGGCACCGCTCCCCGGGCGCGGTCGAGCGGGAAGGGCTGAGCTCTGAAGTCGTGGGCCTCGAGGCCGCCCCGCAACGCGACCACCGGGCTGAGGGAACGCACCCGGAGCGCCGCGAGCCCGGCGGCCAGGGCGATGGGCGCCAGCAGCACGGCGGCGGAGACAAGGCCCGCGAACAGGTTGAGGCCCGGGCTCCACACAACCGAGCCTTGCTGGGAGAGCTGCCAGCTCAGGGCCGGCAGAACCAGGTAGCTCAGCGCGATCCCGGCTAGCGCGGCCACTGCCCCGCCCAGGACGTACGGCAGGGCAACGGAGGCGATGATCCGGCCGGTGCGATAGCCGAATGCCTTGAGCGTGCCGATGGCGGTGGAATCCTGCGAGATTGCCTCGGCTATGAGGGCCCGCAGGACAATGACCACGACGAGCAGCAGGACCGCAGCGAAGGCGAGGAGTGACAGCGCGAACACGCCGGGGCCGAGTCCCCCACCCGTGCGTAGGAGCGCGACACTGGCCGAGGACAGCTGCACATCCTGGCCAGCGGACGCGCGTACCGCGGCCTCCGTATCGGCCAGGACCTTGTCGGCATCGCCGTCGGCGGTAACGTTCGCCGAGGTCAAGGTGATCTGGTTCGTCCACCCGGTAACGTCGACGCCCGGGTTGGTGACGAACAGCATGACCCCAAAGGAGCGGCCGGCGAAGTGGGTGGCCTCGAGGTAGCCCTGGACGTGGAAAGTGTGGTCCTGGCCGTCGGCGCGGATCGTGATCGTTTCGCCCGGGGGATAGTCGGAGGCGAGTGTGAAGGGGATCACGATGCCGTCGTCGAAGGTTGTCTCGGCGCGCGCGGTAACGCGGTACTGGTTGCGGCTCCAGTCCTGGTCCGGCGTGAACAGGAACAGACTCGATAGATCAGTGCCGCCGACCTTGACACTCGACCAGCGTCCCCGGAGCCCTTGGATGTCGACCTCCGTCACGCGCTCGTCGGCGCGCAGCGTCTCGGCGACTGGGCTCCTCGGGAGGGGGTCCAGGATGATCAGATCAGTGGTTCCAAGCTCCTGCGCGCGGCGGTCGAAGTTGGGGTTGTAGTCCGTTGCAACGATCATCGCCAGGTTCGCTACGGCCGCGGCGAGCAGCGTGAGGATCCCGAGTGTGGCGAGACGGCCCCAGTGCCGTTTGAGGTTGCGGCGGATCAGGATGGCGGTCGCCACGCTCACCACCCCATCTCGTCAAGAAAGTGCTGCAGCCTCTCGCGTCTGCCCGAGTCCTTGCGGTCGAAGCGACCGAGTTTGAGGTCCCCGGCGATCACCCCGTCGCTCAGGTAGAGGATGCGGCTGCCGCGCAGCGCTGACCGAACGTCGTGGGTGACCATGAGGATGCACTGACCGCCGGCATGGAGATCACTGAGGAGGTCGAGAACGGCGTCGCTTGCCTCGGAGTTCAACTGGCCGGTGGGTTCGTCGGCGAACAGCACCCGCGGCTCGCGGATCAGGGCCCGGACGATGCCGGCGCGTTGCGCCTCACCGCCGGACAAGGTAGTAGCGGCGGCGACCCGGGTTCGCTCGGGCAGACCGACCCGGTCGAACAGCTCACCGGCTCGTTCCACGATCTCCCGGCGGCGCCGAGAACCGAGCAGCCCAACCGCCAGGACGTTGTCGCTGACCGACAGCGAGTCGAGGAGATAGACCTGCTGGAACACGAAACCGCAGTGGTCGAGCCGGAACCTTGCCAGTTTGTCTTCGGACATTTTCTCGATGTTCTGGCCGTCGAAAACTATCCGTCCGAGGCTCGGCCGGTCCATGCCCGACAGGGCGTACAGCAGCGTCGACTTGCCGGCACCGGAGGGCCCCATCACGACCGTGAAGTCAGCACCGTCGATCTCCAGATCGATGTTCTTCAACACATGGTGCTGCGACCCTTTGCGGGAGAACGTCTTCGACAGCTTCTCGGTGGTGATCAGACTCGCCATGTCCTTGACGCTACGGCCCAGGGCCCTGAAAGGTCCTTGCCGATTCCTTAAACCTTTCTGAACTGGCGGGCCACCAAGCAATCCCGCGCCGTTTCGTTGATCCGGCACGCGACGCCTCATTCACCTGGCGCCGCGTATCGGGAATAAGACGAGAAGAGGGCGGGCACCAGGATGCGGCTACGGCAGTAACACCCGGCGCGGATCAGCTAGGCCAGGGGCAGGGTGAGCTGGGCGACGAAGCCAGCGCAGCCATCGGCGTTGGCCAGGGTCAGGTCGCCCCCCATGCGCTCGGCCAGCCAAGCCGAGGTGTACAACCCAAGGCCCGACCCCGGGATGCCGGCCGCGTTAGAGCCTCGGAAGCGCTTCACCACCAGGCTTGCGACCTCCTCGTCGCGCACGCCGGGACCGGAGTCTGTCAGACGCAGCCACCACGACTCAGCCGTGGTGCCGGAGTCGACGACGACCCGCGTACCCGCGTACTTGGCCGCGTTGCCCAGGAGGTTGTCGAGGATCTGGGCGAGGCGCTTCGGGTCGGCGACGACGATCGCCTCAGCCAGCTGGAACGGCTCGAGCGCCCCAGTCGCGTCGGCCGCACGAAGCAGACTCGCGACGCGCGGCGTCGGTAATTCCTCGGGGACGACGGGCAGCGCGTCCAGGCGGTCGTCGCTGGCGGCGCTGAGCTCATCGATGAGGGAGTCGACGAGCCGGGCCCGCTCGGCGATCGCGTCGAGCCGCTGCTGCTGGACCGCATCGCCCTCTTTGAGCGCGAGCAGCTCGGCATTGGCCAGGATCGTGGCGACGGGGGTTCGAAGGTCGTGGCTCAGCTGGGCGACCAAGTCTCGTTTGGACTCCTCCGCCTTGGCAGCGGCCTCGCGGGCGGCCGCGAGTTCAGTGCGCATCAGGTCGAAGGAGCTTGTGAAGGCCCCGAAAGCCTGCCCACGATCCACTCTGAGAGGCGCATCCAGCCGGCCCGCACCGACGTCGGCGGCAAACTGCTCCAGGCGCCGGAAAGGTCGCAGCAGCCTCGCCCACGCCCAGGCGGCCCAGGCAGCGGCACCCACCCCGGCCAGCCCCAGCACACCGGCCCCGAGGCGTCGCGCACTCCCCCAGGCCGTCGCCCATTGCTGCTGCTGTCCGGAGCCCAGCCACGCACGACCCACAACGCGGCCATCAACCACGACGTCGAACCCGAACGCTCCCCGCCGGGCGGCCTCGAGGTCGGCGACGATCGGGGCGCCGCTGCTTGCCACCACGCTGCCGCCCGCGACGATCGTCCAATCACCGGAGTAGGTGGCCTCGATGCGGGGCCAGGTCGCACGCACCTGAGCGAGGAAGTCGTTGGCCTCCACGACGTCGAACCGCGGCGCAGCGGGCGCCGGGGCCAGCCACACCGCGACCGCCCCAAGCAGCAGTACCACGGGAGCCACGAGCAGGGCGACGAAACGTCTCACCGGCCGCCCTCAAAGACATAGCCACGCCCCCACACCGTCTTGACGTAGCGGGGGTCGGCCGGATCCGGCTCGATGTGGGTGCGCAGACGACGCACGTGCACGCTGAGCGTGGCATCTCCGGTCAGCGGCGAATCCCAGACCGCGGTGAACAGTTCCTCCTTCGGCACGACCCGCCCACGATTCGCCACGAGGTGCCGAAGCAGCCGGTGCTCCATCGCCGTCAGCTTTATCTCGGCCCCATCAACGAAGACCCGGTCGGCGTCGTCGTCAACCACCAGCCAGTCGTCGCGAAAACCCCGCGGCTGTCCCAGCCGGTCCAGCATGCGGCGAACCTTGGCCAGCAGCACCGCCAGGGAGACGGGCTTGCGCACGTAATCGTCACCCCCAAGCCCCAGGGCAAGGATCTGGTCGTCGTCGCTGCCCCGGGCCGACAGGAACAGGATCGGTACGTCACTTTTTGCCCGCATTGCGCGGCACACCTCGAAACCGTTCACATCCGGCAGGTTCACATCGAGCACAACCAGCTTCGGCGGGCACGCATCGAACGCAGCCAACGCGGAGGCGCCGTCGACGACGTACTCGGCTTCAAACCCGAAAGCCTGCAGGTATGTTGCGATGGCATCGGCCAGCTCAGCTTCGTCGTCGACGATCAACACACCCATGGGCTGATCGTAACCGCCGCTGGAAGCGGAAAGGCCCGCCCCAACCGGGACGGGCCACTTCCTAGCGACTCACTTGGCGCGTTCGATGATCTCGATCAGGCGCCAGCGCTTCTGCGCCGACAACGGACGGGTCTCCATGACGCGGACGCGATCACCGATGCCGGCGGTGTTGTCCTCGTCGTGGACCTTGATGCGCGACGACTTGGTCATCACCTTGCCGTAGAGCGGGTGCTTCACGCGGTCCTCGACCAGGACGACGATGGTCTTGTCCATCTTGTCCGAGACGACGACGCCCTGCATCACCTTGCGGCGGCCGCGCTGTTGGGTGGTGGCTTCAGACATACTCACTTCTCCTGGATCGCGGGCTCATCGACGATGCCGAGGTTGCGTTCCTGCAACACGGTGTAGACGCGGGCGATGTCCTTGCGGACCTCGCGAAGCCGCCCGTGCGACTCCAGCTGCCCCGTGGCGGCGGCGAACCGGAGGCCGAACAGCTCCTCCTTCAGTTCCACCACCTTGGCGTTGAGCTGTTCGCGGGACAGGCCGCGCAGCTCATTGGCGGTCAGGGCCTTGCTCATCAGATCTCACCTGCTTCACGTTTGATGAAACGGGCCTTGAAGGGCAGCTTGTGGATGGCGAGGCGCATCGCCTCACGGGCCACGTCCTCACCCACCCCGGAGAGCTCGAAGAGCACCCGGCCGGGCTTGACGTTGGCCACCCACCACTCGGGCGAACCCTTACCGGAACCCATGCGGGTCTCGGCCGGCTTCTTGGTCAGGGGACGGTCCGGGTAGACGTTGATCCAGACCTTGCCGCCACGCTTGATGTGACGGGTCATGGCGATACGAGCCGCCTCGATCTGACGGTTCGTCAGGTAGGACGACTCGAGCGCCTGGATGCCGTACTCACCGAAGGCGAGCTTCGTGGCGCCCTTGGCAACACCGTCGCGTTTCGGGTGGTGCTGCTTACGGAACTTGACGCGACGAGGAATCAGCATGGCTCACGCTCCTGCGTTCGAGGTTTCGGGAGTAGCCGCCGAGGCCTGGGCTGCTTCGGCGCGACGACGTCCGCCGCGCTCGGGACGGTCCCCACGGCCCTCACCGCGACCCGGGCGACGGCCCGAACGCTGACGACCGGTGGGGGCGGAGTTGCGGGCGGCCTTCTGGGCAGCGCGTTCGGCGCGGGTGCCGGTGACGTCGCCCTTGTAGATCCACACCTTGACTCCGATCCGCCCGAAGGTGGTGCGGGCCTCGTAGAAGCCGTAATCGATGTCGGCGCGGAGGGTGTGCAGCGGCACCTGGCCGTCGCGGTAGCCCTCGGAACGCGACATCTCGGCCCCGCCGAGACGCCCGGAGCACTTGATCCGGATGCCCTTGGCGCCGGCGCGCATCGCCGTCTGCTGAGCCTTGCGCATCGCACGGCGGAAGGCCACGCGGGCCCCTAGCTGCTCGGCGACACCCTGCGCGACGAGCTGGGCATCGGTCTCGGGGTTCTTGACCTCGAGGATGTTCAGCTGCACCTGTTTGCCGGTCAGCTTCTCCAGCTCGGCCCGTACCCGCTCCGCCTCAGCGCCGTTGCGGCCGATGACGATCCCGGGACGCGCGGCGTGCAGGAAAATGGTGACCCTCTTGGAGCGCCGTTCGATCTCGATGGAGGAGATGCCCGCGCGTTCCAGCGACTTGGTCAGGTAATTGCGGATCTTCACGTCCTCGGCCACGTAGTCCGCGTAGTTCTTCGTCGCGTACCAGCGGGTGATGTGATCCGTGGTGATGCCGAGACGGAAGCCGTTCGGGTTGATCTTCTGCCCCATGCTCAGGCCTCCTTCGACTCTCGGGGTTCAACGACCACAGTGATGTGGGAGCCGCGTTTCAGGATCCGCGAGGCGGAACCCTTGGCGCGGGGACGGATGCGACGCAGGGTCACGCCCTCGTCGACGAATGCCTTGGACACATACAGGTCCCGGGAGTCCAGGTCCTCGGTGTTCTCAGCGTTGGCGACGGCCGAGGCCACCACCTTGTACACGGGCTCCGAAGCCGCCTGGGGGGCGAACCTCAGGGCGGTGAGTGCCTCGGAGACGTCCATGCCGCGGATCAGATCCACCACACGACGCACCTTCATCGGGCTCATCCGGACATGACGCGCGATGGCGTAGGAGCCGGGACGATCACCGAGCAGGGCCTCGCGACGGGCGCTGTTGCCGTTTTCGTTGCTCATCGTTTCGTTAGTCCTATCCTCGCGCCTCAGCGGCGACGGGCCTTCTTGTCTTCCTTCACGTGCCCCCGGAAGGTGCGCGTGGGGGCGAATTCGCCCAGCTTGTGACCGATCATGGCCTCGGTGATGAACACCGGGACGTGCTTGCGACCGTCGTGCACGGCGATGGTGTGCCCCAGCATGTCCGGGACGATCATCGAGCGGCGCGACCAGGTCTTGATGACATTCTTGGTGCCCTTTTCGTTCTGAACGTCCACCTTCTTCATCAGGTGGTCGTCAACGAAGGGGCCTTTCTTCAAGCTGCGTGGCATATTTCCTCAGGCTCCCTATCAGCGCTTCTTGCCGGTCTTGCGGCGACGCACGATGAGACGGCTGCTCGCCTTGTTCTTGTCGCGGGTACGGCCCTCAGGCTTACCCCACGGAGACACCGGGTGACGACCACCCGAAGTACGACCCTCGCCACCACCATGCGGGTGGTCGACAGGGTTCATCACGACACCGCGGACGGTCGGGCGGATGCCCTTCCAACGGTTGCGTCCGGCCTTGCCCCAGTTGATGTTCGACTGCTCGGCGTTGCCGACCGTGCCGATAGTGGCGCGGCAGCGGACGTCGACCATGCGCATCTCACCCGAGGGCATGCGCAGGGTGGCGTACTTGCCCTCACGGGCAACCAGCTGGATGGCCGCACCGGCGGAGCGTCCCAGCTTGGCCCCGCCCCCGGGACGCAGTTCAACGGCGTGCACCGTGGTACCGACGGGGATCTGCCGCAGCTCCAGGTTGTTGCCGGGTTTGATGTCGGCCCCCGGACCGGAGATCACGACGGTGCCCTGGGTCAGGCCGTTGGGGGCGATGATGTAGCGCTTCTCGCCGTCGCGGTAGTGCAGCAGCGCGATGCGGGCGGTGCGGTTGGGGTCGTACTCGATGTGAGCAACCTTCGCCGGGACCCCGTCCTTGTCGTAGCGCTTGAAATCGATGATGCGATAGGCCTGCTTGTGGCCACCACCGATGTGACGGGTGGTGATACGGCCCGAGTTGTTGCGGCCACCGGTTTTCGGCTTCGGGGCGAGCAGCGATTTCTCCGGGGTCGAACGGGTCAGCTCGACGAAGTCGGAGACGCTGGCGCCGCGACGGCCCGGCGTCGTCGGCTTGTACTTACGGATACCCATGACGAATCAATCCTTCTTCACTCGCCCTGACCGGCGAAGATGTCGATGCGGTCACCCTCGGCGACGGTCACGATGGCGCGCTTGACATCGACCCTCTTGCCGATGCCGAAGCGGGTGCGACGACGCTTGCCCTGACGGTTCTGGGTGTTGACGGCGATGACGCGAACATCAAAGATTTTCTCGATCGCGATCTTGATCTCGGTCTTGTTGGCGTGGGGCGCCACGATGAACGTGTACTTGTTCTCGTCGAGGAGGTTGTAACTCTTCTCGCTGACGACGGGGCGCAAGATGATGTCGCGGTGGTCGCGGATCTTCAGCTCGCTCACTTCTCCTCCTCGTTCTCCGGGGCTTTCTCGGAACCGACGGATTCAGTGGCCTCGCTCTCGGAGGCGACGGCCTCGGCACCACGGTGAGTGAAGGCGGCCAGGGCCGCTGAGGTGAACACGACCGAATCGGCCACCAGCACGTCGTAGGCGTTGAGCTGGTCAACGGCCAGGACATGGACGGTCGGGACGTTGCGCAGGCTCAGCCAGGCGACCTCCTCGAACCGGTCCAGGACCACGAGCACCTTCTTCAGCTCACCCAGCTGCGCCAGCGTCGCCAAGGCGGTCCGGGTGGAGGGCACCTCGCCGGAAACCAGCTCGGAGACCACGAAGACCTGGCCGTCACGGGCGCGATCGGACAGGGAGCCGCGCAGGGCCGCGACGATCATCTTCTTGGGGGTGCGCTGGGAGTAGTCGCGCGGCTTGGGGCCGTGAACGGTGCCACCGCCGGTCCAGATCGGGGAACGACGCGAACCGTGGCGGGCACGGCCGGTGCCCTTCTGGCGCCACGGCTTGATGCCGCCGCCACGGACCTCACCGCGGGTCTTGGTGGAGTGCGTGCCTTGGCGGGCAGCGGCAAGCTGGGCCACCACGACCTGATGGATCAGGGGAATATTGGTCTGGACGTCGAAGATCTCGCCGGGCAGCTCGGCGGTGCCGGCTTTCTTGCCCTCGGGGGCGTGGACGTCAACGGTGATGGAGCTCATGCCTGTTCACCCTTCTTTGCTGCGCTGCGCACGACGACGAGCGAGCCGTTGTTGCCGGGGACCGCGCCGCGAACCAGCAGCAGGCCTCGTTCGGCATCGACGGCGTGGATCTTGAGGTTCTGGACGGTCACCTTGGCGTTACCCATGCGACCCGCCATGCGGAGGCCCTTGAACACGCGGCCGGGGGTGGAGCAGCCACCGATGGAACCGGGCGCGCGGTGCTTGCGGTGCACGCCGTGGGAGCCCTTGAGACCACCGAAGCCGTGGCGTTTCATGACACCCGCGGTGCCCTTGCCCTTGGTGGTGCCGGTCACGTCGACGAATTCGCCGCCGGCGAAGAGCTCGGCGGTCAGCTCCTGCCCGAGGGTGAACTCGGCTGCGTTGGCGGTGCGCAGTTCGAGCAGGTGCCTGCGGGGGGTGACGTCGGCCTTGTTGAAATGCCCTTGGGCCGGCTTCGTGACCTTCCTGGATGCGATGGCCCCGAAACCGAGCTGGACGGCGTTGTACCCGTCCTTCTCGGGGGTGCGGACCTGGGTCACGACGCAGGGCCCGGCCTGGATGACGGTGACGGGGACGACCTTGTTGTTCTCGTCCCAGAGCTGGGTCATGCCGAGCTTGGTGCCCAGGATGCCCTTGACGATTCGTTCGCTGTTGCTCATCTCGGACCTCACGGAAGCTTGATTTCGATGTCGACACCGGCCGGAAGGTCGAGGCGCATCAGCAGATCGACGGTCTTCGGCGTGGGGTCGAGGATGTCGATCAGCCGCTTGTGGGTGCGCATCTCGAAATGCTCGCGGCTGTCCTTGTACTTGTGGGGCGAACGGATCACACAGAACACGTTCTTCTCGGTCGGCAGCGGCACGGGGCCTGCCACCTTGGCACCGGTGCGAGTCACGGTGTCGACGATCTTGCGCGCCGAGCTGTCGATGACCTCGTGGTCATACGCCCGCAACCGGATGCGGATCTTTTGTCCCGCCACAGTTCGTTCCTTCTACTCGTCCCTGATGGAGTTCTCATGAACTTTTTGGGGCCTGGACCCCTCGTCGCCCCGACCCCCGAGGTCGGGAGTGTCGGGCCCGAAGCCGCAAGGAAAGACCTCCCTCCAGCTTCCGGAGGTCACATCTTGTGCTTGGGCCACCTGCTCGACCTCGACAAGGAGGAGGGCATTCACCGCATACGCGGCAGACGCCTCCCCTTGCGGAGCAACCTGCACATTCTTGCACGCCCTCGGCGACGAGCCAAATCGTCGCCGCGCTCAGGGGGTGGGGCGGTTCAGGAAGGCGAGTATGGCACGCACCCGACGGTTCTCGTCGCCGGGTTCGAAACCGAGCTTGGAGAAAATACTGGAAACGTGTTTCGCCACGGCCGCCCCGGACAGGAAGAGCCGTCCCGCGATCTGGTTGTTGGAGAGCCCCTGGGCCATGAGTTCCATCACCTCGAGTTCTCGCGGGGTGAGTTCCCCCAGCCCAGATCGGGAGGTCTGCATCATGGCACGCGCCACCTCAGGGTCGATCACCACTCCCCCGCCGGCCACCATCCGCAACGCCCCGATGAAGTCCGCAACCTGCGCCACCCGGTCCTTGAGGAGGTATCCGGCCCCGCCCGCCCCGGGTGGAGCCGGGAGGGCGAACAGTTCCTGGGCGTGCAGTGGGGAGACGTACTGGCTCAGCACCAGAACCGCCACCCGGGGATGGTCCTCCTTGATCCGGATCGCGGCGCGGAGGCCGTCGTTGGTCATGGTGGGCGGCATCCGCACGTCGGTGATGACCACATCGGGCAGCGCGTCGCGCCCGGCCAGTTCGGCGACGGTGGCCAGGAGCGCGTCGGCGCGGTGTTCCTGCCCAACGATCTCGTATCCCTGGCGTTCCAGGAGCCCGACGAGTCCTTCACGGAGCAGGGTGGAGTCGTCGGCCATCAGCACTGTAGTCATGGGATCACCACCGCAGGTTCGCCTCGGCCCAGGAGCAGGGGAATGGTTGCGGCCAGCTGGGTCGGGCCTCCGGGTGGGGATGAGATGGTGAGCCCGCCACCCGCGGCTGCCAGACGTTCCCTCATGCCTGCCAGCCCGTGCCCGGGAACGATTCTCGCGCCCCCCGGTCCCCGGTCGACGACGGAGACCCGGAGGTTCCGGTCAGCGGCCAGCAGCACGGTCACCTCCGCGCGGGGAGCGTACTTGGCAGCGTTTCCGATGGCCTCACAGGCGAAGAAATAGCCGACGGCCAGCACCCCCTCGGGGAGTTCGGGCAGCGGTTGCGGGGCGACGATGCGGACCCGGTTGGCCGCGGTGGCCGCCACCTCCTCGAGCGCCGCAGGGAGACCCTGTTGCCTGAGCAACTGCGGGTGGATGCCGCGGATCGTCCGGCGAAGCGCCCCCAGGCCCTCCTGAATGGCGGTGTTGGCCTCGGCCAGGAGCTGCGCGGCGACGGGATCGCTCTCGACCGCTGGGGAGAGCTGCGCCTCCCCCACCTTCATGGCGGCGGCCACCAGGTACTGCTGGGCACCGTCGTGGAGATCGCGTTCGATGCGGTGGCGCTCCACCTCGTAGGCCTCGACGATGACACGCCGCGAAGCGGTGAGCTCGGCGATCCGCTGGGCGGCCTCCTGCTCATGGCTGACCCACCGTTTCCTTCCCCAACGCATGACAAGAATCTATCGCGCACCCCGCGAATCCCACGACCAAGGGTTGAACCGGCACTGAACACCCCTCCCTTCCGAGGCCAGTTGAGCCAGCACGTGAGCGAAGCGAACGGCTGAGTCGAAACCACTCCGGCAGCCCAACAACGACCCTGACCCCAGTCCCCGGACACCCTCACCATGGTTTCGACACGACCCACTCGCAGAGCTCGCAGGCCGGTTCAAGCAGTTCCGAGGGCATGCGGTGTAGGAGAATGGGTAGTGCTGACACCACCCCGAATGTGAAATGCACCCTGTGTTGCACGACCGATCCCGGCGATGGAATTGAGACATGTTCAACGACACCTATTCAGCGGCCCTGTTGACCACCCACGACATCACCAAGAGCTTCGGCACGGTCAAGGCACTGGCCGGGGTTTCCCTCGCCATCGCATCCGGCGAGTCCGTGGCAATCATGGGGCCCTCCGGTTCCGGCAAGTCCACCCTCCTGCACTGCCTGTCGGGGGTGCTGGTCCCGAACGACGGTCGAGTGTTGTTCGCGGGCGAGGACCTCACCGGAATGTCCGACGCGCAACGCTCCCACCTGCGCCTGAGCCAGTTCGGTTTCGTCTTCCAGGACGGCCAGCTGATCCCGGAACTCCCGGCCCGCGAGAACGTGGCGCTGCCGCTACTGCTCACCGGCACCCGGCGGCGCACCGCGCTGGCGAAGGCCGACGAGGTCCTGGCGAAGATCGGCATTCCCGATCTGGCCGATCGCCGCCCCTCCGACATGTCCGGCGGGCAAGCGCAGCGGGTCGCGATAGCCCGCGCACTGGCGGCGAACCCCCGGGTGGTGTTCGCCGACGAACCGAGCGGCGCCCTCGACCAGGCCACGGGCCACGAGGTGATGCAGCTTTTGACCGCCACTGTCGCCCAGGCCGGGGCATCGCTGGTGATGGTCACCCACGACCCGGCGGTCGCCCGCTGGTGTTCGCGCTTGGTGGAGATCCGTGACGGCCTGGTCCACGCCGACCGCCGCATCGACGTGAAGGTCCCGCGATGAGCGCCGCCACCGGTCTGACCGGTCTCACGTTCCAGCTCACCCGCGCACGTTTCGCGGTTCGCCAGGGCGAGGCCCTGCTGTTCTTCGCCTCGGTGCTGGCAAACACCATATCCGCGGCCCTGGCTTTCACCATCGCAGGTGGAACCATGATGTTCCACGAACGTTGGCACCACCCCACGGGCGTGCTGGCCACCCTCAAGGCGGAGGATCCCACCTTCGACCTGATCCTGATGTTCTACCTCATCCTGGCCCTGATCGCCACGGCCCTCCTGGTGCCCGCCATGATATCCCTGTCCGCATCAGCGGCGGTGCTGGGAGCACGAGGCCGGGAGCAGCGGCTGTCGGCCCTGCGGTTGCTCGGCCTGAGTTCCGGCGACGTGACCCGCATGTCGCTCATCGACTCGGCCATCCAGGCGGGCATCGGCACCCTCCTCGGCGGTTTGTCCTATCTGGTGACCGCTCCCGCCTGGGGTGCGCTGGAGTTCCAGAGCCAGCCGGTGGCGCTGGTGCTGCCCTGGTGGCTGGCGCTGACCGTCGCCGCCGCGAACGTCGTCATCGCGCTGATCGCCACCTGGTGGGGTCTGCGGCAGGTGCGGATCTCCCCGCTCGGCGTCGCACGCCGCGGCGTGAAGCCCCCCACGACCTGGAAGCGGGTCGCAGTGTTCGTCGGAATCCTGGTGGCTGCATTCGTCCTGCTTCCTCACCTCCTGACCGGCCGGGAGGTCATGGGCTACGTGGTGTTCGCTGCGATCATCGGCTGCGTGATCTTCGGCTACAACCTCTTCGGACCGTGGATGCTCCAGCGCTTTTCTCGCCTGTACTTCCTGCTTCCCGGGCCCGCGGCTCTGATGGCCGGGCGTCGGATCATGGCCGACCCCCGAAGCGCTTGGCGCCGCATCGGCGGGCTGGGGATCCTGGCCCTGATCGCGGGCTACCTCGGGAGGATGCCCTTCGAGATGGAAGCCAAGGGTAGCGAGGCCCTCGCGATTTTCTCCGAAAAAGTCACGTGGGATTTCACCAAGGGGGTCGTCATCACCCTGGCCGTCGCCCTGATGCTGACCGCCACCTCCATTCTCATCAGTCAGGCCTCGTCGGTGTTCGAACGTTCCGACCTCACGATCGCGCTGCACCGCCTCGGCACTCCTGAGCCCTTCCACGCGCGGGCGCAATGGCTGGAGAATCTGGGACCGCTTGCACTGGTCACCACCACGGGCTATCTGATCGGGTTCGGCTTGGCGCAACCGATGGCGAGCCTAGCGGAGAAACACGGGCTCCACACACCCGTGACCGGGATCGTGGTGGTGATCGCGGTGATCGTGGCGGGCTTCGTCCTTGCCGCCCTGGCCCTACTGGCCACCCAACCCCTCCAGAAGCGGGTGCTGGGAACCCAGCGTCGCCGCAACGACTGACCACTCACCGGCCTCCCGGCCCGGATCGGCGGCACGCCCCGGGCCGGGAGGTCACAACTGTGCCCCGACGTGGCTGCGCACCGCCATCCGCCACGTACCCATGGCCGGCAGGACGAACCCCACGAAAGAGGCCGCGAGCAACACCGGCTCGGGATGGTATCAATCGCGAGGGGCCCATTCATTTCCCCGGAGCCCCCGGAATCCCGTCAGACCAGTGGTCTCATTCGGCGCGCGTAGGTTCGCGACAACAAGTATCGACGGACGGAGTCGTCCCCACACCCACCGTGCAGAAGATCCTGCAGATGCACAGGAAACGCTTTGCCTGGACGGCCTGCGTCATGGCACCGGGCATTGGTGATCAGCGCCGTCGCCCTGGTGCAGCAGCGGCGACATCGGGACACGCGGACGTCCTACCGGAACATCACACAACATCGCCGATCCACCTGATGCCCCGTCCGGTCCACAACGCGCTTCCCCTTGACTCCGCGCATGGCTCCGACCTAGTGTCTGACCTCATGGAACATCCCCGCATGATGCAGCTTGGCGCGCACTTCACCGCCTCTGCCTGCCGGTGTTCCTGCCCGGTCCATCAGTTCTGACGCACCTGGAAGTCCGGATCGTCCCGGAATTTTCGTCTTCACTGCGCACTCGTAGTCCTCTGCGTTTTCCGGTAGCCATCGCAAACTGACCCGTCACACCCATTGATGGTCAACGATCCACACCCTGAGCAAGGAGCATCCATGTCCCTTTCCCGTCGCCACATCCTGGGTAGCGCACTCGCGTCGCTGGTCCTGCCCCTCTCCGCCTGTTCCGGGGCATCGCCCGACCCGGTCGCATCCTCCGGCACTGGGTCGGCCGGCAACGGACAGTTCCGGACCCTCGACCAGATCAAATCCTCTGGCACCGTCAGGATTGGGGTTTTCAGCGACAAAGCCCCCTTCGGGTACGTCGATACCGATGGAAAACCCGCAGGCTATGACGTGGTCTATGCGGAGAGAATTGGCAAGGATCTCGGCACAGAGGTCGAGTACGTTCCCGTCGAGGCCGCCTCCCGGGTCGAGTTCCTGCAGACCGCGAAGGTCGACATCATCCTGGCGAATTTCACCGTCACGCCAGAGCGCAAGGAGAAGGTCGACTTCGCCGATCCCTACATGAAGGTCTCCCTCGGGGTCGTCTCCCCCGACTCGGCGCTGATCACGGAGGAGCCCCAGCTCAAGGACAAGAAGATCATCGTGGTCAAGGGCACCACGGCCGAGACCTGGTTGGCCGCAAGCCATCCGGAGATCGAACCAGACAAGTACGAGCAGTACAACGACGCCACCAGCGCCCTGGCGGATGGCCGCGGGGACGCCTGGATCACCGACAACACCGAGGCCCTCGCCTGGGCGATCGCCAGCGACGGTTTCACCGCGGGTATCACGAGCCTCGGCGATCCCGACAGCATCGCGGGTGCCGTGACCAAGGGCAACGAGACGCTGCTGTCGTGGCTGAACGAACACCTGGTCACCCTCGGCAAGGAACAGTTCTTCCACGCCGACTTCGAACAGACCCTGCGACCCGTCTACGGCGATTCGGCGTCCGCGGAGGAACTGGTGGTCGAAGGAGGCCAGCTCTGAGCGCGGGGAACGTCACCAGGGAGCGGGCATGAACTGGGGCATCGTCTTCAGCTCGGCTCCCGTCTACGCCGAGGCGGCCCTGCTCACGGTGCGGGTCGCACTGTTCGGGATCATCGGTGCCCTGCTCGTGGGAATCTGCTGCGCCGTGGCGCAGCATTTCCGCATCCCCGTGGCCCGCCAACTTGCGGCTGTGTACGTCGAGATCTCACGCAACACCCCGCTTCTGGTGCAGCTCTTCTTCCTCTACTACGGGCTGCCGAAGCTCGGGCTCAAACTGGACCAGGAGATCTGCGCCATCATCGGTCTTACCTTCCTTGGCGGCAGTTTCATGGCGGAGACGCTGCGCAGCGGGCTGGATGCGGTCGAACCGATCCAGTTGCAGTCCTCCCTGAGCCTCGGCCTGACACCATGGCAGGCAATGCGGAGGGTGATCCTGCCACAGGCAGTCGCCATCAGTATGCCCGGCATCACGGCGAATCTGGTGTTCCTGGTGAAGGAAACCTCCGTGGTCAGCATCATCGCCCTGCCCGATCTGGTGTTCAGGGCGAAGGAACAGATCGGTTCGAGATACCAGACCTCCGAGGCTCTGCTGCTGCTCGTCGTCTGCTACCTGATCATCCTGCTCCCGGTCTCGCTGGGCGCCGGTTTCCTGGAGAGGAGGCTGCGCCGTGCAGCGTTCGGGGATTGAACTGGTCCTCCAGGGACGGAATCTGCTCCGCCTGCTCGAGGGGCTGTGGGTCAGCGCATCCATCGCCCTGATCGCCATGGCCTTCTCGATCGTGCTCGGCATCGGTCTGGGCATCGTCATGACATCGCGAAACCCGGTGGTGAAACTACTCACCCGCATCTACCTGGAGGTGGTGCGGATCATGCCGCAGATCGTGCTGCTGTTCCTGGTGTTCTTCGACCTGGCCCGCTACCTCGGGGTCAACCTCGACGGCCAGGCGGCCGCGGTCGTCGTGTTCACGCTGTGGGGCACGGCCGAGATGGGTGACCTGGTGCGTTCCGCCATCACGTCGATCCCGAAACACCAGTACGCCAGCGCGCAGGCACTCGGACTGACCCCGTGGCAGGTGCAGCGTCACGTCGTTCTGCCCCAGGCGGCACGTCGTCTGCTCCCGACCACCATCAACCTGACCAACCGCATGATCATGACCACTCCCCTGGTGGCTCTCATCGGTGTGGTCGAGGTGCTGAAGGTCGGTCAACAGATCATCGACGTCAACCGTTTCACCCATCCCGACGGCGCCCTGTGGATCTACGGCACCGTGCTGATCATGTACTTCGTCGTGTGTTTCCCGATCTCGTGGGGTGCGCGGCGTCTCGAGAGGAAGTGGGCCACCACATGACCCCGATGCTGCGAATCTCAGGTCTGGGGAAGAACTACGGGGACCTCCGTGCCTTGGACGGAATCGACCTGGAGGTCGTCCCCGGCGAGGTGATCGCTGTCGTCGGCCCCTCGGGCTGCGGGAAATCGACGCTGCTGCGTTGCCTGAACGGCCTGGAGGCGATCACCGACGGCAGTGTGGAACTGGACGGTGTGACCATCACGAATCCCGGAACCCGCTGGACCGAGATCCGGCAACGCGTCGGGATGGTGTTCCAGAGCTACGAGCTGTTCCCGCACCTGAACGTGATGGACAACCTGCTGCTCGGGCCTCGCCTGGTGCAGGGACGCGAACGCAACGAAGCCGTCAAGGAGGCCACGAGGCTGCTGGAGCGTGTCGGGCTCGCCGCGAAGGCGAGGTCGCTGCCACGCGAGCTGTCGGGAGGCCAGAAACAGCGGGTCGCGATCGTGCGGGCGTTGATGATGCACCCGGAGCTGCTGCTGCTCGACGAGATCACCGCGTCCCTGGACCCGGAGATCGTCCGCGAGGTCCTCGACGTGGTGCTGGAGCTGGCCGCCGATGGCATGACGATGCTCATCGTCACCCACGAGATGCCCTTCGCGCGGGCGATTGCGGATCGGGTTGTGCTGATGGATGCGGGTCGGATCGTCGAGATCGCCCCGCCGGAGAAGTTCTTCACCGCTCCCGAGACGGAACGCGCACGGGCGTTCCTCAGGACGTTCGAGTTCGATTCCGTCCGCCATCGGAAGAGCTGACGAGGTGCCACGGACCGGGGCTTTCTCGCACGTGACGGTCGCGGTTCTCAACCGCGACCGGTCAGGAACTGACCGCGTATTCGTGAAAACCTCTGCCTGCTGTTCACCCGCGCACCGAAGTTGCTTTTCACGGACCGTTTCGGCTTCCTTCCAGAAGAAACCCAGGTACATGACGATGCAGAGGAAGCCCAGCAGCCAGAAGAACTGGTTCCTCCCGGACAGTTGCGGATACAACAGGAGAGGCATCAGCAGGCCAGGGGGCAGAAACAACAGACGCCACCACGTGTTCAAACCCATCCGCGAGACGATGACAGCTGCCACAGCCAGCAGCAGCAACAGGCCCCAAGCCAAGAAGACCATCGAGAATCAGAGCTTCTTTCCCAGAAGTGGTTGCGTAGATCGGACCAGAAATCACTGTGGGAGAGCAGAGCGTCGATGTCAAGCATCACGGTTGGCTGAGTCCCCCGCCATGGAAAACCTAAGGGTGATCATCAGCAGCGAGCGTCTCCCGCAGCAGTGGCAGCGCAGCAATCGTTTGGATCTCAGAGGGTTTCGCGAAGTGCGCGGAGCCTCGTGAGGGTTTCCTCGCGCCCCAGGATCTCCATGGATTCGAACAGCGGCGGCGACACCTTGGCCCCGGTCAACCCGACCCGCAGCGGCCCGAAGGCGAACTTCGGCTTGATGCCCAACCCGTCGACAAGTTTCTCCCGCAGCCCGGCCTGGATCGAGGCGGCGTCGAAGGGCATCGTCTCCAGCACATCAATCCCGGCGTCGAGGACCTCCGCGGCATTGCCGGGCAGCGATGCACGGGCCGCCTCCTCAACCTCCACCCGGTCGGCGAACAGGAACCCCAGCTTCGGCAGGGCGTCGCCCAGCAGGGTCATGCGCTCGCTGACCAGCGGCACAGCCCGGCGCAGCACGTCGATGTCGATGACCGAATCCCAGTCGCCGCGTTCGACGTGGAAGGCGACGATCCGCTCGGTCAGTTCGTCGGCGCCGAGGGCGCGGATGTAATGGCCATTCAGCCAGTCCAGTTTCTTCACGTCGAAAACCGGGCCGGTGGTGTTGACCTTGTCCCAGGAGAAGTTTTCGACGAACTCCTCGAAGGTGGCCACCTCGGAGTCGTCATCGGCGGGCGGGTAACCGAGCAGCTGCAGGAAGTTGCGGACCGCCTCCGGCAGGTAGCCCTGCTCGCGGAACCACATCAGGCGGGCGGCCGGGTTGCGACGCTTGGAGATCTTCGACCTGTCGGTGTTGCGCAGCAGCGGCATGTGAGCGTATTGCGGTTCGGGGAAACCGAGCCAGCGGTACAGCAGGAGGTGTTTCGGGGTGGAGCTGATCCACTCCTCGCCACGCACCACCGTCGTGATCCCCATCAGATGGTCGTCGACGACCACTGCCATGTGGTAGGTGGGGAATCCGTCGGCCTTCAGGATCACCTGGTCGTCGGGGAAGGGAGCCTTCACCTCACCGCGGATGATGTCGGTAAACGTGAGCGGGGCGTCGTCGGGAACGAGCATCCGCACCACCGGGGTCTCGGTGAATCCGGGAAGTTTCGCACGCTCTTCGCGGGTCTTCCCGAGGCAGAGCCGGTCGTAGCCGGTCCTGGCCGCCTTGGTGGCATCCTGTTCCTTGCGCAGTTCCGCGAGTCGCTCCGGGGAACACCAGCAGTAGTAGGCGTGTCCATCGGCGATCAGCCGCTCGACGAACGGCCGGTAGGTCTCGAGCCGCTCCGACTGCCGGTAGGGCCCGAACTCGCCGCCCTCCAGCGGACCCTCGTCGGGGGAGAGCCCGAGCCAGGCGAGGGTGTCGTGAATCTGCTGCTCGCTGCCTTCGACCAGACGGTTCTGATCGGTGTCCTCGATGCGCAGGACGAACGAGCCACCGGTCTTGGCGGCCCACGCCTTGTCGAACAGAGCCATGAAGGCGGTGCCGACGTGCGGATCGCCTGTAGGCGAGGGGGCGACACGTGTGCGGGCAGGAGTCAGCTCAGTCATAGTGTGGCCAAGCCTAACGGCCCCGCCGCCACCGGGCCGAACCACGGACTCCGCATGACATCATGATGTCGTGTCCTCCTGCGAATCCCACCGCTCACGCGCGCTGAGAACCTCGGAATCCCTCCCCGAGACCACGGATGGCCCCTCCCCCATCAGTCGTCACTTCACCTTCTGGCTGGATGAGGTCTTCCGGGTGCCCGGCACCGGTTTCCGGTTCGGTTTCGACCCATTGCTGAGCCTCGTTCCCGCTGCCGGCAATATGGTTGCGACAGCCTTGGGATGCGTCGTGCTCCTCGACGCGGTCCGGCTGCGCGTCCCTGTGCCGGTTCTTCTCCGGATGCTGTGGAACTACGTGGTCAACTGGTGTCTCGGTTCCATTCCGTTGGTTGGTTCCTTCTTCGACGCGCTATGGATGTCGAACGCGAAGAACCTGAAACTGCTGCACCGCACCCTCGAGGACCGCGGCCAGGCGCGTAGGGCCACCATCGCCTACTGGCTGGTGGCGTTGACCTTGGTGCTCGGCGTCACGCTCGTCCTGCTGGTCACACCCTTCGTGTTGCTGTTCTGGTTGTTCGGTCCATGGCTTGGAAGGTGATAGCTTCACCACATGAGTGAGCCGGGTGTCCCGAACAACTTCATCACCGAAGCCATCCGCCGCGACAACGAGGCGGGAACCCACGGTGGCAGGGTCCAGACCCGGTTCCCACCCGAACCCAACGGTTTTCTCCACGTTGGTCATGCCAAGGCCATCGTCGTGGATTTCGGCACCGCCAAAGACTTCGGCGGCACCTGCATGCTGCGCCTCGACGACACCAACCCGGAAACTGAGGAGGAGACCTTCGTCAACTCCATCATCGAGGACATCAAGTGGCTGGGCTACGAGCCCTCGGATGTGCGCCACGCCTCCGACTACTTCGAGACCCTCCACGACTGGGCCGTGCAACTCATCGAGAAGGGTCTGGCCTATGTCGACGATCAGGACGGCGAGACCATTTCGGCCACCCGGGGGTCCTTCAACACCCCTGGTGTCGAATCGCCGTTCCGCAACCGCAGCGTCACGGAGAACCTTGACCTGTTCGAGAGGATGCGTGCCGGGGAGTTTCCCGACGGCTCGCGGGTGCTGCGAGCGAAGATCGACATGGCGCACGAGAACATGCAGCTGCGCGACCCCGTGATGTACCGCATCCGCAACGTCGCACACCACCGCACGGGTGAGGCGTGGTCAATCTATCCCACCTACGACTGGGCCCACGGCCAGTCCGACGCCATCGAGGGCGTCACCCATTCCATCTGCACCCTCGAGTTCGAATCCCATCGCCCCCTCTACGACTGGTTCCTGGAACAGCTCGAGGTTCCCGCTCCCCCACGCCAGTACGAGTTCGCACGCCTGGAGCTGACCCACACCGTCACGTCCAAACGTCGCTTGGCGAAGCTGGTCGCGGACGGCATCGTGGACGGCTGGGACGACCCGCGGATGCCGACCATCCGGGGGCTGCGGCGGCGCGGCTACCCGGCGGAAGCCATCCGGGCGTTCTGCCGCGAGGTGGGAACCACCCGCACCAATTCCCGCAAGGCCATCGAGGAGCTGGAGAGCTACGTGCGTCGCGCGCTGAACGCGACCGCCCAGCGCCGGATGGCCGTCACCCGGCCCTTGAAGCTGACCCTGCTGGACTGGCCGACCGGGCCCGACGGCGACCCGGTGGTCGAGTGGTTCGAGGTGGTCAACAACCCAGAGAACCCGGACGACGGCACCCGCCTGGTGCCCTTCACCGGGGAGCTGTGGATCGAGCAGGACGACTTCCGTGAGGTCCCACCGCCGAAGTACTTCCGTCTCTCCCCCGGTCGTGAAGTCAGGCTGCGTGGTGCCTACCTGGTCACCGCGCGCGACGTGGTCAAGGACGAGGTCGGCAACATCGTCGAGGTGATTTGCAGTTTCGACCCGGACTCCCGGGGCGGCACCCCCGCCGACGGCCGTAAGGTGAAGTCGACGATGCACTGGGTCTCGGCCCCACACGCCCTGGACGCCACCGTCGCCCTGTACGACAGGCTGTTCACCGCCGAGGCCCCCGGGGAACGCACCGGGGAAGCACTCGACGACCTCAACCCCGCTTCCCGCGAGCTGCTGACTGACGCGAAGGTGGAACCCGCGCTGGCAGATGCCGCCCCGGGAGAGGTGGTGCAGTTCGAGCGGCTGGGATACTTCGCCGCCGATGACCACACCCCACTGCTGTTCCACCGCACGGTGGGGCTACGGGATGAATGGGCCAGTATTCAGAAACGTGGCTGAGAGCCCATCCCCAGGAAGCAGCGGCTACGGTTGTCTGCATGCTTCCCACCGACGAAACCGCCACCGAAGTGGCCTTGGACCTGTTGACCGTTCTCGGATACGCGGCCGTCGGGTTCCTGGCGGGCGTCGTCGTCTCCGTGATCATCTCGATCATCATGCGTCAACTGGCTCGGCACCAGGAGGATCTGGGTTTCCTCAGCCGGAACCTGCGACTCCCTCAGCGCCTCATACTGACGGTCTTCGGTACCGGTATGGGGGTGCTGGTAGCCAGCGCCCCCACCCCGTGGCAGGCGGCGCCGTCCTGGCGGGCGAACTTCGAACACCTTTTCCTGATCGTGATGATCTTCGCCGCCGCATACGGCATGACGGGGGTCATCAGAACCGTCGAGGACGCCATCCTCGCCCGCAAGAAAAACGCCCGGGAAACCCCCCAGTTCCGACGCATCCGCACCCAAATGCAGGTCATCTCACGGGTGTTGATCGGAGTGGTCTGGATCGGGGCGACCGCCGGAGCGCTGCTCACCTTCGACCAGTTCCGAGCCATCGGAACCTCTCTGCTGGCTTCCGCAGGTCTGGCCTCGCTGGTCGCCGGTCTTGCGGCACAATCATCCCTCACGAATATCTTCGCCGGGCTCCAGATCGCTTTCACCGGTTCCCTGCGCGTCGGTGACATCGTCGTCACGGACAACAACCAGGGAACCGTCGAGGAGATCACCCTCACCTATGTGGTGTTGAGGAGCTGGGACGAACGGCGCTGGATCGTGCCATCGACGCTGTTCACCACGAAAACCTTCGAGAACTGGAGCCGGGAGGAACCGCGACAAACGGGAGTCATCGAGTTCGACCTGGACTGGCTGGTTCCCGTGGAGGCCATGCGGATCGAGCTGCTGCGTCTGGTCAAGACCACGGACCTGTGGGACGGCCGCACCGTCGCCCTCCAGGTCATGGACGCCACGGGAGGCTCGGTCCGGATTCGCGCCGTCGTCTCCGCGACGAACTCCGGAAGGTTGTTCGAGCTGCGCTGCATGCTGCGCGAACAACTCATCAACTGGCTGCAGACCCAGGCGGTTTACGCCCTGCCCCGCACGCGCCTGGAACCGGACACCGCCACCGCTCCTCCCCAGGAGCAGCGCCAGGACTTCGTCGAGCAGGTCAAAGCCGACTGGGAGGCTGAGCAGGCCGACGAGAAGGAGGCCCAGCTCCTGCCCCCCTCGGAAAGTTCGGAACATCACGGGCAGGAGGAGAACCAGCAGAACTCCGGGGGCCGTCTCGGCTGGTTGAGGGCATTCCGCCGCACCCTCGGCTGAACGTTTCCGACAACCGCCGCTGGTTTCGCGACGCACTCCGCTCACCGATGCCCGCGGGACGGTTCAGCCGCCTTTCCAAGTACACGGAAACACGGAAAGGGCCCGCACTCTCGTGCGGGCCCCTCCCTCGTTGCCTGTCAGGCGAGGATCACTTGATGATCTTGGTGACCTTGCCGGCGCCGACGGTGCGGCCGCCCTCACGGATGGCGAACTTGAGGTTCTCCTCCATGGCGATGGGCTTGTTGAGGTGAACGGTCATGTCGGTGTTGTCGCCGGGCATGACCATTTCCTTGCCCTCCGGCAGCTGGACCACACCGGTGACGTCGGTGGTGCGGAAGTAGAACTGCGGGGAGTAGTTGGAGAAGAACGGCTTGTGGCGGCCGCCCTCTTCCTTGTTGAGCACGTAGACGGTGGCCTCGAAGTCGGTGTGCGGGGTGGTGGAACCGGGCTTGATCACGACCATGCCGCGCTCCACGTCCTCCTTCTTCGTGCCGCGGAGCAGCAGGCCGACGTTCTCGCCGGCGCGACCCTCGTCGAGGATCTTGCGGAACATCTCGACGCCAGTGACGGTGGTGGTCTGCTTCTCCGGACGGATGCCGACGAGGTCGACGGTGTCGCCGGTCTTGACGATGCCGCGCTCGATGCGGCCGGTGATGACGGTGCCACGGCCGGTGATGGTGAAGACGTCCTCGACGGGCATCAGGAACGGCTTGTCGGTGTCGCGCTCGGGCTGCGGGATGTACTCGTCGACCGCATCCATGAGCTCGAGGATGCTGCCGGCCCACTTCTCGTCGCCGTTCAGCGCCGGGAAGGCCGCCACACGAACGATCGGCAGGTTGTCACCGTCAAACTCCTGGGCGGAGAGGATCTCACGGAGCTCCATCTCGACCAGGTCGATGAGGTCCGCGTCCTCCTCGGCGATCATGTCGCACTTGTTGAGGGCCACGACGATGGCCGGAACGCCAACCTGCCGGGCAAGCAGGATGTGCTCGTGGGTCTGCGCCATCGGACCGTCGGTGGCGGCCACGACGAGGATCGCGCCGTCCATCTGGGCGGCACCGGTGATCATGTTCTTGACGTAGTCGGCGTGCCCGGGGCAGTCGACATGCGCATAGTGGCGATTCTCGGTCTGGTACTCGACGTGAGCGATCGAGATGGTGATACCGCGCTGACGCTCCTCGGGTGCCTTGTCGATGCTGTCGAACGGGGACAGTTCGTTCAGATCCGGGTACTTGTCGTGGAGCACCTTGGTGATCGCCGCGGTCAGAGTGGTCTTGCCGTGGTCGACGTGTCCGATGGTGCCGATGTTGCAGTGCGGCTTAGTCCGCTCAAACTTGGCCTTTGCCACTTAGGGCTCCTTCTTGGTCCAACCACGCACCGTGCGTGGCCATTAATCTGGCGCACCCCTGAGCTATGGGTCACACCAGGGGTCCGACGCCCAAGTCTATTACCCGAGCGCATACCCGTGCAATGCTATCGGCCCGGTCCCGGAAGTCAAACTCAAGGCCGTGTCCCGGCCCTTTTCAACAACCTTCGTCCAAGAAGGCCGTGTCCCCCGCGTCGAGCTGCCGAAGCTGCGCCACCCGCCCGGCGTGGCGGCCACCCTCGAAGGAAGCCCTCAGGAAGGCCTCGCAGATGGCCAAGGCGACGTCGGGCCCCACCACTCGGGAACCGAAACAAAGGATGTTCGCATTGTTGTGACGCCGGCTCATCCCTGCCGAGTACACCTCGGAGACGCAGGCCGCCCGGATCCCCTTGACCTTGTTGGCCGCAATGGAGATACCGACGCCGGAGCCGCAGATCGCGATTCCCAGGTCGAAACGCGCGGCGGCCACCTCCCGGGCCAGCCTGCCCCCCCATTTGGCGTAGTCGGTGCGCTCGGAGGTGGCGGGCCCACGGTCCACCACGTCGTAACCGAGCTCCCTCAGGCGGGGAATCAGGTCAATGCGCAGATCGTGGGCAGCGTGGTCGCTGGTGATTCCAATTCTCATGCGACCACGTTACTGATCCCACCCTGGCACCTTCCACAACCCCTGCCGCATTGCCCCCGGTGCACGACGCGCGGATCCCGCGTCCTCCTTTTGTCCGACCGGACAGCACCGCCCCCCAAACCACCCAAACCCGCCCTGACAAGCACTTTTGCTCTTTTTTGGGTGGTTTGTCCCCGCGTTTGGGGTGTTTCACGGCCCTCCCGGTCCGAAGCAGACCCGGTCAGTCGTCATCCCATGTCACAGGACGTCGAAACACTGAACTGACCTCGGCTTCAAGGCTTACGGGCGAGGCGACGTGGGCGAGTTCGGACACCTCGGCGACGTTGAAGCGCGTCAGGTCGCCGATCCGGTCGATCACCGCCTCCGGCACCAAGGGCCCAGACGGGGCCAGGGGCTGGCCGAGGGCCTAAAGTGGGTCAGTGGGCACTCATGACATTCCCGCAGCATCGCCCGGCCGGCGCAGCGGCCCGGGGCTGCTCGTCGTGGCCGGGGCGGGCCTCATCGGATCCCGCTTGGCGGACATGGCTCGGGACAGCGGCTGGAAGATCCGGATCCTCCACCGCAGCGGACCGGGCAGGGCGCCGCGGGAAGGCCCCGAGGTCGATGCCTCCGGTAGGGAGCACGCCTGGTGGGCCCCCGCCGAGCACCTCCTGGCGCCCGGAGCCCTGGAGGGAGCAAGAGCCGTGGTGTGCTTGTCGGGCGCCCCAATCGCGCCGCGTCCCTGGACACCTGCGCGCCGTCGCGTGCTCGCGGCCTCGCGCCTGTCCACCACCGCCCTCATCGCCCGGGTCGCCGCGGGCCTGCCCCCGGCGGTGCGGCCCGAGGTCCTGCTGAGTGGGTCGGCCACCGGCTTCTATGGGAACCGGGGGGATGAGATCTTAACCGAGACGTGCGGTCCGGGCGAGGGATTCCTGTCCGAGCTGTGCCAGCGCTGGGAGGCCGCCGCGGGCCCGGCGGCACGGGTCGGGCTGCGCACGGTCCAGTCCCGCACGGGCTTGGTGGTCAGCCCCTCGGGCGGGCTGGGCAGGATCCTCGGCGCCGCCTACCGGGTGGGGGCGGGGGCCCGACTCGGCCGCGGCGACCAGTGGCAGCCGTGGATCGGGCTGGAGGACGCCGCGGCCGGGCTCCTATGGGCCATCGAGCACGACGACGTCTGCGGGCCGGTCAACCTGACCGCACCCGAGCCCCTGCGCAACCGCGACCTCCACCGGCTGCTGTCCCGTGCCTGCGGCCCACCCTCGCCAGCGGTGGTGCCTCAGTTCCTGTTGAACCGGGCGAGGAGGACCGGGGCGGCCGGCGGTACCAGCAGCATCGGCAGTATGCTCGCCGAGCTGCTCGGCGCCTCCCAGCGTGCGGTCCCCCAGGCGCTGCTCGCCTCCGGCTTCCGCTTCACTGCGCCGGGCGCGGCCTCGATCTGGGGACTCGGCGCCTGACTCCCGCCCCGGCGCCGCGATGACCATGATGTGGACATCGCGGTGTCGACTGCCTCGCCGGCCGATGGGAGCGTGGGATGGGGCCACCGGCCGCCGGGGTGCGGCTGCCCTGGCCCCGACGGGGTCCGACACCATGGGCAACCTGGGTCTCCTGTCGCATTGCCCTCGGTGCACGACGCGCGGGATCCCTGCGTCCTCCTTTTGTCCGACCGAGGAGCACCGCCACTTCTCAACCCCAAACAGCCAAATCGGCTCTGACAAGCGCTTTTATCTTTGTTGGCGGTTTTTCTCCCCGTCTTGGGACGTCTCACGGCCATTCTGCTCAACCAGGTGCCGGGTTAGTCTCCATCACATGTCACAGGACGTCGAAGCACTGATTGACCTCGGTTTCAAGGCCTATGGGCGAGGCGACAACACGCAGGCTGCGCGTTGGTGGCGAATGGCGGCGGCGCAGAGGCGATCCGACGCCATGGTCAACCTGGGTCTCCTGGTCAACAACCCCGCGGACCGCGACGAGGCCACCCAGTGGTTCTTCCGGGCAGCCCTGCTGGGCAACACCGACGGCATGCTGCTCCTCAGCGGGATCCTCCAGGAACAGGGGGACCACGCCGTCGCGCAGAACTGGCTGCAGAAAGCCGCCGCCCTGGGGGATCCCCGCGCCGTCGATGCCCTGACCCGGGCCCGGAACACCCCCAGGCGCATGGAGACCGACCCGAAACACGGCGAGACGGACCAGCTCGACGACCTGACCCTGGTGGACTGACAACCCGAGGCTCCTTTCCCCTCCCCTCCCGGCCCCGCCCGCCCCTGTGCGAGCGGGGCCACTCCTGTGGGACGCCATCCAGCGCGCCGGAGGCGCCCGTCCCTGTGCGCACGAGGGCGGCAAAACCGTCCGGGAAGGCAACCGGCCCGGGACCGTGGGTCCCGGGCCGGTTGGGTTTCAGCTCAGCGAATCACTCGCCTCCGCGAGCCTTGGCGACGATCTCCTCCGAAATGTTCTTCGGGGTCTCGGCGTAGGAATCGAACTCCATGGAGTAGGAGGCCTGGCCCGAGGTCTTCGAGCGCAGGTCACCGACGTAGCCGAACATCTCCGACAGCGGCACCAGGGCGCGCACGACGCGGTTGCCGTGCAGCTCATCCATCGACTGGACGTGGCCGCGGCGGGCGTTCAGGTCGCCGATCACGGTTCCGAGGTAGTCCTCGGGGGTGGTGACCTCGACGGCCATCATCGGTTCCAGGATCGCCGGGTCGGCCTTCCGGGCGGCCTCCTTGAAGGCCATGGAACCGGCCAGCTTGAACGCCAGCTCCGAGGAGTCGACATCGTGGTAGGCACCGTCGGTCAAGGTGACCTTGATGTCCTCGACGGGGTAGCCCGCCAGCACACCGAACTGCATGGCCTCCTTGATGCCGGCGTCGACCGCGGGAATGTACTCCTTCGGGATGCGGCCACCGGTGACGGCGTTGACGAACTCGTAGCCCGAGCCCGGTTCGGCGGGTTCCAGGTCGATGATGACCCGGCCGAACTGGCCGGAACCACCGGACTGCTTCTTGTGGGTGTACTCCACCTTCTCGACCTTGCGGCGAAGCGTCTCCCGGTAGGCCACCTGCGGTTTGCCGATGTTGGCCTCCACCTTGAACTCGCGCTTCATGCGGTCGATCAGCACCTCGAGGTGCAGCTCACCCATGCCCGCGATGATGGTCTGGCCCGTCTCCTCGTCAGTGTGGACGCGGAAGGTCGGGTCCTCCTCGGCCAGGCGCTGGATGGCAACGGACAGCTTTTCCTGGTCCGACTTCGACTTCGGTTCGATGGCCTGTTCGATGACCGGGTTCGGGAACTCCATCGACTCCAGGATGATCGGGTGCGCCGGATCGCAGAGCGTCTCACCGGTGGTGGTGTCCTTCAAGCCCATCACCGCGCAGATCATGCCGGCACCGATCGACTCGATCTCCTCGCGCTTGTTGGCGTGCATCTGATAGATCTTGCCGATGCGTTCCTTCCGTCCCTTGGTGGCGTTGAGCACCTGCGAACCAGCTTTCAGGACACCGGAGTAGATGCGGACGAAGGTCAGCTTGCCCAGGTGCGGATCTGCGGCGACTTTGAAGGCCAAGATCGACAGCGGCTCGTCCTCAGAGGGCCTGCGGGACAGCTCAACGGACTCGTCACCCGGCTTGAACCCCTCGATGGCGGGCACATCCAGCGGCGACGGCAGGTAGTCGACGACGGCGTCCAGCAGCGGCTGAACGCCTTTGTTCTTGAAGGAGGTGCCGCACACCACGGCGGTGAACGCGGAGGACAACACGCCGCGACGGATGGCGGCCTTGAGTTGCTCGACGGTGATGGCGTCGGGATCCTCCAGCCACAGCTCCATGAACTCGTCGTCGTTCTCGGCGATGGTCTCCAGCATCTCGGCGCGGGCCAGTTCGGCAGTCTCCACCATGTCGGCGGGGATGTCCGTGACCTCGTAGTCGTCGAGGGCGGGTTTGGTGACCTCGAGCGGCCAGATGTTGGCCTTCATGGTGACCAGGTCCACCTGGCCCTGGAAGTTGGCCTCCGCACCGATGGGCAACTGCAGCAGTACCGGGGTGGCATTGAGGCGTTCACGGATGGTCTTGACACAGTGGTCGAAGGATGCGCCGGTGCGGTCCAGCTTGTTGATGTAACAGATGCGCGGCACGCCATATTTTGTTGCCTGACGCCACACGGTCTGCGACTGTGGCTCCACACCCGCGACGCCGTCGAACACCGCCACGGCACCGTCGAGCACGCGCAGGGAGCGCTCCACCTCGACGGTGAAATCAACGTGTCCGGGGGTGTCGAGGATGTTGATCTGGGTGTCGTGCCAGAAAGCGGTGGTGGCGGCGGAGGTGATGGTGATGCCGCGTTCCTGCTCCTGCTCCATCCAGTCCATGGTGGCGGCACCGTCGTGGACCTCACCGATCTTGTAGGACTTGCCGGTGTAGAAGAGGATGCGCTCGGTTGTGGTGGTCTTGCCGGCGTCGATGTGCGCCATGATGCCGATGTTGCGAACCTTGGAAAGGTCGATCTTGGCCACGTTCAGTCCTTTGCTGAAGAAGTCTGTGAAACGGTGAGAGCCCCCGGGTGAAAACCCGGGGGCGAGGCGATCACCAGCGGTAGTGGGCGAAGGCGCGGTTGGCCTCGGCCATCTTGTGGGTGTCCTCGCGGCGCTTGACGGAAGCGCCGAGCCCGTTGGAGGCATCCAGGATCTCGTTCATGAGCCGCTCGGTCATGGTCTTCTCGCGGCGGGCACGGGAGAAGCTGACGAGCCAGCGCATGGCCAGCGTGGTCTGACGGCCCGGTTTGACCTCGATCGGCACCTGGTAGGTGGCACCGCCGACGCGACGGGACTTGACCTCAATGGAGGGCTTGACGTTGTCGAGGGCCCGCTTCAGGGTTTGGACGGGGTCCTGGCCGGTCTTGGCGCGGGTGCCCTCGAGGGCGTTGTAGACGATGGACTGGGCCACGGTCTTCTTGCCGTCGAGCAGGATCTTGCTGACGAGCTGGCTCACCAGCGGGGAGCCGTAGACCGGATCGACCATGACGGGGCGCTTGGGCGCGGGTCCCTTGCGAGGCATTACTTCTCCTTCTTCGCGCCGTAACGGCTGCGGGCCTGCTTGCGGCCCTTGACACCCTGGGTGTCGAGGGCGCCGCGGATGATCTTGTAACGGACACCGGGCAGGTCCTTCACACGACCTCCGCGCACGAGCACCATCGAGTGCTCCTGCAGGTTGTGGCCGACGCCCGGGATGTAGGCGGTGACTTCGATGCCGGAGCTCAGGCGGACACGCGCGACCTTGCGCAGAGCGGAGTTCGGCTTCTTCGGGGTGGTGGTGTAGACGCGGGTGCAAACACCACGACGCTGCGGAGAGCCCTTGAGGGCGGGAGTCTTGTTCTTGCTGACCTTGTCGGTGCGGCCCTTGCGGACCAGCTGCTGAATTGTTGGCACCTGTTGGTATCACTTTCGTTGTCTGGACGGGTATCCCTGGCTCGCAGCCGTCCCCAAGGAGCATCCCGGGTCACCGTTTCCGTGAGCATCGCTGGCGCGGCTGCCGTGCGAACTCCGCACAGACCTGGGACTTCTTCGCAACTCAGGGATCCTCGAGGTCATGCCAGGGCACGCACAAGGTGCCCGCACGCGGCGGACACTCTCGGCAAGAGTACAACGGTCAGATGCCGGGGTCAAACAAGCGACCCACGGGTTCCCTGTCGCCCCATGTTCACGTAACTCGATGACGTTTCCTCGCTCGGGAACCAGGATGGCCGGGTCGACACCGCCACACCGTCGACGTCCGGCACCCCGCGGGTCGCTCACCGGGCTTCGTACTGTTCTAGTGCGTCGACGACCCACTCGACCAGGGAATTCGCTTCCACGCGGATGCCCATGTCGTGGGTACCGTTGGGGTCGTACCACAGCGTGGTGTTTCCGCCGAGTTCCCGGGAACGCACCACCCACGCAAGTCCCTGCCGGGGATCGACACGTGCGTCCCTACCCGAGACTGCCACCAAGGTTGGTGCTGGTGGTGTGGTGAGTTTGCGCAGGGGGGAGAGTTTCTCCAACGCTTCTCGGTCGCCACGGTCGTGTTCAGGATCACCCCATTCATCCCGGTCCGCCTGCTCGGTGGGCGACGAGCGACGCAGCAACGCCTCCAATGGGTCTATGTAGCCGTTGATGATCACGGCGGCATCGACAGTCACGGTTTCCTCGGCGAGGAGGGAAGCGACGAGGAATCCTCCGGCTGAGGCACCGATCACGCACACTTTGGTGGCGGTTACCGCTCCTCGTCCCGAGCGCAGCCATTCGACGGCTGCAATGGTGTCGGCAAGGGAACGGTCGCGTCGGTTCCGGGAACCGGCACGGTGCCGAGGTGCATCCCCACCGCCCCGCACATGGGCCGTCGCCACAGCGTAGCCACGATCCAGCCAGTGGCCAAGCCCCTGGTCGGAGTCAAGGTCGATGTCGACTCCGTAAGCCCCGTAGACCATGAAGATGACCGTCCCGTGGAATGTGTCGGAGTCACCGCGCCATCGAATGTCGAGGCTGCACTGGTATCCGTCCGGGGACACGAACCGTTCATAGGCAAAGTGGACGTCTGGCCCGGGCTGGTTCGACGGGTTGAGCACCCGCCCAGTGCGATCGAGATACCAGACGACAGGTGGTGTCCCTGTTCTCAGTTCTGCGGCAGCGAAGCCGACCGATGTAGCACAGATGTTCAGGTTCAGGGCAAATGTTCCCGGGGAGCTGAGCACGGGGTCAGGTTCCTCGGGGATCTGCGCTGAATCCGCTACCGGCACCAGGCAGAGGTGTTCTGCCCGGTCGCGCACATCGGTACGGTTGACGTGCACCAACACGGAGCCATCACCGCCGATGACATGACGAACCTCTCCCTGTCCTGTTGCCACTCGCCGTTGTTCCTGCGCCCGGTCGTCCGTGAATTCGCTGACATCGATGTGCCACTGCTCGTTTTCATTGGTTGCCTGGACCAACACCGCTTTGCCATCAAGCAGCGCGACGTCGACAAGATCAGGGTCATGCACTGGAGCAGGTGTGTACATGGCCTGTGAATCCGGTCGGGCGGTGTCGAAGAGCCGCCAGACCCGGGAACTGCGGACACCGTGACCCACCTTGATGAAACGTCGTATCGAGCAACGCTCAATCTTGACCCCACCCGCGGGTCCCTCGACCAGCACCTGCGGGGTGTCGTGAAGTGATCCCGTAGTGATCGGCAGCAGACGGGCCCTGGCCCTACCCGGCGCATCGGGATGCGGCTCCACGAACGCCACAGCAGGCGAGTCCGCCTCACACAGCACCACGTCGGGATACACACCGATGATTACGAGTCTCGGTTCAGCAACGTCACGCTCGTGGACGGCCACCGCATAGCTCTCCCGCCCAGGATCACGCAGGAGGCGATACCACCAGTCCAGCGTCGGAAAGATGTCACGCTTCCCCGTGACCCATCCCCGCAACTCGTCGACATCGGTTTCCGCAAAAACGAAGGGGGCGTCAACTGGATGCTGCTCCACCGGGTCGGAAACCAACTGCCCGACCGCTTCCCCACCACCCCCCATGCTCAGACGCAACCATCCCGCGGGCAGTGGAACTACCTCGACATGGTCCCCGGGGCCTTGTGTATCGTCACCGCTCTGGTTGCTCTCGAGTGTGTTGATGTCCTGGCCGTGTTCTTTCAGCAGCCTCATGAGTGTGGCGTCATCAACCTCCAGCCACCGGCTCCACGACGAGGAAGAGTCACTGCCAGCCGGGCCCGCAGGAGTGTCCATCATGTCTTTCATCCAGTGTGTTGGCGTGTTTCAGAGTACGTGACCGGTGGCGTTTCAGGCTGCCACGAGGGACCGGAACAGTGCGGAACGTCGGTGTACCTCAGCAGGTGGTCCGAACTCAACCAACCGGCCCTTGTCCAGCACGAGGACCAGATCAGCAATGTTCATGCCGAAGTGGCCGTGCCCGGCAGCGAAGGTGGTGATCCCTCCCATCGTGGTTCGGATGAGGTTCATGATCTGTTCCCGGTTCAGGACGTCGAGCCCGGAGGTGATCTCGTCCAGCAGGAGCATCCGTGGCTGACCGACAAGGGTTCTGGCTATCGCCAATCGCTGCCGCTCCCCACCGGAGAAGGCATACGCCGATTCCCCCACCGGCGTGTCCAACCCGCCCTCGCGAGCACTGATCGTGTCAGCCAAACCCACCTGACGAATGATCTCCCAACACCGGTCATCATCAATGTCGCGTCCCAACAACAGGTTGTCACGCACGGTTCCGCTGAACAAGGGACAGGACTGCTCGATGTAACCGACCTGACGCCGGTACTCATCATCATCATGCTCACCAAGCGGAATTCGATCTGCAAGGACCGTTCCATCAGTGGGGACGATGAACTTCTCCAGCAGAGACAAGATGGTCGATTTGCCTGAACCCGACGAACCAGTCATCGCCACCCAGGAACCAGCCGGAACACTGAACGTCACACCCGCCAACGCGTACTCCCGATTCCCACCTGCCTGCGGATACCGCACTGATACGTCGTGGAAGTCAATATCCCCCGTCAAACCGGTTTCGGTTGGCACACCACCAATCTGGGTAGCAACTGGCCTGATCTGAATCCGGGATGCGGGTTGATCGGTCACGGCGCGCAGGTCGATGATCCGCTGCAATGCCCCCAAACACTCTGCCATATCCATGACGGTGCCCGCACTCCCGGTGATCGGGGTGATGATCAGCATCATGTACATGAAAAACGACACCAGCGCTTCAACAGAGATGCTTCCGGCCTGCACCCTCATCACCGCGATACACACAATCACCAAGAGCGTCGCCTGCACACAAATCGTGACCACCGGGGTCATGAAGGCATGCGCTTTGGCACCCCGATTTGCCGCCTCGAGAAGCTCCCCACTCGACTTGTCCAAACGCTTCGCGGCGAATTTGTCGGCGACGAAGGCCCTCAGCGTCAGTACTGAGTCCAGCGCACGAGTCACCTCCGCAACATATGCTCCTTGGGCCTCCTGACGATCGTAGGAAAATGAGGTCAGTCTTTTTGAGATGACGATGATGAATGCCAAACACGTCACCGTCAACCCAACCGCCGAGATGGTGAGGATCGAATCGGTGACGGTCATCTGGGCCAGAGCTCCCACCACCATGACAATCCCTCCGAGGGCTTGCACGGGCCCCTGGGTGAACACCTTGCTGAGATGCTCGGAGTCGATGCTGCACCGGGCAACCAGATCAGCCGTGGGGTGCTGCACGAGCTTGTCAGCAGGAACTCGCAACGCAATCGCGGCAGACTCGTCCCGGAAAGCACGAACCGTACGATTACCAGCTTTCGCACCCACAACATTCGCGACAGCCGTCATGCCGGAAGCGAAAACAGCCAGCCCAGCCAAAATCACCCCATACGGAAGCGCAGCAAGGAACCCCTCGCTCTGCAACACTCCCACAATTGACCCCGCCAACATGGGCTGAGCCAATGAAACAAGAGATGACAACACCGTGCCAACAAATATCAGAACCAACGCCCGCGATTCCAACCGCAAAATCCTCACGAGACGGCGAAAGCGACTCTTCGGTGGCTCGGCAAGGAATACTGCGACCGACCCGTCACCCTGAGGGCGGCCGCGCGATTTCCTATTAGAAGTCGGATCCCGAGATTCCTCGGCCAATGGCATTCGAGGTTCCGGCAGGCTCTGGGGAATTTCAGGCATAGCGCGTCGGGGAACCATACCACGACCAAACGAGTCCACGCGGAATGGGTCCAGCCGCTTCGCAAAATCTGCAGTCACAGTCGCTCCCCTGCCTCTACCCATTGCTCCACCCTCAAACCGATAGGAGAATCATCAGAACACAAATCCATAAAAACATGAGTGGGTGGCGGCAAACGACTCTCGCCGCCACCCACCATGGATTTCAGATGCAGCTAGCGATCAGCACATCCAAGCGCTGTGGCTGACCGAGCAGGCACACCAGAGAATGCTGGTGTGGTCGGAGCATCCCTTGGCATCCTGCGGCAGATCGACGGTGTCAGCCTGAAGATTGAGAACATTAGCCATGATTGTCACCCCCTTTCATAGGGTTTTCAGTGTTGGGGTGGTAGCTCGCCGCATCCCCTTGTTGTTGTGAGGGGATGGGGAGCTAGTGACTCGGCACGGCCCCGATGAGGTCGTGTGTTTCCGAGCCAAGCTCTGAAGACGCCAGCTGCTGTAGCTGGCCTGCTGTGCGGGTGCTGATCGGCAGGCCAAGGTAGGGTTGCTGGGACCGGTAGGCGTGCAAGGCCAACGCGACTCCGGCAGCACCGGTACCCAGATCGGAACTGAGACGGATCAACCCATCACCGATCACCAAGGTGTGCCCGTCATGCACGAGGAGGCTGTCGAGCAGCAGACCCGCCTGCCGGTCGGCTTCCGCCCGGTATTGATCTCCGGCGGCTGTCAGTGTGACCAGGATGCCGGCACGGCCATGATCCAAGCCAGGGTAGACGTAGAAGGTGGAGGAGCAGGTCTTGATGATCCCGTCACGTTCCTGCGGGGTCAATACCGGGTCACCGGTGATGCGTTCGAGCGCCGAACCGACCAGCAGCAAACCCGCTGACCCCCAGTCGATGTAGGGAAGCACCCGGTTCTTGGAAGGGTCATCGACCATCAACTCACCAGTTGGGATGGTGACGCACGCATCCAGATCCGCACGCAACCGAACCCTGGCCCTGGCAAGCGGTTCCTCGGCACCAGTGACGGCATGGGCGACCAAGTCCGTCAACGCCACCCCGGTCAATCCCCAGAACAGTCCTCGACGACGACACAACGCAGTCCACGCCGACCCATCCGGGATGACGCAGGCATCCAGCCTGCGATACGCCGCAACCGCCCGTTCTTCCAGCGCCGAGTCCCCAGCCGTTCTCGCGACCTCCAATGCGGCCAGAATCACTCCCGCCTGACCCGCACCCAGATCCAACCGACGCCGCCCCAAGGCTCGCTCAAGCGCTGTCCCCGCAGCGGCCACGGCATCCTGGTGTGCACCCACCTCGCTGAGCGTCAACGCAACCCCGGCCAAACCATTCAACAACCCCGGCGCCTCCTGACCGGACCAGTCCTTGGCAGTCTTCCGCAACGCATCCACATCACGATCAGCAGGTTGGACACCAACACGCTGCTGGGCCAGGACCACACCAGCACGCCCGGTCGTGATCACCTCGTGACCATACGTCGCAGGCTGGCCGATATCACCAGGAAAAGAGCCGTCAGCACTGAACTGCCGTGACCACTCGATCCCACTCAACAACCCGGAAATCCCGGAATCCAGACTCAACGGCTGTGTTGGCACATCAACAGTGAAATCACTGGCTGTCACCGGACGAGTACCAGCGGCATACCGGCGCTCCACTATTTCCAGCTGCTCAGCTGCCCGTTCGCCGTAGAACTCACGAATCCTCTGACGACACCGATCCCAAAACTCCGGCGCCACCGCCTCAATCTCAAAATCAACACAGTACAACACCATGATGCAACGAGCCACTGCAAACCAATCAGCCTGCACAGCATCCGCTGACTTGTCAGCACAATACTCAAACACCCTGACACCGAGCTCACGCCTGGAATCCAGCCTACTGGCATCCTCCAGGTCAAGCATCGCCACAGTCCCATCATCAGAGACCATCACATTCCCGGGGTGAAGGTCACCAAATGCCCAACCACGCTGATGAATCTTTTCAACGATAGCGATGAGCTGCTCAACAATACCCACCGCCTGGCAGGAGTATTCCGCAGGATCATTTTCCTGCAAACGGTCATTGTATGACATCCAGGTTGTGAGGGATACGCCGGGAATATAGTCCACCTCCAAATAGCGATGCTCCCACGCCGTGAATGAACCCCGAAGCTGCTGCACACCCTTCACACCAACAAGATCACGCAACACCTCCTCCTCAGCCAGCTGACGCTGCAACGCACACCGATTCCGGCCATCCAACCCGGCATGCGGCCTGGCCTCCCGCAGAATCCTGACCTCACCGTCAGGCAACTCTGCGCGATACACTCCACCCGCATTGCTGAAACTCAAGGGCTTGATGCTCACGAAGTCATCCAACCGGGACCGGCTTGACTGCTGCGACGCCTCGTAAGCCGGTCGAAGAACTTCTGGCACCTCTACACCATCAGGAATCACGACACGCGGGTCACGATGATCAGGTATCAACCGCATACCACGAGGATCAACAATCGACTCGACCGGTTCATCATCCACATCAGGCACCCGCATACCAAGGATCGCCCCGTACCGAACGAAAACAGGAGCATCCGGGGTGTATCGAAGATCGGATAGGATATACGGCCCATCCTGCCCCCTCAACGCATCGCCCAAGGCGGTCAGCAGCCTCCCCATCTGATCGTCATCATCGGGATAGATCGTGATGAACTTACCCGCCGCTCCACGAGCCCGATTCTTCGACGACGATTCGGTCAACTCAGCCAGCGTCGGCAAAAACTTGAAAGAAACGCCAGCATCCACACATATTTTGGTGGTCCGCGCCAAGGTCTCCACAGCACACTCGGGAGTAGCCGACACATGGATCTTCCACCCTTGCATGCGCGGTTCCCAGTCGCGGGGCGTCCAGCCCTCCCAACCATTCCAGGACTGCACCAACCACCCAG
>CALLVV010000026.1 GCA_938012815.1 uncultured Propionibacteriaceae bacterium
GAGTTCAAGGCGCTGCGCGCCGAGGAAGAGGCCCACCCGATCGAGAAGACCGGCCGCGAGCTGCGCGCCAAGTTCGGCTGGTCGCAGGTGGACGCCGACTACACCGAGGGCTCCGCGGCCCGCTGAGGCTGCGCCGCCGGAGTGCGCCGGCCCCCGCCTCGTCCTATGCGGCGACGAGGCGGGGCCGGTTCCGCGCAGCGGGAGGCGTTCCCGCGCATGGCGGGCAGTGGCACGCGCCCTCCGTCCGCGTGCGGAGCGCTCCCCTTGGGGACGTGGATCGTGCGACACTTGGGGGATGGGAGACACCAGAGTGGGTGAGGGGCCGCCAGCGCCGGCGCGCCGCCTGAGGATCCTCTTCGTCATCAACAACCTCTACACGGCGGGCAACGGGCTGGCCGCCTCGGCGAGGCGAACGATCGCCCTGCTGCGCGGCGCCGGGCACGACGTGCGCGTGCTCAGCTCCGGCAGCGCCGACGAGTGCCGCCGGGCGGGTCTGCCCGCCCCCGACTACCCGCTCCCGGCGGCCCGCGTGCCCCTGGTCCACAGGATCATCCGCTCCCAGGGGTACGCCTTCGCGCACGCCGAGCGAAAGGCGGTCCGCGCGGGCATCCAGTGGGCGGACGTCGTGCACCTGGAGGAGCCCTTCGGACTGCAGGCCCGGGCCGCGGCCGCCGCCCGGGCCGCCGGGACCCCCTGCCTGGGGACCTACCACATCCACCCCGAGAACATCACCGCGACCATCGGGCTCGCCGGCTTGCGCCCCCTCAACGAGGCGGTCCTGGCCTCATGGGTCCGGCGCGTCTACCGCCACTGCGCCGTCGTGCAGTGCCCGTCGGAGAACGTCCGGGAGCGCCTCGCCCCGCTCGGCATCGGCGCGCGCCTGGTCACCATATCGAATGGCGTTCCCGCGCCCGCCCCTGCCGTGGCCGCGGCGCGGACGGCAGCGGACGCGGACTCGGGCGCCCCGCCCACCGGCACGGGCACCGCGGAGCCCGCAGAAGGGGCGCCTCCCGCAGGCGCGGGCGCGCCTCCCTCCGAGGACTCCCCTCCGGACGGGACCGCGCGCCCAGGCGCTGGCGGAACCCGGTACCGGGTGCTCGTCGTCGGCAGGTTCTCGAGGGAGAAGGACCAAGGCACCGTCCTGCGGGCGATGCGGCACAGCGCCAACGCCCACCGCATCGACCTGGTCTTCGCAGGACGCGGGCCCACGGGCGCCCGCCTACGGCGGGACGCAGCGCGCCTCGTCAGGAGCGGGGTGCTCACCCGGCCCCCGCGGTTCGCCTTCCTCGACGCCGACGGTCTGGCGGCCCAGGCCCGTGCGGCGGACCTCTACGTCCACTCCGCCACCATCGAGGTCGAGGGCCTGTCGTGCCTGGAGGTCCTGCGCCACGGGGTCGTCCCGGTGATCGCCCGCTCGCCGCACTCGGCGACGGCGCAATTCGCCAGGGATCCCCGCTGCCTCTACCGGGCCGGGGACGCGCGCGGGCTCGCCCGCGCCATCGACTACTGGCTGGAAGACGACGCCCGCCGCCGGGCCAGCGCCTCCCGGTACAGGGGCGTCGGCGCCCAGTACGACATCCGCCGCTGCGTGGGGGCGCTCATCGACGAGTACGCCGCCATCGCATAGGGCGCGTCCCAGAAGAGCGCGGGCGCGGGGCAGGCGCGGATCCCCGGGGACCCAGCCGTTCCTCTCCCCGCGGCCCCGGCCCTCGTCCCCTTCGGTGTCGCACACAAGGGAGGGAATTAGGAAACACGGGGCCGCACACAAGGGCTTGATCCCGCCCTTGTGTGCGGCGCGTGTTGCGTAAATCAGGGTCCTCGTGTGCGTAGCCGGGGGAGGGGCGCACAATCCGGGGGGATCGGCCCGCGGCCCCTCCCAGGCGCGCCGGGTCAGCGCGCGGCTTCCCAATGCGCGGACACCATCCGCCCGCAGCCGGGAGGGAACGGGAAGATAGCACCATGACAACGCTGAACATCGCAGTAATCCCCGGCGACGGAATCGGCCAGGAGGTCGTGCCCGAGGCGCTCAAGGCGCTCGCGCGGGCGCTGGAGGGGACGGGCACTGACATCGCCACCACCCACTTCGACCTGGGGGCCAGGCGCTGGCACCGCACCGGGGAGACGCTCACGGAGGCCGACCTCGCCCGGATCAAGGCCCACGACGCCATCCTGCTAGGGGCGGTCGGGGACCCCTCCGTGCCCTCGGGCGTCCTGGAGCGCGGCCTGCTGCTCAGGCTCCGATTCGCGTTGGACCACTACGTCAACCTGCGCCCCTCGAAGTACTACGACGGGGTCCCCACGCCCCTGGCCGATCCCGGCGGCATCGACTTCGTCGTCGTGAGGGAGGGCACCGAGGGCCTCTACGCGGGCAACGGCGGGGCCCTGCGCGTGGGGACGCCCCACGAGATCGCCACGGAGGTCTCGGTCAACACCGCGTACGGTGTTGAAAGGGTGGTCCGCTACGCCTTCGCCCTGGCCCGGAAGCGCCGCAAGAGGCTCACCCTGGTCCACAAGCACAACGTCCTGGTCAACGCCGGGGGGCTGTGGCGCCGCCTCTTCGATCAGATCGGTGAGGAGTTCCCCGATGTCGCGCGCGACTACCTGCACATCGACGCCGCCATGATCGCCATGGTGGTCGACCCGGCCCGGTTTGACGTGATCGTCACCGACAATCTGTTCGGCGACATCGTCACGGATCTGGCAGCGGCGGTCACGGGGGGCATCGGGCTGGCGGCCTCCGCGAACATCAACCCGTCGGGCGAGTACCCGTCGATGTTCGAACCCGTTCACGGTTCGGCGCCGGACATCGCTGGCCGGGGAATCGCCGATCCGACCGCGGCCATCAGTTCCGTGGCCCTGTTGTTGGCGCACCTGGGGCACCCCGAGGCGGCCCGCCGCGTTGACGACGCGGTTGCCGCCGACATCGCGGGTCGCCGCCCCGGTCCCGTCAGGACCTCCGAGGTCGGGGATCGGATCGCCGCTGCCGTGGCCGGCTGATCTGCGAGGCAAACGAGGGGCCGGACCCGATCGGGTCCGGCCCCTCGTGTTCCCGGGATTTTCACTCGGCGGTTTCGCCCTTGAGCACCTTTCCGCTCGCGTGACCCTTCAGGATGTCGAGCAGGTCGATGCCGGTGGTGTTCTTGATCATCTCGACGGTCTGCAGCACGTTGTCGTTGACCTGGCGGGGCAGCGCAGCCGCCCCTTCCGTGGAGACGACGGTGAGTTTGTCGATGCTGCCCATGGGGGCGGCGACCTTCTCGGCGACCTGCGGCAGCACTTCGACGAGCATCTGCAATACCGCTGCCTCGTTGTAGTTCGCGAAGGCGGCGGCCCGTTTGTTCATGGCCTCCGCCTCGGCGGTGCCAACGGCGAGGGCCGCGGCGGCCTTGGCCTCACCCTCGGCGCGAATGGCGTCAGCCTCGGCGATACGGCGCGCCTTCTCGGCCTCACCACGGCGGGCACCCTCAATGGCCTCGGCCTCGGCGAGCGCAGCACGGCGCTGCTTCTCGCCCTCACCCGTGAGGCGGGCGGTCTCGGCCTGGGCCTCCGCGTTGGCGATGGCTGCCGCCTTGCGGGCCTCGGCCTCGAAGATCTCGGAGTTGCGCCGCCCCTGGGCAGCGGTCTCGGTCTCGTAGCGCTTCGCATCCGCGGGTTTGCGGACCTCGGTGTCGAGCTGGCGGTCCTTCAGGGCCGCCTGGCGTACGGCAACCTTCTCCTGCTCGGTGAGGATGGCCTGGTCACGGTCGGCCTGGGCGAGCGGCCCGGCTGCGGCCGCCTGGGCGCGAGCAGCATCCGTCTCGGCTTTGATCTCGGCCTCTTTGAGCACAAGGGCCCGCTCCGAGATCGCGATCTCCTGCTCGGCGGCCAGCCTCGCCTGCTCGGCTTCCCTTCGAGCGTCGGCTTCGGCGATCGCGGCGATCTGACCGACCTTGGCCGACTCCGGGCGCCCCAGGTCCGACAGGTAGGAGCCGTCGTCGGTGATGTCCTGGATCTGGAAGGTGTCGAGCACCAGGCCTTGACCGGTCAAGGAGGCCTCGGACTCGTCGGCCACCCTCTGGGCGAAGGCGGCGCGGTCACGGATGATCTGCTCCACGGAAAGACCACCGACGATGGATCGGAGCGCGCCCGCGAGGGTCTCCTGGGTGAACGTCTCGATCTCCTCCTGCTGCATCAAGAAGCGCTGTGCGGCGGCACGGATGGAGTCCTCGTTGCCCCCCACCTTGACGATTGCGACGCCGTCGAGATTCAGTTTGATGCCTTGACCGGAAACCGCGTTGCGGATCTGCACCATGATGCGGCGGCTGGACAGGTCGAGCACGTGCAGACGCTGGATCAAGGGAATCACGAAGACTCCACCGCCCATGATGACCTTCTGGCCGGACAGGTCGGTGGAAACCAAACCGGTCTCAGGATTGGTGACTGCCTTTCCCTTCTGGCCCGTAATGATGTAGGCCTCGTTCGGACGGGCCACCCGGTACCGGCTGGCGACCAGCCAGATCAGTAGGGCGATCAGTAGGACTATGCCTCCCACTCCGGTGATCAGGGAGGAGAAATCATTCATGGATGTGTGAACCTTTCTGTTTCCGTTCAGGACTGGGGAAGTTCATCAGCGGTGGGACGAACCTCGACGGCTGTGGGTGACAGGACTCCGGACACCCAAACCGGAGTTCCGGCAGGAATCGGCAGTTCCGCCCGCGCCGCACGCTTGTGGGTGCCGATCCGGATTTCACCGAAACCGCTTTCCGGAATGTCCGTGATGACGCGGGCCTCCGCCCCGATCAGGTGGTCGTTGCGAAGCGCCTGCCCGGTTTCTGCGCGTTTCAACCAGCGGGTGAGGGCCACCGCTCCCCAGCCGGCCAGGCTTCCTGCGATCAGACCGACCAGGGAGGCCAGCCACACGCTGTCCGTGAATTCATGAACGGCCACCCCACCGAACCCGAAGGCCCCGATGAAAGCAGCGATGACCGAGGTGGAGAAAACCTCGGAATCCAGACCGTCGAAGTGAAGGGCGGAATCCAGCAGATCCCCCAGGATCAGGGACACCAACAGGACCATGACCCCTGCGATCCCGAGGATCAGGAAAACGCTCACCGTTGTCCCTTCCTGTCTCGTCCAGCGATCCAAATTTACCAAATCAGGAGTGCAGGCCCGGGTGCCGGCAGAGCGGGTGAGAAACGGCTGACCTCCCCGGCCGGATGGTTTTCCCGCACCCCCGAGGTTCCCGTGTACCGGCTCGACCGACCTCATGAACCCCCGCCAGCGAGACTTCCCCCGCGCAGGCGGATCGGGGCCTGGTGGTGCGGTCGCGAGAACCACCATCTTTCCCACTTCTTCCAGGCAAATCGCCGATCCCAGGTCTCACGAGAAGAACCGGGGGTGGCTCTCATTCCCAGTGCAGGCGAATCGCCGAGGTGAGCCGCCACGGGTCGATGTTGCGCACCGCTCGCGTGATGCCCTCACCCTCGGGGCTGCGGGCGTACCAGCCCTCCCCCTCCCCCACCCATCGCCGCCAGGCGAGCAGATAGGCGTCGGCCCGGTCCCTGTTGGAGGCGAGCACGCTCGGGACCGGATGCCAGGTTTCCAGAACGGTTTCCCGCCCGATCAGGCCGAGCCTCAACACGTCCCGGAGCCGGGGCGGGTCAGCGGTGAGACGGGAGATCAGGTATCGGGGTTGGGAAACGGGTTGCAACGCCTCGTCCAGCGCCTCCGCGAACCGGGCCGATTCCTCCGCGGGCACCCCGGACAGCCGGCAGCGCAGTTCCTGTCCTCTGACCTCCACCGCGACCGCCCCGGCTCCCGCACTGACCAACCCGCGCGCCTGGAGGGCGTCGGCAACCGCCCTGGCCACCCTGCCGACACCGACATTCGCTGCCAACCCGGTGAGCCTGCGTCCCGCCCGGATCACCCGGATCAGCAGATCCACCCCCGTCAGCACCAGCGCGGCGGCCGCCCACCAAGACAGTCCCAGCACCGCCAGCACCAGGGCCGCACCCAGCAACCAGGGCCACAGCACGGGCCCCAGCTTCCGGGGCGCCGCCTCCCCGAAACTGCTTCCGGTCAACGGTTCCTTCGTCCTGGAACTCACCCGCACCACCGACACCTCCCGGCCGGTCCTGATCCGCGTGTCGTTCCATTGATCCGCAACCCGGCCGCGTTCCCGGGAACGCCGGACCGCACGAACGTTGGCGGCCTCGATTCCGTCCGATTCCGGAGTCCGGAACTCGCTGAACCCATCGGCCAGGTGCGCCACCCCGTCCACCAGATCGCCCTGCTCGTCGGGGGCGAGGTAACCACGGTGCTTGCGCACGAGACGCCGCCAGTCCGCGTCCCCCAACACCCCGTCGGCGACGCAGGCCACCGACCAGTTGATCGCGACCTTACCCGGATTCTCCGGGTCGCGTCGTAGGCTGCGCCCGCGAAGCTGAACCACGGCACCGGGCGTGGTTGCGCTGGTCAGGTCCACCAGGCAGTTGACGCCCGGGGCGTCCCATCCCTCCCCCAGCAGCCCACGGGTACCGACCAGGAGCCTGGTGCCACCCATCCGGAAGAACTCGGTCACCACCGGCACCCACTGGCGGACGTTCCAGCCGAGAACCCGCACCAGTCCCTCCTCCTCGACAGTATCCAAGGAGTGCCCGGGGAGCCGGCCCGCGGCGAAGTCCATCAGCGCCCGGGAGCTCGACGGGGTTCCCGCGACGACCCCCGCGGTGACGAGCAACGGTTCGAGGCGCTGCCCAACCGGGTTTTCGGCCAAGGCCTTCAGGGTCTGCCAGGCCGATCCCGAGTCCGCGGTCACCACGTCGCGCAGGCCTTGTGGCAGCGCGGCCGCCCGCTCGAAATCGCACACCACCAGGGCGCGCAGGTCAGCGCCGAGGTTCTCCTCTTCCAGAGCCACTATCTCGGCCGCGGCGAGGGCCTTGGATGCGCTGCGGGCCAGTACCCGGTCCATGGTGGAGGCGGCCGCGCTGATGCCTCGCCGGGTCCAGCGGTAACCGATGGAGGGGAGGATCTCCCGGACCTCCAGGATCAGGGCATGGTCCCGCGGGTCGGAGCTGTCGACCAGCGGAAGGAGCCACTGGTTGAGTACCACCACCCAGTCCTCGATCCCGGGATCACGTCGGTGGCGCTCGCCAACGCAACTCCTATGGGTGGTTCGGCATAACCCGCGTGGGCGAGGCGCAGCAGGGCATCGGTCAGGCGTTCATCCGTGGCCGCGAGCTCCTCCCAGGAGACGTTGGCCTGCAGCTTCGCCACTGCCTCGAAGAGTGGCACGCTCGCCCTGTCCGGGGCGCTGAGATGGGTGAGCAGTTCCTGGATCCTCCCCTGCTGCTCTCCCAGCCAGTCGCGTTCAGCGGCGGTGGGGTTCGTCAGCCAGCCGAGTTCCTGATAGGGGACCAGGTCCCCGGCCGCCACCACTTGGGGAATGTTCGCGGAATACGTGATCTCGCCGAAGAGTTCGTTCTCCAGGGTGGCCTCCGCTCCAGTCAGGGCGGTTGCCGGGGTGGCCGTGAGACCCAGTACGACGGCATCATCGGGCAACAGTCCGAGCACCTCGGCCAGCAACCGGCCCCACGTCCGGAGCAGGTGATGGCATTCGTCCAGGACGATCATCAGGTTCCCCGTGGCTGCGAGCTCGGCCACCAAGGCCCTGCCGTTCGGGTGCAGACGAGCCAGCTGCGTGCTCCCACCGGGGTCGTCGCCGAAATTGGCAAGCGCCTGATAGGTCAGGCAGCGAACCTCCGGCGCGGCGGCCTGCCACTGGCCGCGAATGGCGATGTTCGGGCTGAAAACCACACCGGTGCGCCCCGACTCACGGATCGCCTGCACACCGACCATGGTCTTGCCGGCGCCCGGTGGCAGGACGATCCAACCCCTGGAAACCCCCGCCGAGATGCTCCGACGCCAGGCGTCGAGAGCCTCCCGCTGGTGCAACCTCAGAGGCATCAAGGTTTCGGAACGCTCTCCACGTGCCCGTCGGTGCACTGCTTCCCGGCCCGGCCCATGTCAGTCGATCCTGGCATCGCGTTTCTCGGGAAGCAGGAAAGCGGCGCCCGCAGCCATCGCGAAGGAAACCGCGAAGACCGCGAAGGTGGTCACGATGCCTCCGCTGCCCATCAGCACCGGAACGAGCAGGGGCGCGATTATCGACGCGAGCCTGCCCACCCCGGCCGCTGTCCCGGTACCGGTGCCGCGCAGCGACGTTGGGTACAGTTCGGGGCCAATGGCGTACAGGGCGCCCCACGCGCCCAGGTTGAAAAACGACAGGGCGCATCCGGCTGCGATGATCGCGCCCTCCGTTCCCGCGACCGCGAAACCCAGCGCGGAGAGGGCCGATCCGGCGAGGAACAGCGCCAAGGTCAGGCGGCGGCCGATGACCTCGATCAACCAGGCCGCCACGGCATATCCGGGAAGTTGGGCCACGGTGATGATCAGGGTGAACTCGAAGGACTTGACCAGGGTGAAACCCTGCTTCACCAGCAGCGATGGAATCCAGATGAAGGCCCCGTAGTAGGACAGGTTGATGCAGAACCACACCAACCAGAACGCCAGGGTGCGGCGCCTCAGCTGCTTGGAGAACAGGGTGAGCCCGGTCGTCTCGATCGTCTCTCCCCGGTGCTTCGCAGCCTGCTCGGCGGTGTCAATCGTGGGGCCGTCGTAGGAGGTTTTCGCCGACCTCTCGAAACGCCCGACCGTCGCCTCGGCCTGCTCATAGCGTCCTGCGGTCTCCAGGTATCGCACGGATTCGGGTGTGCCGAGCCGGACCAGCAGCGCCCACAGGGCTGGCACGGCACCCAGTGCCAGGGCCCAGCGCCATCCCTGTTCGGAGCCGGCCACCACGAAGTACCCGACGATCGCCGACAGAACCCAGCCCACGGCCCAGAACGCCTCCAACCAGATCACCACGCGGCCCCGGATCCGCCGGGGAGCGAATTCCGAGATCAGGGTGGAGGCCACGGGGAGTTCGGCGCCGAGCCCCAGCCCGACCACGAAACGCAACAGCAGCAGGGCGGTAACCGAGGAGACGACGGCTGTGGCCCCCGTCGCCACCCCGTAGACAAGCAGCGTGAGTGCAAACACGCTGCGACGACCGATCTTGTCAGCGAGCAACCCGCCGAATGTGGCGCCCAGGGCCATGCCGACGAATCCGACCGAGACGACCCACGATTTGGTGGTGTCATCCAGCCCCCACTGCTGCCCGAGGGCAACAATGACGAAAGAAATCAGACCCACATCCATCGCGTCCAGAGCCCACCCGACCCCCGATGCACCCAGCAATGCGCCGTGTTCACGCGTCATGGGCAGACGTTCCAGGCGTTCTGTCCTGGTCAGCATTTCACTTCTTCCTCCGAATCGGAACAAAGGGTGCCCGCAGCCGAGGCGGGCACCCGTTGTCGGCGTTGGGCTCAGCGAGCGGCCGTGCCCTCCACATAGTCATCGGTGCCGTGGTCCTTGACCCAGCTCATGAGTTTGCGCAGCTCACGCCCGGTGGCCTCGATCGGGTGGGCCTCACCCTTGTCACGCAGTTCCTTGAACTCGGGGGCCCCGGCGTCCTGGTCCTCGATGAAACGCTTCGCGAAGGCCCCGGAGCGGATGTCGTCCAGCACGGCCTTCATGTTCTGCTTGACGTGCGCGTCGATGACGCGCGGCCCGGAGACGTAGTCACCGAACTCTGCGGTGTCGGAGATGCTCCACCGCTGCTTGGCGATGCCCCCCTCGTACATCAGGTCAACGATCAGCTTCATCTCGTGCAGGCACTCGAAGTAGGCCACCTCGGGCTGGTAACCGGCCTCGACCAAGGTCTCGAAACCCGACTGGATGAGAGCGGAGACACCACCGCAGAGAACCGCCTGCTCACCGAACAGGTCGGTCTCGGTTTCCTCCGTGAACGTCGTCCTGATGCCACCCGCGCGGAGAGCGCCGATGGCCTTGGCGTAGGAGAGCGCCAGCGGCCAGGCGTTTCCGGTGGCGTCCACCTCGACGGCGATGATGGCGGGCACCCCCCGGCCCTCGGAGTACTCGCGGCGCACCAGGTGTCCCGGGCCCTTGGGCGCGACCATGCAGACGTCGACACCTTCCGGGGCCTTGATGTAGCCGAACCGGATGTTGAAACCATGAGCGAAGAACAGGGCGTCGCCGGGCACCAGGTGGGGTGCGATCTCCTCGGCGTAAAGCTTCCGCTGCACCTGGTCCGGGGCCAGGACCATGACGAGATCTGCCTCCTCGACGGCCTCTGCCACGGAGACCACGCGCAGTCCTTCCGCCTCGGCCTTGGCGACGGACTTCGACCCGGGCCGTAGCCCGACCCGGACGTCGACCCCGGAGTCACGCAGGCTCAACGCATGGGCATGTCCCTGGGAACCGTAACCGATGACGGCGACGCTGCGTTTCTGGATGACGGACAGGTCGGCATCCGAGTCGTAGAACATCTCAGCCATTTCTGTTTCCTCACTTTTCCTGATGAATTACTTGGACTTGTGATCGGCGAGGGTCCTGGCTCCCCGCCCCAGGGCCACCTGGCCCGACTGCACCAGCTCCTGGATGCCGTGGGGGGCCAGCATCTCCAGGAGGGCGGCGAGCTTCTCGGGGCTGCCGGTTGCCTCGATGGTGACGGACTCGGGACTGACGTCCACGGCCTTTCCCCTGAACAGGTTCACCACGTCAATGATCTGGCTCCGCGAGTGCACGTCCGCGCGAACCTTGACCAGCACCATCTCACGGCACACGGTGTTGGGCCCGAGTTCCAGCACCTTCCGGACCTCGATCAGCTTGTTCAGCTGCTTGACGATCTGCTCCAGAACGGATTCGTCATCGACTGAGGCCACCACCGTCATCCGGGAGATCTCCGGGCGCTCGGTGGGGCCGACTGCGAGTGAATCGATGTTGAAACCACGACGGGAGAAAAGAGCAGCGATCCGGGTCAGGACACCCGGCTTGTTGGAGACCAGAACCCCAAGGGTGTGCATGCTCACAGTTCTTCCTCTTCCCACACTGGGGCCATGTTACGGGCCACCTGGATTTCATCGTTGCTGACCCCCGCAGCCACCATGGGCCACACCATCGCATCCTTGTGGACGACGAACTCCACCACGACGGGGCGGTCGTTGATCTCCAACGCTTTCGCGATGCACTCATCCATCTCGGTCTCGTCGGTAGCACGCAGACCGACGCACCCCATCGCCTCGGCCAGCATCGGGAAGTTCGGGAGGTGTTCGGTGTGGAGGTCGGTGTTGGAGTAGCGGGAGTCGTAGAACAGGGACTGCCACTGCCGGACCATGCCCAGCGCATGGTTGTTGATGACCGCGATCTTGATCGGGATCCGGTTCAAGGCGCAGGTGACCAGTTCCTGATTGGTCATCTGGAAACAGCCATCACCGTCGATGCCCCACACCACCTTGTCGGGGTGGGCCGCCTTGGCTCCCATCGCCGCGGGAACACAGAACCCCATGGTGCCCGCGCCACCGGAGGTGAGCCATTTCATGGGCCGTTCGTGGGGCAGGAAGTGCGCCGCCCACATCTGGTGTTGCCCGACCCCGGTGACGTAGATGGTGTTCTCGGGGCTGAGCTGTCCGATGCGCTGGATGACCTCCTGCGGCGAGAGCTTCCCGTCCGGGGCATCGTCCCAGCGCGGCTGGTAGCGCTCCTTCATCCTGCCGAGGACCTGCACCCACTCGTCGGTGTCGGGGGCGCGGTCGATTTCCTTGGCGAGCAGGGCCAGGGTCTGGCGGCAGTCGCCCACGATCGGCACGTCGACCGCACGGTTCTTGCCGATCTCGGCCGGATCGATGTCGGCATGGATCACCTTGGCGTTGGGAGCGAAGGAATCCAGCCTACCCGTGACCCGGTCATCGAAACGGGTACCGATGGCAACGAGCAGGTCGGCGCGCTGGAGCGCGCCCACCGCTGCAACTGTCCCGTGCATCCCGGGCATCCCCATGTGCAGTGGATGGGAGTCGGGGAGCACACCGCGAGCCATCAGGGTGGTGACCACGGGTATCCGGGCCTTCTCCACCAGAGCGGCGAGTTCCTCGAACGCCTCCGCCTTGACAATGCCCCCGCCAAGGTAGAGGACGGGCCTCCTCGACTGTGAGATCAGTTTCGCAGCCGCCCGGATCTGGCGGACGTGCGGTTTGACGGTGGGTTTGTAACCCGGCAGGTCCAGTTCCTCCGGCCAGTGGAACGGGGCTTTCCCGGCCAGTGCGTCCTTCGCGATGTCGACGAGCACGGGCCCCGGTCTTCCCGTCGCAGCGATGTGGAAGGCCTCCTTGATGGCCAAGGGGATTTCCTTGGTCTCCTTGATCAGGAAACTGTGTTTCGTGATCGGCATCACGATCCCACGGATGTCGGCCTCCTGGAAGGCGTCGGTGCCGATGGCGGTTCCGTTGACCTGCCCGGTGATGGCCACGAGCGGGGTGGAATCCATGTAGGCGTTTCCGATCGCGGTGACCAGGTTCGTGGCCCCGGGACCGGATGTGGCGATGCAGACCCCCACCCTGCCGCTCGCGATCGCGTAGCCCTCGGCGGCGTGACCGCCGCCCTGCTCGTGGCGCACCAGGATGTGACGGATCCTCGAGTCGAACAGCGGATCGTACGCGGGAAGAATCGCCCCGCCGGGAATCCCGAAGGCCACCTCTACCCCGACACGTTCGAGAGACTCGACGAGCGCCTGCGCGCCCGTCAGCAACTGGCCGTCTTCCCTGGACATTGCTCTCCCTTCGGTCGCAGCCCGGAACTGCTTCGTTCAACAAAAAACCCCCGGCGCCATCTGGCACGCGAGGGGGCGTCTCGATGTTGAATCGAAACGCTGTCAGACGATTACGAGCTGATTGTTGGTCATGCGCCCAAGGATTGCGGGAGGCCCGGATGCTGTCAAGCGATGTCCCCCGCGCGTCCTGAATGTTGAGACACCACCACCCGGCCGTTCGGGTCGCCACCCGGACGACACGCCCGCCGCGCCGCACCCGAAACCCATTCCAAGGTCCAGGGGAGCATTTTCTGCACGATATCCCGTACTCCTCCGCAGATCTTTGGCAACACCTCTTTGGAACCCTCAACCTCGATCACCACTCGAGGGTTTTCAAAGTAACCCCACACACTCATTGAATTCGCTTCTGACTAGGGGGTTTACTTATTCATGCCGGGAAATGCGCAGGGACTTCGGCTTGAGTTTCAGGGTTCGTATTTCTAGCGTTCCGGATTGCCCGGCCTGGATCCACGAGAAAGGACCAACGATGATCGATTCCCCGCGAAAGAGCCGCACGCTGAGGCTGTTGCGCGACTCGGCCATCGGGTTGGTGCTGACCGCCCAGCTGACGGTCGTAGTTCCCGCCATCTTCCCGGACGGCAGGGCCCAGGCCGCCGGCGGCAACATCACCGCACGGGTGGCAGTGAACGTCCGTTCCGGTCCTGGGACCGATCACTCCCGCGTTGGCGTGCTCTATCCCGGCGAATCGCTGTCCATCCGGGGTTCCGCCTCGAACGGCTGGGTTCCTGTCACCTGGCACGACCGGAACGCCTGGGTGGCTTCGGCCTACGTCACCGGGTGGGATGCCGGCGAATCAGGTTCCCCCACCGGCGAGAAGGGCTCCGCCTGGACGAGGGTGAGGCTCAACGCACGCAGCTCCCCCTCCCTCAGCGCCGGCGTCCGGATGATCCTCGACAAGGGCACCCAGGTTTCCCTGACCGGCCAGGTCTCGGGACGGTGGAGCCAGATCGATCTGAACGGCGACACGGCTTGGGTGGCGACCCGTTACCTGGGTCCGTCCGCCCCCGAAAAGGTGCTACCCACCCCCGATTCAACGTCCGTTTCCGTCACCGATGCACCCGGGACAATCGGTTCCCGCTGGGGAAGCACCGAGCTCAACCTGTGGACAGCCGAGCACGGAAACCGCTTCGTCGAGGTGGCGCCGAAGGGCACGGAGTTCAAGGTCACGGGCACCGTCTCCAACGGGCGCGCCCAGGTCGTGTGGAAGGGCGCGGTGCGCTGGGTGACCGCCCGTCATCTGACTGACACCGCTCCCGCTGAGTCGCCCACCACCTCAGGCGGGGAGACCTGTCTGACCTCGTTCTACAGCGATGACTCCACCACGGCCTCCGGTGAACCCTTCGACCAGTGGGCGATGAAGACGGCCCACAAAACGCTGCCCCTCGGCACCAAACTACGGGTGACCAACCCTGCGAACGGCAAGACCGTCGACGTGACGGTGAACGATCGCGGCCCCTACGTCGCCGGCCGCTGTCTCGACCTGACCACTGGTGCGTTCAAGGCCATAGCGGACACCCGACAGGGGGTCGCGAAAGTCAGCTACGAGGTCATCGGCTGAGGACAGGAACATCATCCTCGACAGGTCCGGGGACCGTGGAATAGTTGAGTCATGGTAGACACCGCAGCGATCGCTGCCATCAATCTGAGACTGAACCTACTCGGGCTACGGGTGCCGGAGGTCGTCGACCACACCGCGGGGCCCGATCTGGTGCGTCCGATACTGGCGCGGCAGCGCGAACTGGACCGGCGGCTCTCTCACCGACTTCCCGCGGTTGATGGCCGCATCCAGACATTCCTGGATTCCTACCTGGAGGGAACCGGCACCTCTCCGAAGCTGCCCAGGCAGACCTTTGTGCTGGATCAGGCCGGCCTGGCCAGGACTTTGTCGTTGCCCATCGACGCCGACCAGTTCTCCTCGGAATATCTGAACAGTTACCGTCTGGTCAACGGGGTGTTGCACAATCCTCTCAACGATCGCCGCACCACCAAGGGGGTCTTCCACATAGCCGAGGGCGGCACCGCGGTGCAGGACGACAAACTGGCGGTTCCCCGGGAAGTCTACGGACGTCTGCTGGAACATGCCCTGAACCCGCCCGCGGACTCGATGCTCCTGCCCTACTGCGCTGGTGATGAGGCCCCCGCCCGGGCGTGGGTGTCCCTGCTGCTGCGCCCCGTAGTGGTTCCCCACGTACCGGGCTTCGCGCGGGAACGCAGCCTGGAGGTGCGTTTCTTCGCTCCCGGTACGTTGGTGGCGAACCTTGACTTCGTGGAGGGCATCTTCGGCAACGGGGGTGATCCCTACCTGCCGGACAACGACGCCTCCCTGAAGCCCAGGGGTTGGACGGGCCACACGGGAGCGGTGATCCTGGCTCCGCACCTGACGAAACTCACCAAACGGGAACTCGGCCTCCCCCACCACGACGACGCGACGCAGCGCCAGCGACGCGACGGCATGTGCTGGCAGGACCCGGATGAGCTCTACAACGGCGGCAGCGCGTTCAAGGCGTGCGCCCGCGACGAGCGTGGGGTGATGGTCACCGTGATCGCGGACAACTACTTCGGTTACTGCAAGAAGGAGGTGAAGGCCCAGATCAGCTATTCCGCCAACCTGCTCGGCCTGGTGGAGGAGGAACACGCGGGCGGCGCCATCTGTTTCCCTCGCTACAACTTGGGTCAGCAGTTCACCGACAACTACGCGGATCCCAGCTATCGACTGGCCGACATCGTCGCCCGCGACCCGCAACGCTTCATTCCCCAGCCCGAGGGACACGCCATCGACCTGAAGAACGAGCACATCGTCCTGGTCCCCGAGCATTCCACATACAGTTTGCGCGACCAGACCGTCACTTGGGAGGTCGGCGGTGAGAAGGGCCAGATCCCGCTGCACGCCGACAAGGCCTACGTCGGCCCGGATGGTTATCTCGTGCGACTGCACCACCTGGAGGCCGACGGCGCCCAGTGGACGCTGGTCGGAACCGCCCCCCGGGCCACTCACTGTCACAAGCCCGCCACTGTCTCGGGAGGCGGCAAGTCCGAGATCTCCAAGGCCATCACCGATGCCGTCATCACCGGTGACGCCTACGTCCGGGATTTCGACGAGGACATGGCGGCAGTCGCCCAGATCCTGGACCACGACTTCAGCCACCGTTTCGCGGACCCCGCCCGAAACGGCCACGACGCCCGGCCCGTGCTGTCTGACCGGCGTTCCGTGGGTTCGGTGATCAAGTTGCTCACCCCGAGCCGCGACTACAACGACGAGTACAACGCGTGGTTGGAGGCGATCCCCAACCACGTCAAGGAGCTCGTATTCGTGGTGAAACGGTTCTACCGTCCCGAGTGGGGCGAGGACTGGGCCAGCCATTTCACGGTCGGCATCATCAACGGGCGAAAGGGAAGCTCGCTGCGTCTCGACGGGGAGAAGATCCGTGTGAACATGTTGCGGGTGGGATTTGCCCCGGACGGTTCGTGGCGATTGTTCGGTCTGCGACATGATTTCCAGCCCGCAGCAAAGGTACAAACCGAGGACGACATCACCGCCAGCATCGTCGTGCCTCCCCGTCCCTCGGGCAGCGCACTCTCCCGGAAGTTCGTCACCAACTGCGAGCAGTTGCTGTTCCAGCGTCCCGACGACGCCATCCACCGTGGCTACGACAAACAGGCGGAGTGGGACATCGCCCAGCCCGGGACCTTCCTGTCCAATTTCGAGCCGCTCTCACGGGAAGATGCCCAGGCTCTGGTGGACAATGCGATCGAATTCAGCCAGTTCACGGCTCCCGTCCAGGAGCTGATCCGCTCCTTCGCCGCCTCGACCGCCCCATCACCCTCCTGGTTCGTGAGCTCGGCTCATCCACGCATGGTTCAGGGCAGACCCTCCAAGAATCCTCGCTACCTGCAGCACCGCCCCGACATCACCAACCCGGAGCGCTCCGCGGAGGCGGAGCTGGCCGCCCGGCTGCACAGAAAACTGCCGATGACCCAGAAACTGCGCCTACCGGTCGACGTGGTTGCCGCAGGCCGCCGGAACAATCCTGCCGAGTCCGGCATACCGCCACTGTGCGCCTACTCCCCCCTGCACTACATGGAGCTCCCGGAACTGTTCATGGAGTTCATCAGCTCCATGACCGGCAAGTCGCCATCCACGACAGGGGCCGGCTCCGAAGGAGCCATGACAAAGGGGCCCTTCAACGCTCTTCCGTCGGTCATCGACCTGAACGCCGCCTTCCTGTCCTTCGCGCTGACCGGCTACGACGGGTGGCTGTCCAGCGCCGGGGTCGTCGGTCCGCACGTCCGGGTCGATCACGACATCAGTCTTCTGGTTCCCGAGGTCTTCTCCCGGATGTCCGACTCCGAACGTTCTGCGGGGAACCTGATCGAGGAAGGCTGCTTGGAGCGCATCCAGGACTACGAGGTGGGCGAAGAATTGATCCTCGCCTCCCGGCTCGGTTACCGGATGACCGAGAAATTCGCCTCCAAGTACTTCGGGCGGATCTTCCTGCACCCCCACGTTGTCTTCACCCCCGAGATGCTGCGTCCCGAGCTGCAGGACCCGGAAGTGTTCGCCGAGTCGGTGCGAACCATCTCGACCACTCACGCCCGAGTCGCACAGGCGTATTTCGACGACGGCACCGTGGCCCTCGCAGTCCCCCCGGTGCGTGCGCTTCTCGAGATCATGGCCACCGGCCACACTCAGGATGGCCTGACCCTCGACGACGCCCCGTTCCGGGGACTGTTCAGTCGCGATTCCGTGCTGAGTTCCGGCTGGTACGCGGAACGCGTGTCTGCGCTCCGGGATGTGGAACTGTCTCGCCTGAAGCGCTCGCTTGGCTCCATCGATTCCTTCACTGCCAATGAACTGCACGACTCAACCGCTGAGCGCCTCGGCCTCGCGGCACGGCGTGCCTCGGTGGAGGCCCGGATCGAGGAGTTGCTTCAGGTTCCCGATCTGCTCTGGGGAACGATCGGACGGCAGGTCACCTGGCGGCTGTAACCCCGTCGCCTCCGGGAGCCGACTTCACCGCAGTCCTGATTCGGAGGAACACGTACCACGTGGTGGCGACGATTGTCGTCCTCACCGCGCCCGTGTCCACGTCGTCCTGCCAGAAGGCACCTCCCCGGTCCAGAAAGCCTTGGGAGACGTGGCCCCGATACGCAACGTATCGGGGTATGTGGCGGTCAGGTCCGTCAGGGGCTGAATGATCCGGTAGGTGTTTTACCAGTCCGAGGGCACGAAACCCGTGGCCCCGGAGGGTCGGGGACCGAATGCCGCTTGGATCTGTGGCCCATTCCGGGATGCGACACCTCGGGTGTCTCCATGACTCGAGTCGTCTTCGACATTCCACGGCCTTCCGCTCTCGGCTCGGCCCATGCCCTGGTCGAAGCAAGGCTTCCGGACCAAGTCAAGGGGATTTTGGAAGTGTGCAGCGCGTTGTCGCGTGATGTTCTGACCTCGACTGCGATGACGCAGCTGCCTCCCTGTCAGAAGTCGGGGGATTCATCGGCTGGCAAGGAGCAGCATGATTTACACGGGCAGATGGAAGTTGGGTGCGACAACCGCGGCCATGTGTTCCACCCAGAGTTGCCCAGGCTCTTCGACTGAGCGCGAAGCGATTGATGCCGCGTATCACCTCCCAGGCAACCGCCATCCCGGTCCGGTGTCCTTGAGCCAACCCAGTTCGGCGAGTTCCGCGGCTGCAGCGATCACCTCGGGCACCGTCATCCCAGTTGCGATCGCAAGTTCAGCGGCTCCCACCGTCGTTCCCGCGGGGACGGCCTCCCTGACGGATCTGAGAGGCGCGGGCAGGGAATCGATGGGCCGGTCTTCTCCACGCAGTGGAAGTTCTTCCTGAATCCCCAGAGGGGACAGCAGGGCGGTCACGTCCGCGGCCGAGGTGATCAGCGTGGCCATTGACTCCCGGATCAGGTGATGCGGGGCCACGGACAGCGACGACGTGACCGGCCCGGGCACGGCCATGGTCACACGGCCCAGCTCCGCCGCCCAGGAGATGGTGTTCCTGGCCCCGGAACGGGCTCCCGCCTCCACGACCACGGTGCCACTTCCGAGGGCCGCGATCAGCCGGTTCCGCCCGAGAAAACTGGCTCGCAGCGGGTGGGTTCCCGGAGCCAGTTCCGTGATGACTGCACCGCTCGCCTGGATCTGGTTCCGAAGCCCGTGGTGGCTGGCAGGATAGGTCTTGTCCACTCCCGTCGCCATCACCGCCAAGGTCGGGCTTCCCGTCCCCAACGCGCCGCGGTGTGCGGCGCTGTCGATGCCGAAGGCCAGCCCGGAGATCACCAGCCAGCCAGAGGCGCTGAGATCGGCCGCCAGTTCTCCCGCCACGTGCAGCCCGTAGCTGGTGGCAGCACGTGCCCCGACAACCGCAACGGCCCGCGGCATCCTCAATAGCTCCGGGTTCCCCGCTACCCACAGCCCCAGCGGCTGCCCGCCCTGATCACCCAGTTGGCACACTCCGAGATCAGCAAAACTGTCCGGCCAGAATTCGTCCCCGGGAACGAGGAAACCAGCGCCGCTTCGGGTGGTTGCGGCTTCCAGCTCCTCGGGATCGACCCCTTGCGCACGACGCCCCAGGGATGTGGACCCTCCCTGCCGCCGAATGGCTTCCCAAACCTCCTGTGCACCGTGGGTCTCGACGAGATGGGCAAGCCTCGGATCGGCGACCACCTGGAGTGAGCACAGGGCCATTCGGGCCCTGCGTTCCGCGACGTTCATCACGCCGCCTCCTGGAATGCGCCCTGCCTCAACTGCATGGCCACGCGCAGGGAGGCCGCGGAGATCCGGTCCTGCCCGGCAAGGTCTGCGACGCTCCACGCCAGCCGCAACACCTTGTCCACACCACGGGCGCTCAGCAGGCCGCGGTTCAACGCTCGTTCCAGGGGCGATAGGTCCTCCGGCAGGGGCAGGTGCGAGCGAAGCCACGGACCGGACACTTCACCGTTGGTCCGCCAAGGTGTGTCCCGAAGCCGCATCACCTGTCTTTCCCGCGCCTCCAGGACACGTGCGGCGATCCCCGCGCTGGACTCGGGTTGTTCCTGGGCGCCGCCCAGGAAGGAACGGTGCTGCGGCAACATGTGATGCCGGATGTCGATTCGGTCCATGATCGGCCCCGACAACCGTTCCTGGTATCTCCGCACCGCCATGGGGGAACAGCCGCATTCGCGGCCCGTCACCCCATGGAAGCCGCAGGGACACGGGTTCGCCGCCAGCACCAGCTGGAATCGTGCCGGATAACGCACCTGCACGGCCGCCCTGCCTATGGTGATCCACCCGGACTCGAGCGGGGTACGCAACGCGTCGAGGATGCGCGCACCGAACTCGGGGGCCTCGTCCAGGAACAACACCCCCCGGTGGGCCAGGGAAATGGACCCGGGACGCACCAGTCGCGCTCCCCCACCGATTATCGAAGCCGGGGAGGACGAGTGGTGCGGATCCGCGTATGGCGGCTCGATCAGCAGACCCCCACTGAGATCCATCCCGGCAAGCGAGTGCAGGGCCGAAACCTCGACCGCCTCCTCGCCGTCGAGGGAAGGCAGGATGCTGGTCAACCGGGCAGCGAGCATGGTCTTCCCGACCCCGGGGGCTCCGTGCAGGAACACGTGATGCCTACCGGCGGCCGCCACCTCCATGACCCAGCGGCCGTCGAGATGCCCGCGCACATCCCGGAAGTCCAGCGGGGGCCGTTGCCCGGGATTCACGTCCTCCTCGACGGGGGGTTCCCAGCCACCTGCCGGCGGTTCCCCGTTCAGCACGGCGACGAGGTCCTTCAAGTGGCCGACGGCCCACACCGTGACTCCAGGCACCAGCGAGGCCTCGGCCTCTTGGCTGGCCGGAACGATGACCTTGTCGAACCCGCTCCGCACGGCGGCCAGCACCGCCGGTAGGATCCCCGGAACCCTGCGCAACCTGCCGTCCAGCCCCAGCTCCCCCAGACATACGTGATTTCGGGCGGCCTCCTTCGGCACCTTGTCGATGGCCGCCAAGGCAGCCGTTGCTATGGCCAGATCGTAGTGGGTTCCCGTTTTCGGCAGGTTCGCCGGGGAAAGGTTGATGGTCACCAACCCGTTGGGCCAGGGCAACCCGGCCCCGGTCACGGCCGCCCGGACCCTTTCCTTCGCCTGCGAGAGCGCCGCATCCGGCAGACCGACGAGCACGGTACGGGGCAGGCCGCCTCCCTCGGCCACCTCGACCTCGACCATTGCCCCTTCCAGTCCGTTGAGCGCCACGGACCAGGCTGACGCGGTGCTCATTCCTCGATCCCCCGGACGTGGTTGACAACAGGTTCCTGTCCGGGACGCAGCAGCACCCCGATGGCATCAATGCGCAGCCGGTCCGCCCGGATCCTGTGCTCGGCGAGCCACAAAAGGCTGAGTTGCCGGAGTTTGCTGCGCTTGCGCCACGTGACCGCTTCGAGAGGGTCCCCGAAACCGAGTCCCGAACGGCACTTCACCTCGATGAACACCAAGGCCTCGGCGTGCGGATCGTGGGCGATGATATCGAGCTCACCCTCGTTGCACCGCCAGTTGCGGTCGAGCACCTGCCATCCGAGGCCGACCAGATGCTCTACGGCGTGTTCCTCCCCGATCCGACCGATCGCCCGAGTCTTTCCACGAACAACCACAAGATCACCTCCTGCCCAACACTCTGGGCAGGAAACCAGGTCCGGCGAACCATTTCCACAGGACCTTTCCCGGCGACCTCTCCGACGAGGTCACATGAACAGCGCCCTAGGGCTGGTTGGGAACCGGGAGGTCGGAGTGGGTGATCTCCTCGATTGAGACGTCACGGAAGGTCAGGACCTTGGCGCTCTTCACGAACCTGGCTGGCCGGTACATGTCCCACACCCAGGCATCCCCCATCGACACCTCGTAGTAGACATCGCCACCCTCGGTACGCACCTTCAGATCGACTGCGTTGCACAGGTAGAACCGTCTCTCGGTCTCCACGGCATACGTGAAGATGCTGACTACGTCCTTGTACTCGTGGTAGAGATCAAGCTCCAGCTTGCTCTCGTACTGTTCCAGGTCTTCCGTGCTCATGGTGCCTCACACTCTAGCCGCATCGGGTACACAGGCGTAGCTGAGGCGGTGGATGGGGCTCGGTCCGAGCCGCTCCAGGGCCTTCTTGTGCGCGGCGGTGCAGTATCCCTTGTGCACGGCGAGACCGTAGCCGGGGTATTCCCGTTCGTAGGCGACCATGATCGCGTCGCGCTGGACCTTGGCGACGATGGACGCGGCGCTGATGCAGGCCGCCACCTTGTCTCCCTTCCAGATACCCAGTCCCGGTGTTCCCAGGCCGCTCACGGGGAAACCGTCGGTCAGGACGAACCCCGGCCTGACCCCCAGCCGGGCAACGGCCCTGCGAAGCCCCTGAAGATCGGCCTCGTGCATCCCGAGCGCATCGCAGTCGGCGGGCTCGACCCGGGCCCAGGCCACCGCGACGGCATGTTCCATTATCAGTTCACAGAGCCCGGCCCTGCGTTTCGGGCTCAACGCCTTGGAATCGTCGAGCCCCTCCACCGGGCGGGCGGGATCCAGGATCACGGCGGCCGCCACCAGCGGGCCGGCGCAGGCCCCGCGGCCCGCCTCGTCCGCCCCGGCGACCGGGCTGAAACCCGCCGCCACCAGGACGTCCTCGTATGCGCGGGCGCCGGTCAACACCCTGCCGGGGCCTCAATGATGGTGGGTTCCTCGGGCGCCTCTTGCTCCGGTGAGGGGATCTTCGCGAAAGTTTCCGGCACCCGGAAGGTGGACAACCTATCCAGTGGCGCCACGACGGCCACCGCCGCCCCAACCACTTTGCGCTTTGGCACGAAAGCAGCCGATCCGGCCTTTCCGCCATCTCTGGTGTCCCTCAGGTGACACCGAGAATCCGCTGACGCATTCCGGTGATCCCCCAGCACGAATATGTGATCTGCGGGAACGATGACGTCGAACGACATGGTCGAGGGGGCCACTTGGACCCCGTTCTCGGAGTACAGGTACTGTGACTCGTCCAGCGCCTCCCCGTTCACGGTCACGGCTCCCTCCGCCGTGCAGCAGGCCACCCGGTCCCCGGGCATGCCGATCACGCGCTTGATGAGATATCCTGCGCTGGAATTCGGCAGGACCCCGATGAACTCGAGGACCTGCTCCATCTGGGTGTGCTCCGGTTGCGGTCCCGAGAGCCAGTGCGCGGGATCCTCGAAGACCACGACGTCGCCACGCTGGAATCCTCCGAACTTGGCCACCAAGACCCTGTCCCCCACTTTCAGGGTGTTCTCCATGCTGCCGCTCGGGATGCTGAACATCTGGGCGACGAAGCCCCGCAGCACGGTTGAGATCAGGAGTGCGCCGACAAGGATGATGGCGACCTCTCCAATTCCACTGAAAAGCCTTCGGGGGAAGGACCGCGGTTTCTCCTGCTTGGCCCCGGTGCCGGATTCCTCGGTGTTTTCCAACGCAATCGCCTTCCTGAGAAAAACAAACGGCCCGCGCCGCCGGGTATCACCCTACAAGCGCAGGCCAAGCAAACACCCTCAGGCGCGTTTCTCCTTGATCCTGGCTGCCTTGCCGCGCAGGTCGCGCAGGTAGTACAGCTTGGCGCGACGCACGTCGCCGCGGCGCTCCACCTCGATCTTCTCGATGATGGGGCTGTGAAGCGGGAAAGTGCGCTCCACACCCACGCCAAGGCTTATCTTGCGGACCGTGAAGGCCTCCTGCACTCCACTGGCATTGCGGGCGATCACGACACCCGCGAACACCTGGATGCGGGACCGGCCACCCTCGATGACCCGCACGTGCACACGCACCGAGTCACCGGGGCGGAACTCGGGAATGTCGGGGCGCAGGGAGGCCTGGTCAATGGCCTTGATCAACGGATTGGTCATGATGTCCTCGTCAGTGCCACAGGTCACCGCGGTAGTCGTTCTCTCGCCGTGTCCCGGGCTGTCCCCCTGTGGCAGGAGCCGGAACGTGGGCGGGCCACCCGATCGGGCAGCAGCCAGCAATTATGCCACAAGAAACAAGAAGCTGCAGTGTTGTGAAGTCTCCACGAACCGAAGTGGGGCGCCCGTTCCGGACGCCCCACGCGGGTGGCTTTGACCTGTCTGCTCGGAGAAGTTTCGGTCCCCTACTTGCCGTCACCCTTGAACAGCGACTTGATGAGGTCACGGTTCAGCTGGGAGATGGATTCCAGTGGGATGCCCTTCGGGCAGACCGCAGCACACTCCCCGATGTTGGTGCAGTTACCGAAGCCCTCCTGGTCGTGCTGGGCGACCATCGACTTCACGCGACGGTAGCGTTCCGGCTGCCCCTGCGGGAGCATCGCCAGGTGGGTGATCTTCGCCGACGTGAACAGCATCGCGGAGCTGTTCGGGCAGGCCGCGACGCAGGCACCGCAGCCGATGCACGTGGCGTTGTCGAAAGCCTTGTCGGACTCCCGCTTCGGGGCAGGGGTCGCATGGGCGTCGGGGGCGGAACCCGTGTTGGAGGAGATGTAGCCACCGGACTGGACGATCCGGTCCAGCGCCGTGCGATCCACCGCGAGATCCTTGATGACCGGGAACGCCCCGGCTCGCCAGGGTTCGATCTCGATCGTAGCCCCGTCGGCGAAGGAACGCATATGCAGCTGACAGGTGGTGGTTGCGGAACCGCCGTGGGCAATGCCATTGATCACGAGACCACACATGCCGCAGATGCCCTCGCGGCAGTCATGGTCGAAGGCAACCGGTTCCTCGTTCGCGTCCGTGAGCTGCTCGTTGAGCATGTCGAGCATCTCCAGGAAGGACATGTCCGGGGACACGCCGTCGATGTCGTACTCGGCCATCGCGCCCCTCGAATTGGGGCCGGCCTGGCGCCAGATGCGCAGCTTGAGCTTCACTTGTAACTCCGTTGCTTCAGTTCGATTGCCTTGTAGACGAGTGGCTCGCGATGCAGGATCGGTTTGTTGCCCTCACCGGTCCACTCCCAGGCCGCGACGTAGAGGAACTCGTCGTCGTGACGCAGCGCCTCGCCCTCCTCGGTCTGGGACTCGGCCCGGAAGTGACCACCGCAGGACTCGCGACGGTGCAGGGCATCGATGCACATCAGCTCACCCAGCTCGAAGAAGTCCGCGACCCGCCCTGCGCGTTCGAGGGCCTGGTTGAAATCCTCGTTGACACCGGTGACGCGCACATTCCGCCAGTACTCCTCACGGAGTTCGCGGATGAGGCCGATGGCCTTGACCAGCCCTTCCTCCGTGCGGTTCATTCCGCAGTACTCCCACATGATCTGCCCCAGTTCCTTGTGGAAGGAATCCACGGATCGGGTGCCCTGGATGCTCAGCAGCTTGTAGACGCGTGCCGTGGCGGTCTGCAGTGCTTCGACCACCGCCGGGTGCTTGTCCGAGATCTTCTCGAAGGGGCCGTCGGCCAGGTAGTCGTTGATCGTGTTGGGAAGCACGAAATACCCGTCGGCGAGCCCCTGCATCAGCGCCGATGCGCCGAGGCGGTTCGCGCCGTGGTCGGAGAAGTTGGCCTCGCCGCCCACGTACAGGCCGG
>CALLVV010000027.1 GCA_938012815.1 uncultured Propionibacteriaceae bacterium
TCTGCGACAACCCGCGCCACAAGCAGCGCCAGGGCTGAAAACCCGGCGAGGGTTCGCAGAGCATCGCGGAACGGGGCAGGTCGCCCAGCCCGCCGGACAATTGAACACAACGTGATCGCAAGGGCCACCGAACGGTGACTCCCGACCCTTGGACGAAGGCCAAGGCCCCTCTGCGGCGAAAGAGAACCGCCGCGCGCCTGGAGGGGACGCGACACGCCACACACCTTCGCGGTCCCCGACCTGACCGGGTGGAAACCCACAGGGGCCGGAAACACTGAAAGGTAGAACATGGCACGCCTCGTTGGTGTCGACCTGCCGCGCGACAAGCGCCTGGAGGTTGCACTCACCTACATCTTCGGGATCGGCCGCACCCGCGCCGCCGAGACCCTCGCCGCCACCGGTGTCAGCGGCGATCTCCGTGTCCACCAGCTCACCGATGAACAGCTCGTCGCGCTGCGTGACCACATCGAGGGCAACTACGAGATCGAGGGTGACCTCCGTCGCACTGTTGCTGCCGACATCCGCCGCAAGGTCGAGATAGGCAACTACCAGGGCCGTCGCCACCGCAGTGGCCTCCCGGTCCGTGGTCAGCGCACCCGCACCAATGCGCGCACCCGCAAGGGCAAGAAGAAGGCCGTGGCCGGCAAGAAGAAGGCACGCTGACCCGCGCGGTGAGCTGAGACAGGAGATTTGACTACTGATGGCAACCAGCCGCAAGCAGGCCGCCAAGACCAAGGTGCGCCGCAAGGAGAAGAAGAACGTCCTCGCCGGACAGGCTCACATCAAGAGCACCTTCAACAACACGATCATCTCGATCACCGACCCCAACGGGGCAGTGATCTCCTGGGCCTCCGCCGGCACCGTCGGCTTCAAGGGCTCCCGCAAGTCGACCCCCTTCGCCGCTCAGATGGCCGCCGAGGCCGCTGGTCGCCGCGCCATGGAGCACGGCATGAAACGCGTCGACGTGTTCGTCAAGGGCCCGGGCTCGGGCCGTGAGACCGCGATCCGCTCGCTGGGCGCCGTGGGCCTCGAGGTCGGGACCATCTCCGATGTCACGCCCGTGCCACACAACGGCTGCCGCCCGCCGAAGCGTCGCCGCGTCTGAGCGCCCGAGAAGTAAAGGACTGAAGAGAAAATGGCTCGTTACACCGGCCCCATGACCAAGAAGTCCCGTCGCCTCGGGACCGACTTGGTTGGCAATGACAAGGCGTTCGAACGCCGCCCCTACCCGCCCGGTGCCCACGGTCGCGGCCGTACCAAGGATTCCGAGTACTCGCTGCAGCTCAAGGAGAAGCAGAAGGCGCGTTTCGCCTACGGCGTCCTCGAGAAGCAGTTCCGCCGTTACTACGAGGAGGCGGATCGTCACCCCGGCAAGACTGGTGACACGTTGCTGCAGATCCTCGAGTCGCGTCTAGACAACGTCGTGTACCGTGCAGGCTTCGCCGCCACCCGCCGTCAGGCCCGTCAGCTCGTGGTGCACGGTCACTTCCTTGTCAACGGCAAGAAGGTGAACATCCCGTCGTACCGCGTCAAGGCCCACGACATCATCGACGTCGCTGAGAAGTCGATGAACCTTCACCCGCTCGTGGTGGCGCGTGAGACCCACGGGGAGCGAACCGTTCCCGCGTGGCTTGAGGCCCGCCCCAACCGGATGCGCATCCTCGTCCACCAGCTCCCCGTCCGCGAGCAGATCGTGATCGACGTCCAGGAGCAGATGATCGTCGAGCTCTACTCCAAGTAGTAGGCACCACCGGGCCGGTCGGCACGTCAAATGCTGGCCGGCCCAGCTCGGGTTTCCGGGCCCCGCGGCCGGAGAGGTTCCTGCCGTGGCATTCGCGTCATCAAATAGTGGGTGACGCGGGAAGGAAGAAAATGCTCATCGCACAGCGTCCGACCTTGTCGGAGGAGACGGTTTCCGAGTACCGTTCGCGGTTCATCATCGAACCCCTCGAACCTGGTTTCGGCTACACCCTCGGCAACTCGATGCGTCGCACCCTGTTGTCGTCCATTCCGGGCGCGGCCGTGACCTCCATCAAGATCGAGGGCAATCAGCACGAGTTCTCCACCCTGGAGGGTGTGGTCGAGGATGTCACCGAGATCATCCTGAACCTGAAGGGCCTGGTTCTGTCCTCCGAGGAGGACGAGCCCGTGGTCATGTACCTGCGCAAGGCGGGGGCCGGTGAGGTCACCGCGGCTGATATCCAGCCTCCGGCCGGGGTCGAGGTGCACAATCCCGAACTGCACATCGCCAACCTCAGCGAAGGCGGCAAACTCGAGATGGAGCTGGTGGTCGAGCGCGGCCGGGGCTACGTCTCCAGCGTCCTCAACAAGGATCCCGACGCCGAGATCGGACGCATCCCCGTTGACTCCATCTACTCTCCGGTGCTGAAGGTGAGCTACAAGGTGGAGGCCACCCGCGTGGCGCAGCGCACCGACTTCGACCGTCTCATCATCGACGTCGAGACCAAGCCGTCCATGGCCCCCCGCGATGCCGTCGCCTCCGCGGGACGGACCTTGGTGGAGCTCTTCGGCCTGGCCCGTGAGCTCAACGTCAACGCCGAGGGCATCGAGATGGGTCCCTCGCCCGTGGACGAACAGATCGCCGAATCGCTGAATCTGCCCGTCGAGGACCTGAACCTCTCGGTGCGCTCCTACAACTGCCTCAAACGCGAGGGCATCCACACCGTCGGTGAGCTCGTCGCCCGTTCCGAGGAGGACCTCCTCGACATCCGCAACTTCGGCTCCAAGTCGATCCTCGAGGTCAAGGTCACCCTTCACAACCTGGGTCTCGCGCTGCGTGACGCCGCCCCGGGGTTCGACCCGATCCAAGCCATCGAACGCTATGACCAGGAGCACGAGGGCGAGGAAGACCTCGACGCCGAAGCGGACGATGACTACGCCGAGACCGAGCAGTACTGAGAACCCACACCGAGCGCTGCTCGGAACCAGACCGAAAGAATTGAGAAATGCCTAAGCCGACCAAGGGCCCCCGTCTGGGTGGCAGCCCCACTCATGAGCGCCTCATCCTGCGCAACCTGGCCACCCAGCTCTTCGAGCACGGCCGTATCACCACCACCGAGACCAAGGCCCGCCGCGTCCAGCCGCTGGCTGAGAAGCTCATCACCAAGGCCAAGCGCGGCGACCTCCACTCCCGCCGTCTGGTGCTGAAGTCGGTGACTGACAAGGATGTGGTGGCGAAACTGTTCGAGGAGATCGCCCCCACCCTCCAGGACCGTAACGGTGGCTGCACCCGCATCACCAAGATCGGCATCCGCAAGGGCGATTCCGCGCCCTTGGCGGTTCTGGAGCTGGTCACCGAGCCGGTGGAGAACAAGTCCGAGAACTGAGATCGGAGCGACGGGTAGGCATCCTTGTCCGGGATGCCTACCCTTTTCGCTTTCGCGGATTTCTTTGAGCCAAGTCGGTTGAGCCAGCCTGCTCGCTCTGCGAGTTGGTCGAAACCATCTACTGACACTTCCGCAGCCCGGTTCAGCCCGTTTTGTTGTTACCTCGGCACGTTTCTCGCACCCAGGCGGCTATTCCCCGGTTCTCGGGCAGCAGGCGGCGTCGAAGTGTTCCGGGAGCCGCCAGGCCCCTTCCGTGGCGTCGGCGGCCCGCCCCGCGATGCGGCGCGCGATCCTTGCGGCCCGTTCCAGGAGCTGTTCGTCGCCGGTCGCCTCGTGGGCCGCCAGGTAGGCCTCCGCCAGGTGCATGTTGGCGTTCTGGCCACGGTAGGGCTCGGCTTGGTGGAATTCGCGGTCGAAGGCATCGATGCCCGCACCGTCGGCCTCCACCCAGAACCTCTCGATGATGTCCAGGGCCGCTGCCAGCAGCTCCTCGCCCCCGGGAATCCCGGCAGTGGTGGCAGAACTGGCGCCGAGCAGGATGTGGGCCTGCCCGTAGAGTTCTTTACGGGAGCTGGGGGAATCGCCTCCGACGGTTGGGAACCATCCGCCGTGCTCGGTGTCGCGGCCGGCGCCGTTCAGGTAGAAACCGATGCCGTGCCGGGCCACGTCCTCGGCTCCGGGACGCCCCCTGCATGGCCGCTATGGAGAAGCAGTGCAGCATTCGTGCACCCAGCCACAGTTGTGATCCCAGCCGGGGCAGGGCGCGGCCCCGTGAATCAAGGTAGGCGTAGCCCGCGCCGGGCAACACGACCTCGGGTTGGAAGAAGTCCAGCAACGCTTCCCGGTGCCGTGCGAGCCAGTCGCGATGTGCGACGCTGTCCAGCCAGCTGATCCGCTTTGGCTTCGGTTGATTCATCGGGTCTCCTTCGACTGTCAACGGCCCGTGCGACGACGTCTCCTGCTCGTTTCGGACATCGTCGTCGATCTTCAGTGTCGTGCGTACGAAGCATCGTAGCGGCAGGCATGATGCCCTGAGAGTTGTCACCGGGAGTCTGCGAAGGGATCCTGCGTGGGGTCGGGGTGAATCTCCAATTCGATCTCACGGGCGGCCGTCGCCGCGGCTTCCGGACCGGTGAGGTGACCGATCAACGCTGCCGTCATGTCCATGCCGGCAGCCACCCCGGAGGAGGTCCAACGGTTCCGATCGTGTACCCACCGCGCCCTGCGCACCCATGTGACCTCGTCCCCGTGTCCTGACGCCCAGTCGAAGGCTCGTTTGTTGGATGTGGCCCGGTATCCGTTCAACAAGCCAGCGGCCGCCAGAACCGCTGAACCGGTGCACACCGAGACGACGATCGAAGCGGGGGCTGCCACATGGCTGAGTATCTGGAGGAATTGTTGGTCGCGGACCAGGCAGCGGGTGCCGGGGCCGCCCGGCATGAACACGATGTCGGAGTGTGCTGCGTCTTTCAAGGACACGGGAACCACGATTTCTGCTCCCTGACTGCTGCGAACCGGCCCTGTGTCGGGTGCCACGTAGATGATCCGGTACTCCTCGGGCAGCCGGGCGAGGAGCTCGACCGGCCCGAACACGTCGAGCAGTTCGAAACCCTCGAACAACACCACCGAGACGTCGTACACGACCCTCAGCCTACGGGCGTTTGCCATGTGGACGCTGGCCGGCCCGTGTCTGGTTCAGCGCCTCACCGTTGGTTTCCTTGTTGGGCTGCGTTGCGTTGTTGTTCTAGGGGGAGGGCTTTGAAGGCTCCCATGGCGTTGGGGTCGTTGCGTGGGACGCCGGCCTTTACGGCTCGGCGGTACCAGCGGGGGAGGAGAAAGCGGGGAAACCAGAAGAAGAGGCCAAGCAGGGAGGTCAGTCCGCAGAATAGCCATGTCAGCCCGATTACTCCTGCTACGATCTTGGGGAGGGGGGAGTTTGAATGCTGGTACTGACATGAGCAGCATGGCCACACCCCCGTGGAACATGGCGAGGGGTGGGCAGGTCCAGCCGCGGTAGTTGATGACGAAGCGAGGGATGGGCTCCGTATAGGCTACCCAGCCTTGCCGGAGTGAGAGCGAACCGATCAGGATGAGCACGATTGCGGCAAAGAGTTCGCCGGGAATGATGCCTTCCAAGAGAGTTACAAGAGTCATCATCAGCTGAGTAACCCCTTAAGCCCGTTCCATACGCTTTCACCAAGTGGAGTGCTACATGTTTCGTGGACAGTGACGAAAAACGGGTTTGATCGAACATG